>JACSSF010000108.1 GCA_014879375.1 Lysobacteraceae bacterium
TGGGCTTTCAGTCAGCGTGCGTCTTGCACAATGCCGCGGTGCCAGCCTGGTGATCGCGCAGGAAGTGCGTCGCGGCGAGGAATTGCTGGTGGGCGCGGAGGTGCGTGTCGCCGCCGTGTCTGCCGATCGTTTCCGCCCGGTGCCGATCCCCGAGGCCGTGCTGGCGCGGCTTACCCCCGAATGCCCCTGAAGGAATACTGGATGACGCCCTTGATCGCCGCCGTGCAAGTCACCACCCAGACGCTCGATGCGCCGGTGGAAGTCGCCGCGCAGAGCGCGCCCGCCGCCGCGCAGGCTGCGGGCGGCGACCTCGACATGCTGCAACTGGTGCTGCACGCCTCGTTGCCGGTGCAGATCGTGATGGCGCTGCTGCTGCTGGCATCGATCGCCTCGTGGGTGATCATCATCCGCAAGAAGAAGGTGCTGGATCGCGCCTTGAGCGAAGCCGATTCGTTCGAGGAGCGGTTCTGGTCCGGTGGCGAGCTCGGCAAGTTGTACGACTCCGCCAGCCGTCATCAGGAAGGCGGCATGGAGGCGATCTTCGAAGCCGGCTATCGCGAGTTCCACAAGTCGCGCAACCGCCGCGGCAGCGAGGATGGCCGCCTGCAGCTGGAGGCCGCGCAGCGCGCGATGCGTGCGACGGCATCGCGCGAGATCGATGGCCTGGAGCAGAACCTCGAGTTCCTGGCCAACGTCGGTTCGATCAGCCCGTACGTCGGCCTGTTCGGCACGGTGTGGGGCATCATGATTTCGTTCCAGGGCCTTGCGAACGTGAAGGAGGCGACCATCGCCACTGTCGCGCCCGGCATTTCCGAGGCGCTGATCGCGACCGCGATGGGCCTGTTCGCGGCCATTCCGGCGGTGTGGGCCTACAACCGCTACGCGACCAAGGTGGAGCGCGTCAGCGTGAAGTACGACGCGTTCTCCGAGGAGTTTTCCTCCATCCTGCAGCGCCAGGCGCAGGCGGATTGACGACGGATGACGATGAGCATTCGCCGCCACAAGAAGCGCAAGCTCAAGGCCGAGATCAACGTCGTGCCCTACATCGACGTGATGCTGGTGTTGTTGATCATCTTCATGGTCACCGCGCCGCTGCTCAACCTGGGCGTCGACATCGACCTGCCGCAATCCACCGCGAAGTCGATCCAGAGCAAGGAAGACCCGGTGATCGTCAGCGTGGATCGCGACGGGCACCTGTTCCTCACCTTGCAGGGTGATGCCAATCGCGAGGTGTCGCGCGATGAAATGGTGGCGAAGGTCAAGGCGTTCGTCAGCCAGCGCCCCGACGTGTCGGTGTACGTGGCGGGCGATGCCAACGCGCCCTATCAGACCGTGTACGACGTGCTGAGCACCCTACAGACCGAGGCCGGAGTTGCGCGCGCGGGCCTGATGAGCACGCCGACGAAATGACCGGTTTGCGCGCCATGCCGCGGCGCACCGGGACAGGTGACGCCGGATGAGGGAAACCCGCGCCGACAACCTGCAGTCGTTCGCGCTGGCGCTGCTGCTGCACATCGTCCTGTTCGCCCTGGTGTTCATCGGCCTGCAATGGACGCGATTGAACGCCGAGCCGGCCGGCGGCGGCCCGCCGGTGGAAGCCGAGATGGTCGATGCCGGCAGCCTGTCGGCGAAAATGCAGGACGCCTTGGCATCGCGTATTGCCGCGCCGACACCGGCCGAGGACATCGCGCCCGAACCGGCCCTGCCCGATGCACTGGAAGAAATCGTCGAGCCGCCTCCGCCGCAGCCGCTGCCCGAGCCCGACCCGCAGGATGCCACCACGCTGCCGCAACCCGAGCCGCAGACCCCGCAGGCCAAGCCCGATACCCGCGATCAGGATGAGGCGCGTCGCGACGCATTGAGCAAGGAGACGCGCGAACGCGAGCAGGAAGCCCTGCGCCGAGAACGCCAGGCCGAGTTGCAGAAACAGCAGCAACAGGCCGCCGAGGAGAAGAAGCGCCTCGCCGCCCAGCAGAAGACGGAGGCCGATGCCAAGGTCAAGCAGGATGCCGAGGCGAAGCAGAAGCGCGCCGCCGCGCTCGCGGCCCAGCGCGAACAGCAGTTGGCCGATGCCAAGGCGCGGGCCGGCGCGGCTGCGGCCTCCACCCCCGGGCCGGCGAGTGGCGCGGGGCGGGGCAAGGACACTACAGGCGAATGGCTGAATCTCATCGCGGGTGAAATCGAAAGGCAGTGGCGGCGCCCGGACGACATTCCGCGCGGGCAGAAATGCCCCATCCGGATCAAGTTGCTGCCGGGCGGCGAAGTGCTCTCGGCCGAGGTGCAGCCCGGCTGCCCGTACAGCGAAGCCAACCAGCGCACGGTGGAGGCCGCAGTGAAAAAAGCCAGCCCCTTGCCGCTCAAGGGCAACGAGGACCTGCACCTGCGCGATTTCGTGGTGAATTTCTACCCGTCGCGTTGACCGGCGGTGCTGCAGCCTTCATGACGATTGGCTGAACTCCATGTTCAGCCAAGGGCCCGACCCGCGTTAACCTTGCAGCAACTGCCACCGTCCCCCGAACTGCATGGCCATTGCCTCCCTGAAGCGCATCCTGTTCATCTTGCTGGCACTTGGTTTTGCCGGCCTGGCCCAGGCCCAGCAGGCCGAGGTTGATCTCGTGGGTGGCCGCGACGCCGCCACGCCGATCGCGGTGGTGCCTTTCAGCGGCGACAAGGGCGCGGAAATCGCCGCGATCATCCGCGCCGACCTCGCCCGTTCCGGCCAGTTCCGCACCCTGCCCGAAGCCGACATGGCCGAGCGCCCGACCGCCTCGGACGAGGTGAACTATCCGTTCTGGCGCACGCTGGGGCAGGACTACCTGCTGGTCGGACGGGTCAGCGGTGACCTGACCGTGCAGTACGAACTGTTCGATGTCGCCCGCCAGCAGCGCCTCATCGGCCTGATCAAGAGCGGGCCGGACACGGCGCTTCGTGACATCGCCCACCAGATCGCCGACGAGGTGTACGAGAAGGTCACCGGCGTGCGCGGCGCGTTCTGGACCCGCATCACCTATGTCAGCGTGCAGGGCCTGGGCAAGTCCGCCAAGTTCGACATCATGGTGGCCGATGCCGATGGCCATGGCGCGCGCA
Source organism: Lysobacteraceae bacterium (assembly GCA_014879375.1). GTDB lineage: Bacteria > Pseudomonadota > Gammaproteobacteria > Xanthomonadales > Xanthomonadaceae > Solilutibacter. Next base: position 3,088 of record JACSSF010000108.1, read on the forward strand.
GCGTGGCCAGTTCCAACTCGCCGCTGATGTCGCCGACCTGGAGCCCGGATGGCCGCAAGCTGGCCTACGTGAGCTTCGAAAGCGGCAATTCCGCGATCTACGTGCAGGATCTCGCCGGTGGCCAGCGTGAGCGCGTGGCGGCCTTCGCCGGCATCAACAGCGCACCGTCGTTCTCGCCCGATGGCGGACGCCTGGCGATGACGCTGTCCAAGAGCGGCAACCCCGAGATCTACGTGATGGACCTCGGCAGTAAATCGCTGACCCAGGTGACCAACCAGTCCGGCATCGACACCGCTGCGACCTGGAGCGCGGATGGCGGCTCGCTGTATTTCACCTCGGATCGCGGTGGGCGCCCGCAGATCTATCGCGCCTCGCCGAGCGGCGGCGGCGCCACCCGCGTCAGCTTCAATGGCGGCTACAACGCTGATGCCAGCGTGTCCGCCGATGGCAAGAAGATCGCCGTGGTGCAGGGCGCCGGCAACAGCTATCGCGTCGCGCTGATTGATTCCAGCCTTGGCAGCGCGCGCTGGAGCCTGCTCTCGCCCGGTTCGCTGGACGAATCCCCGAGCTTCGCGCCGAACGGCAGCATGGTGGTCTATGCCGGCCGAGAAGGCGCGCGAGGCGGCCTGTATGTCGTCTCCGCCGATGGCCGCGTGCGCGAACGCCTGCCCGTGGGTGGCGGCGACGTGCGCGATCCGGCATGGTCGCCGTACCGCCAGATCCGCTGATCGATCCACGCAACTCGAGCCCATCTCGACGAAAGGAGAAACCGATGCACCCGATCCCCAAGCTCGTCCTCGCCGCGATGCTGTGCACCAGCGTCGTCGCCTGTTCCAAGAAGGTGAAGGAAACCCCGCCGCCGCCCGCCACCGACACCGGCGCCAGCACCAGTGGCACCGGCGGTACCGCGCCCTACACCCCCGCGCCTGGCGCCTACACCGCCGCCGACCTAGACCGTGATGCCTGCCTGCGCATCCGCGCCTTCTACTTCGACCTGGACAGCGACAACGTCAAGCCAGAATCGCAGAACGCCATCCTGTGCCACGCCAAGTACCTGCGCGACCGCCCGATGGCGCGCCTGACCTTGGAAGGCAACACCGACGAACGCGGCAGCCAAGAGTACAACCTCGCCCTCGGCGAGCGCCGCGGCAATGCGGTCGCCCGTGCATTGCAGGCGCAAGGCGCGTCCGGCAGCCAGATCACCGTGGTCAGCTTCGGCGAGGAACGCCCGCAGTGCCGCGAGGCCGATGAAAGCTGCTGGTCGCAGAACCGCCGCGCCGACCTCAACTACACGGTGCCCTGAGGTTCAAAACGATGAAAGCGCATTCGCTCCTGCTGTTGTCCGTACTGGCACTGGGCCTGATGTCGCCGTCGGGCGCCGAGGCGCAACGCCGGCAGAGCGTGGCTGACCGCGTCACCGCGCTCGAGCAGCAGGCGAATGCGCCTTCACCCACGCTGGAACTGCTGAAGCAGATCGACGAACTGCGCGCGGAGGTCAGCACCTTGCGCGCACAGATCGAGGAATTGCAGCACCAGAACGAGGAAACCGCCCGCTCCGCGCGAACTCAATACCTGGATGTCGATACCCGCCTGCAGCGACTGGAGGCAGCCAACCAGCCGCCGCCAGTGCTGGAATTGCCGGGCGATGCGCCCGTCGATGCCGCATCGGCTGGTGCCAGCGTGCCGGCCACGTCAACCAAGCCGCCCGCTGCGCCGGTGCCCGCCACCGCTGACGAGAAGGCCGCCTATGACACCGCGCTCAACGCGCTCAAGGCGGGGGAGTACGTGGATGCCTCGCGCCAGTTCGGCGATTTCCTCGCCCGTTATCCCAACGGCCCGTACGCGCCCAATGCGTTGTACTGGCTCGGCGAGAGCTACTACGTCACCGGAAACTACCCGTTGGCCGCCGAGCAGTTCCGGGTGCTGGTGGAGCGCTACCCAACCCACGACAAGACCCCGGGCGGGATGCTGAAGCTGGGCTTGTCGCAGCTGGGCATGAAGGAAAACAGCGTCGGCCGCGCCACCCTGCAAGCGGTCGTCGACCAGTATCCCGGTACCGACGCGGCGCGCACCGCCCGCCAGCGCCTGAACCCCGCGCGCCCTTGAACCCCGGCGGCACGCAGTAAAATCACCGCATGAACCACATCGACGACGCATCCGCCCCCGCGGCGGATCGCCTGCGCATCACTGAAATCTTCTGCTCGCTGCAGGGCGAGGCCCGGGCGGCCGGCTGGCCGACCGTGTTCGTGCGCCTGACCGGCTGCCCGCTGCGCTGCGGCTATTGCGACACCGCCTACGCCTTCCACGGTGGCGAGTGGCGCGACATCGACGCGATTGTCGAAGAGGTGCAGAGCCAAGGCGTGCGCCACGTCTGCGTGACCGGCGGCGAGCCGCTCGCGCAGAAGCGCTGCATCACGTTGCTCTCGGCGTTGTGCGATGCCGGCTTCGACGTCTCGCTGGAGACCTCGGGTGCCCTTGATATCGGCGACGTCGATGCACGCGTCAGCCGCATCGTCGACATCAAGACGCCGGGCTCGCTGGAAGTCGCGCGCAACCGCTGGGAGAACCTGCCGCTGCTCACTCCGCGCGACCAGGTGAAGTTCGTCATCTGCTCGCGCGAGGATTATGAGTGGGCGAAGCAGGTCGTCGCCGAGCACGGCCTGGCCGACCGCTGCGAGGTGCTGTTCTCGCCCAGCTACACGCAAGTGGCGCCGCGCGCGCTGGCGGACTGGATCGTCGAGGACCGCTTGCCGGTGCGTTTCCAAATGCAGCTGCACAAGCAGCTCTGGGGCGAGGAGCAGGGCCGATGAACACGGCCGCCAAGCGCGCCGTCGTGCTGGTGTCGGGCGGCATGGACTCGGCCGTGGTCGCGGCGATCGCGCGCGCACAGGGCTTCGACGTGTATGCGCTGTCGGTGGCCTATGGCCAACGGCATCTGTCGGAACTCGCGGCCGCCGAGCGCGTGGCGAAGATGACCGGCGCCGCGCAGCACAAGACCGTCGATGTCGACCTGCGTTCGATCGGCGGCTCGGCGCTGACCGATGACATCGATGTGCCGACCGACGAGGACGGTCACGAGATCGGCGGCGGCGACATCCCGAGCACCTACGTGCCGGCGCGCAACACCATCATGCTGTCGGTGGCGCTGGGCTGGGCCGAGGTACTGGGCGCCAAGGACATTTTCTGCGGCGTCAACGCGGTCGACTACTCGGGCTATCCCGATTGCCGCCCGGCCTTCATCGAGGCCTTCGAGCGCCTGGCCAACCTCGCCACCAAGGCGGGCGTGGAAGAAGGCGGCCTGCGCGTGCAGGCGCCGCTGATGTCGATGACCAAGGGTGACATCGTGCGCGAGGGCGTGCGCCTTGGCGTGGATTTTTCGCAGACGGTGAGCTGCTACCAGGCCGATGCCGACGGCCGCGCCTGCGGCCATTGCGATGCCTGTCGCCTGCGCGCGCAGGGTTTCGTGGAGGCCGGCATCGCCGACAACACGCGATACATCGGGTAGAATGCGCGTCCCGACGCAAGGTCGGGGCGTCTGGCGACGCATGTGGGCCGTTAGCTCAGTTGGTAGAGCAGTTGACTTTTAATCAATTGGTCGATGGTTCGAATCCATCACGGCCCACCATTTTTCCCTGATAGATCCCGAGTGATGGATTCCCGGCCGCGCAAAGCGCGGCGTTCGACCGGGCGCGAACCGATGGTTCGCAAGCGTGCCCGCTCTTACCCATCACGGCCCACCATTTCTTTTCAACGCGTTCCTTCAAGCCACGCCGCCGCGCCGCGTCCCGCGCGCAATCCGCTGGCGAAGCAGGCTTGCAACAGATAGCCGCCGGTCGGGGCTTCCCAGTCCAGCATCTCGCCGGCGCAGAACACGCCGGGCATCGCGCGCAACATGAGTGCATCGTCGAGTGCTTCGAGGCGCACGCCACCTGCAGTGCTGATGGCTTCGGCCATCGGGCGAGGGCGCAAAAGCTTGAGCGGCAGGCGCTTGATGGTGTGTGCCAGCAGGCCGATGTCGCTGCCCGCATCGCGCCCCAGCACCTCGAACAACAACGCGATCTTCGCCGCGTCCAAGCCGGTCTGGCGGCGCAGGTGTTCGCCCAGGCTGCGCTTGCCGCGCGGTTGGGCCAGCGCCTCACGCAGGCGCGCCACGTCACGGCCCGGCGCTAGATCGAGCCACAGCATCGCCTCGCCATCGCGGGTGATCGCATCGCGCAGGTCGGCGGAGATCGCGTAGATCACGCTGCCCTCGATGCCGGTTTCGGTCAGCACGCACTCGCCCTGCAACGAACGTGCGATGCCATCGGCATCCCGCCAATGCGCGATCACCGGTTTCAGCGGCGTACCGGCGAAGCGTTCGGACAAGTGCGCGCTCCAGCCGACGTCGAAGCCGCAGTTGGACGGCTGCAAAGGCGCGATGTCGATGCGGGCAGCTTGCAGGGCTTCGACCCACGTGCCATCGCTGCCCAGTTGCGGCCAGCTGCCGCCGCCCATCGCGAGGATCGTGGCGCGGGCATCGAAGCGCGGCTCGCCATCGGGCGTGGCGAAACGCAGCGCACCCGCATCGTCCCACCCCAGCCAGCGATGCTGCACGTGGAAGCGCACGCCGGATTCGCGCAGGCGGCGCACCCAGCCGCGCAGGAGTGGCGCGGCCTTGCGGTCATTCGGGAACACGCGCCCCGAGCTGCCCACATAGGTGTCGATGCCGAACCCGCCGGCCCACGCGCGCAGCGCATCGGCATCGAAACCGTCCAGCCATGTGCCCACGTCATCCGCGCGCTCGCGATAGCGCGCATCGAACGCGGGGCGCGGCTCGGCATGGGTGAGGTTGAGGCCACCCTTGCCCGCGATCAGGAACTTGCGTCCGACCGAGCCCATCGCATCGAATACATCCGCTTCCAACCCGGCAGCGCGCGCAGTCTCGGCGGCCATGAGGCCCGCAGGACCACCACCGATGATGGCGAGGCCGGGCAACTGCTGCACGGTGGCGTCAGTGCTCACTGCAGCAGGATCAGCGTGGCAAGGCCAAGGAAGGTGAGGAAGCCGAGCGTGTCGGTGATGGTGGTGAGGATGACGCCGCCGGCCAGCGCCGGGTCAAAACCGAAACGTTTGAGCGTCACCGGCACCATCACGCCGCCGAGCGCCGCGAAAGTGAAGTTGAGTGTCAGCGCGATGGCGATCACGCCGGCCAGCGCGGGGTTGTGGAACCACACCAGCACGACGAGGCCCAGCACCGCGCCGAGGATCAAGCCGTTGATGATTGCGACGCGCACTTCCTTCCACACGAGGGTAGGGATGTTGCTGGAGGCGATCTGGCCGAGCGCGATGCCGCGCACCATCAGCGTCAGCACCTGCGTGCCGGCGTTGCCGCCCATGCCGGCGATGATCGGCATCAGCACGGCGAGTGCGGTGAGCTGCTGGATCGAGCCCTCGAAACGGCCCACGACCGAGGCCGCGAGGAACGCGGTCAGCAGGTTGACGCCCAGCCAGATCAGGCGACGGCGGAACGCGCGGCTGACCGGCGAGAACAGGTCTTCGTCCTCGTCCAGGCCCGCGGCCGACAGCGCCTGGTGCTCGGCCTGGTCACGGATGATGTCGACCACGTCATCGATGGTGATGCGGCCAAGCAGGACGTTGGCATCATCCACCACGGGTGCGGACACCCAGTCGTTGTCGGAGAAGCGGCGGGCGACTTCCTCGCTGGAATCATCGACGTGGATCGATTCGAGTTCGTCATCGATCAGCTGGTTGACCGGCGTGCCGGCCTCGTGGGTGACCAGGTCCTGCAGCGCGACCCAGCCCATCAACTGATGGCGCTTGTTGACGACGTAGAGGTGGTCGGTGTTGTCGGGCAGCTCGCCGCGCAGGCGCAGGTAACGCAGCACCACGTCCACGTTGGTGTCGGCGCGCACCGTCACCACTTCCGGGTTCATCAGGCGGCCGGCAGTGTCCTCGTCGTAGGACAGCACCTGTTCGAGGCGCTCGCGGTTCTCGCGGTCCATCGACTTCAGCACTTCGTCGATCACCGTGTCAGGCAGGTCTTCGACCAAGTCCGCGAGGTCATCGATGTCGAGATCTTCGACCGCCGCGACCAGCTCGTCCTGGTCCATTTCGGCGATCAGGCTCTCGCGCACCTCGTCGCCGACG
>JACSSF010000091.1 GCA_014879375.1 Lysobacteraceae bacterium
GTTCGAGACCTGGCAGGCCGCCGGCTGGAAGCAGGTCGCCGAATGGATCAACCAGGACATCGCCGCCGGTCTGGCGATGAGCGATGCGCCGCTGCCCGAATGGGTGCTGGCCCGCGAGGGCGTCTACAACGCCGAAGGCAGCTACAGCCCGACGCAGGACAAGGTCGTCGCCCGCTCCACCCTGCCCGTGTACCAGCGCCAGCGTTTCACCGACCCGGTGCTCGGCGAAAAACCCGAGCAAGGCAAGACCGTGTGGGAAAACGAGGGCGTGCGCCTGTGGGCGGACGATGGCGACGAGATCGCCGTCCTCAGCTTCAAGACCAAGCTGCACACCGTCAACGACCATGTCCTCAACGGCGTACAGGAAGCCATCCGCATCGCCGAAAAGCAGTTCAAGGGCGTGGTGATCTGGCAGGCGGCCGAACCGTTCTCGGCGGGCGCTGATCTCGCTGGCGCGTTGGGATTGCTGAAGGAAGGCAAGGTCGATGCGTTCGAGGCGATGGTCGCCAACTTCCAGAAGACCAGCCAGACGATCAAGTATTCATTGGTGCCGGTCGTGGCCGCGGTGCGCGGTTTGGCCCTTGGCGGCGGCTGCGAATTCCAGATGCACTCGGCCAAGACCGTGGCGCACCTGGAGAGCTACATTGGCTTGGTCGAAGCCGGCGTCGGCCTGTTGCCGGCGGGCGGTGGCCTGAAGGAGTTCGCGGTGCGCGCCTCGCAGGCCGCGGGCCCGAATGGCGACGTATTCGCCGAACTCAAGAAGGGCTTCGAGTGCGCGGCGATGGCGAAAGTCTCGACCTCCGCGCTGGAGGCGAAGGAACTCGGCCTGATGCGCGCGTCCGACCGCGTGGTGATGAACGCCTACGAGCTCTTGGAAATCGCCAAGGCCGAGGCGCTCGCGATGGCCGAGTCGGGTTATCGCCCGCCCCTGCCCGCGCGCCACATCCGCGTCGCCGGTGATGTCGGCATCGCCACCTTCAAGATGATGCTGGTGAACATGCTGGAAGGGCGCTTCATCAGCCCGTACGACTACGAGATCGCCTCGCGCATCGCCACCGTGATCTGCGGCGGCGAGATCGATCGCAACTCGATCGTCGATGAAGAATGGCTGATCCGCCTCGAACGCAAGCATTTCGTCGAACTGGCGCAGCAGGAAAAGACCCAGGCCCGGATCGAGCACATGCTCAAGACCGGCAAGCCGCTGCGCAACTGACCCGCGACGACGACAAGGACAAACGACAATGAGCAAGCAAATCCAGGACGCCTACATCGTCGCCGCCACCCGCACCCCGGTAGGCAAGGCGCCGAAAGGCATGTTCCGCAACACCCGCCCCGACGACCTGCTCGCGCACGTGCTGAGGTCGGTCGTCGCGCAGGCGCCGGGCATCGATACCTCGCGCATCGACGACGCGATCATCGGCTGCGCGATGCCGGAAGCCGAGCAAGGCATGAACGTGGCGCGCATCGGCGTGCTGCTGGCCGGCCTGCCCGACACGGTCGCCGCGCAGACCGTGAACCGCTTCTGTTCTTCCGGCCTGCAAGCCGTGGCAATGGCAGCCGACCAGATCCGCCTCGGCCACGCCGACCTGATGCTGGCCGGCGGCACTGAATCGATGTCGATGGTGCCGATGATGGGCAACAAGGTCGCGCTCTCGCCGCAGGTCTTCGCCAACAACAACGAGAACGTGGCGATCGCCTACGGCATGGGCATCACCGCGGAAAAAGTGGCCGAGGAATGGCACGTCAGCCGCGAGGACCAGGATGCATTCGCGGTGGCCTCCAATGACAAGGCGCTAGCCGCGATCGCACGCGGAGAGTTCAAGCAGGAGATCTCGCCCTACGACATCGTCAGCCACCTGCCCGACCTGTCCGACGACCGCATCCTGACCCGCGAGCGCATCGCCGACACCGACGAGGGCCCGCGCCCGGGCACGACGATGGAAGTGCTGGCCAAACTCAAACCGGTGTTCCGCAATGCGCAGTTCGGTGGCACCGTGACCGCCGGCAACAGCTCGCAGATGAGCGATGGCGCGGCGGCGATCCTGCTCGCCTCCGAACAGGCGATCAAGGATTACGGTCTGACGCCGTTGGCACGCTTCGTCAGCTTCTCGGTCGCCGGCGTGCGCCCGGAAGTGATGGGCATCGGCCCGATCGCGGCGATCCCGAAGGCGCTCAAGCAGGCAGGCCTGACCAAGGACCAGATCGACTGGATCGAATTGAACGAGGCCTTCGCCGCGCAGGCGCTGGCCGTGATCCGCGATTCCGAGCTCGACCCGGCCACGGTCAATCCGCTCGGCGGCGCGATTGCGCTCGGCCACCCGCTCGGCGCAACTGGTGCGATCCGCACCGCCACCATCGTGCATGGCTTGCGTCGCCACCAGCAGAAGTATGGCCTAGTGACGATGTGCATCGGCACCGGCATGGGCGCTGCGGGGATTTTCGAGGCGCTTTGAAGTCATGCCATCGATACAAACGAGGGCCGGATCATTCGGCCCTAGTCGCGAGATTGCCTAGTACTACAAAAAATTATTCGCTCGGTGGCAATAGAAAACCTTTGGCGGACATCATTTTGAGTGCAAACTCACGGGCTTGCTGGCGCTGTGAGGCCGTCATGCAATTGGTCTTCCGCCGATGGGTACCTACCGTATGCTCACTGCGACAAATGACCCGCTCTTCGCGAGTTCCGTTCACGATGCCGTGGATCATCTCGAGCGAATTGAAGGCTGAATGGCGATCACTCGACGAAAGCTCGTCCAACGTTCCCTTGCCAGTCAAAAGTTTGCGGACTTTGGTTTGTTCCGCCATCAGGTCCTGCTTGTCCTTGTCGCTCAAGCCAGCCAATCGCTGATCCTGGGCGGCCATGGCCGAATCAATGGTGTCCAGGTTCTGGAGAATGGCTGGGACACTCGTGGTCTCGACACGTGAGTCATCACTCGAAGCAAAGGCCAATGAGGACATCATGCCTAGCGCTAGACAGCTCCCCACGAATACGGATTTGATCGTGTCTTTCATGGATACCCCCCCCACGGGGGGGCCAGCCATCTATATATCACGCGATAATCGACATTATATTCGTCAGGTCTCCACCACGCCCAATTCATCCAGCGCGGATTGCATCATCTCCCTGGCCGGCCCGCTGAGAAGCTCGTGATCGAGTGCATAACGCACAGTAGCTTCGATCAAACCCAGATGCGTGCCGCAGTCGAAGCGGGTGCCGTGGAAGCGAAATGCATCGACCGGGGACACGCCCAATAGCATCGCGATGGCATCGGTCAGCTGGATCTCGCCACCCGCCCCGCGCGGCGTCTTTTCAAGCAGCCCGAAGATCGTCGGCGGCAGGATGTAGCGACCGACCACGGCGAGGTTGCTGGGCGCTTGATCTGGCGCCGGTTTCTCGACGATGGCCTTGATGCGGCCGACCTGACCCTCGAATCCCGGTGCATCGACGATGCCATAGCTGCGGGTTTGCTCTAACGGCACATCCTGGACGGCAATCACGCCATGTCCGCTGGCTTCGGCATGATCCGCCATTTGCTTCAGCGCGCCATCCCCGCGGCTCCAGATGAGGTCATCCGGCAACAGGATCGCGAAAGGTTCGTCCCCCACCACTTCCTTCGCGCACAGAACGGCATGCCCCAGTCCCAATGCCTCGGGCTGGGTGACGAAGATAGCCGTGATACCCGGCGGCAGCACGTTGCGGATCAGCTCGAGCTGCTGCGCCTTGCCTGCCTTCTCGAGCTTCTGCTCAAGCTCGTAGGCCTTGTCGAAGTAATCGGCAACGGCGTGTTTGTAGCGATTGGTGATGAACACCAGCGTGTCGCAACCCGCTTCAATCGCTTCGTCCACCGCGTACTGGATGAGCGGCTTGTCGACGATGGGCAGCATTTCCTTCGGCACCGTCTTGGTGGCCGGCAGGAAGCGCGTGCCGAGCCCGGCGACGGGAAAGACCGCCTTGCGGATACGTTGTGCGCGCATCTCAGCTCCTGCGGTTGCGCCGCCCGGGGAATGGCACGATGACAGGGGCATTGTTCGCCTCGACATGCGTCATCGGTGCGAATTCCGGCACGGCATCATGCACCAGCTCGGCCAACGCCGACTCGTCGAATGCCGTCACCGCAGACTGGATCTTGCTGATCGCCTGCTGCAAGGATTCCGAATCGATCCGGCGCGTCTCGCCGACCAGAATCTTGGGGTGGTTGGTCGGACGATAGCCCTCGTCCACATGGAAGAGTGTTTCGTGCAGTTTCTCGCCAGGCCGCAAGCCCGTGTAGACGATGGCGATGTCTTTGCCGGGCTGCTTGTCCGCCAAACGGATCATCTGCTCGGCCAGCTTGCGGATCGCCACCGGCTCGCCCATGTCGAGCGTGTAGATGGCGTCATGGGCCCCCATCGCCGATGCCTGCAGGATCAACTGGCAGGCCTCCGGAATCGTCATGAAGTAGCGCGTGACTTCAGGATCGGTGACGGTGACGGGACCTCCCAATCGAATTTGTTCACGGAACAAGGGCACCACGCTGCCCGCAGAATCCAGCACGTTGCCGAATCGCACGGTCACGAAATGGGTCTGGCTTTGACTTGCATGCAACTGGCAAGCCAGCTCTGCCAGTCGCTTGCTGGCGCCCAGCACGTTCACCGGGTCCACCGCCTTGTCGGTCGAGATCAACACGAACGTCCCGACATCTGCCTCGACCGCTGCCTTGGCGACCACATGGGTGGCGATCGCGTTGTTGCGCAGCGCCTCGCGCAACTGGTCTTCGAGAATCGGTACCTGCTTGTAGGCTGCCGCATGGAACACGGCTTGCACCGGATGCTTGCGAAGCGCGTGTGCGACCACCGCGGGATCGCCGCAGTCACCGAGCACCGGCAGGCAGCCGATCGCAGGGAAATCCCGCGCCAACTCCTGTTGCATGCGCATCAGGGAAAGTTCGTCCTGATCGATCAGGGTGAGGTGCACAGCACCATTGCGTGCACTTTGCCGGCACAACTCGGAACCGATCGAGCCACCAGCCCCGGTGACCAACACGCTGCGTCCGCCCAACCAACTGCGAATCGCTTGCCAGTCCGGCGGCACGGGATCTCGTCCCAACAGGTCTTCGATCGCGACTTCCTTCAACTGGCCGGGCAATGAACGTCCGCTCAGCACATCCTGCAGGCGCGGCACCATCCGGAACGGCAAGCCGGTGGATTCGCACAGGCTGATCACCCGTTGCATCTCGTCCGCGCTGATCGACGGCATCGCGATCACGATCAGTTTGGCGGCGGTTTCACGGGCGATGTCCGCCGCCTCGGCGATCTTGCCCAGCACCGGCACGCCATGCACGCGCGTGCCGCGCAGGCGAGGCGCATCGTCCAGCATCCCGACCGGTGCATAGTTGCCCGATCTCAACAAGTCGCGAATCAGGGTCTCGCCCGCCCGTCCTGCCCCAAGGATAAGGACCCGGGTCGCGGCATCACGGCGGCGATCAAATGTAGTGTCCTTCCATGCCCGATACAGCAACCTCGGCATGCCGAGCGCCGCGACGAGCGCGAACGGATACACCACCAGAACGGCACGCGGGACGCCCTGCAAACGGTTGTAGAGGAACAAGCCAATGACGATGCAAAGCACGCCAAGCAACCCCGCCTTCATCAGATTGGCGAGGTCCGGCACGCTGGCGAAGCGCCACAAACCGCGGTACAGACCCACCCACCAGAACACCATCGCCTGCAATCCCAGCACGATGGCAAGCTGGGTCCAGTCGAGCGTCGGCATGACGCCATCGGCGACGATGCTGTAACGGAGCCAATGCAACACGCACCATACGATGGCAACCATGAGCAGGTCATGGGCAACGACGAGCAAGCGTGGCAGCGCCGCACTCCAGCGTTCTCGCAAATCCAGCCTCATCCCTTGCTCCGGTCGACCATGTCCATGGCGGCAGGTCTGCGCACCGACCTCCATATAATAACCAAGGCCGTATACCACGCCAAAAGCCCAAGCCAGATGAAAGAAACCTTCCCGACTTGGGAACGGCAAAGCAGCCACGCGATGCCGGCGCCCACCAAGCTGACTGTTAGGTAACCCACCGTCACTGGCAGATGGGTTTGCAAACGGCGTGCCAGCACCTGGTAGCTATGCGATGAATGTCCTTCCCACCAACGCTCATGACGCAGTACCCGCCCGGCCAGCGTCAGTCCCGCATCCACCAAAAATGGCCCGAGCGGAAACAGCAGAACCAGTCCCGACCGCCAGTCCTGTGCGGTCAATGCAGACCAGACCCAGGCCAAGGCGACGCCCAGCACGCCGCTGCCTACATCACCCATGAAGACGCGGGCCTTGGGAAAGTTCCAGCACAGGAACCCAAGCGCCGCGCCCGCCAATGCAAAAGAGAACGGTGCCCATGGGACGGCGATGCACAGCCCGATCAGCAAGGCGATGACGACTGCCTGCGATGCCGCGATGCCATCGATGCCATCCATGAAGTTCCAGATGTTGATGAGCGCCATCGCGGCGAACGCACCCGCTATCGATACCCACAACGGCCAGCCCTGCAACAGTCCGGCACACAGCACGCAAAGCGCGGCCACTGCATGAGTGCCCAGGCGCAGGCCCACCGACAACGGACGATGATCGTCCCACCAGCCAATCCCACCGACCAGGAAGAGGGACACGCCCAGCAGCCCCATCACTGCTGCATCGGCTGGATAGAGCCACGCCAATGCCGTGACCACGATCAGCAACACCAGCAGCATCGCGATGCCACCACCGCGTGGGGTGGCGACTAGATGGTTGCGTCGTCCCCCCGGCTGGTCCAGCAGTTGCCGACGCAGCGCGTAACGGCGGGCCAGACCCGTCCCGATGATCGTGGCCAACAATGCCGCCACGCCCCACGCCCAATCCGGCATATTCACACCACGGCGTAATTGAGCAGCGGCTTCACCGTGCCCCAGGCGCGGCAACTCGGGCACTGCCAATGGTGCGAACGTGCACCGAAGCCGCACTGGCTGCAGCGATAGCTCGGATTGCGCACCAACAGTTGGTCGGTGATGTGGCCAAGGTCCTGCAACGTGGCCATCGGGTCGGTGCCTTCGTTCAGGGTCAACTCGATCAGCGCCGCTTCGCCGCGCACGGAAGGACGGTCCTTCAATTGCTTGCCGAGGTATTGCCGCGCGGCGCGCACGCCGTCCTCGCGCTCGGTCAGGCGCGTCAACGCCAGCACTGGCGCGATGCCGCGGTAATGCTCCGTCATTTCGGTCAGGAAACGCTTGGCGCCGGCCAGATCGCCGACTTTTTCATAGCTCTCCAGCAGGATCGGCAAGATCTCCGGCAGATAATCCGGGTCATGCCGGGCGGCGCGCTCGAACGCCTTGATCGCTGCCGCATGGTTGCCGGCGACGGCTTCGATACGCCCTTCCAGCATCCCCGGACGCACCGCGTTGGAGTCGGCGGCATAGGCGCGTGCGATCGCGGCCCGGGCGGCATCGACATCCCCGGCGGCACGATGGCGCTCGGCCAGTTCGCACTCGAACATCGCGATCTGCTCGCCCATCGGCGTGCCGGTGACTTCCTCGAACCGGTGCGCGTTCTCGATCGCGCTGTTCCAGTCGCGCTCGGACTGGAAGATGTCGATGAGATGCCTGAGCGCCTGCGGCGCGCGCTGATCGATGGCGGCAAGCTCGGTGAACACGGTCTCGGCACGATCCAGCAAGCCCGACTTCATGTAGTCCTCGCCCAAGGCGAGGAGCGCCTGCACGCGCTGCGCATCGCTGAGGTCCTTGCGCTCGACCAACGCCTGATGCAGGCGGATGGCGCGATCCACCTCGCCGCGACGGCGGAACAGATGACCCAGCGCGACCTGGGTCTCGAAGGTTTCCTTGTCCAGTTCCGCGATGTGCAGGAACAGCTCGATCGCCTTGTCCGGCTGCTCGTTCAGGAGGTAATTCAGGCCACGGAAATACGTGGTGGAGAGCTTGCTGACCTGGCTGTCGCTATGGCGCTCACCGCCGCGGCGACCCACCACCCATCCCATCACCGCCGCTGCGGGCAGCAACAAGACAAACCAGAACCATTGCTCTACGAAGGCCATTCGGCATGTTAACCATTAAGCCTGTGCGCGGATACCCGCGCCGGCGACCGACGGGTTGATCAGCCTTCTTCGGGAAGCGGCATCACGTCGTTGACGCGTTCGCGCAGTTCCTTGCCCGGCTTGAAGTGCGGGACATGCTTGCCGGCCAATGCGACGGCATCACCGGTCTTGGGGTTGCGTCCCGTGCGGGGTGGCCGGTAGTGCAACGAAAAACTGCCGAAGCCGCGGACCTCGATGCGTCCGCCACTGGCAAGACTCGCGCTCATCATCTCCAGCAACGTCTTGACCGCCAGCTCGACGTCTTCCGTCTTCAGGTGGCGTTGGCGCTGGCCGAGGATTTCGATGAGTTCCGACTTGGTCATTCCGTGGGCTCTTGCGTCGCCTGCGCCGACATCGACGCAGGCAAACCGTGGCGAGCGGCCCGTGTGACCGGGCCGCCGCCGGGACTAGCGAGGTGGATTACTCCGACTTGCCAAGCTGCTCGCGCAGCAGCGCACCCAGCTGGGTGGTGCCGCTCGAAGCGTCCGTGGTGCTGCGGTTGTACTCGGCCAGGGTTTCGTTCATCTCGTCCTGATCCTTGGCGCGGATCGAGAGCTGCATGACGCGGCTCTTGCGATCGGTGCCGATGATCTTGGCTTCGACTTCCTCACCCACCTTCAGCACGTGCGAGGCATCCTCGACGCGATCCTGCGAGATGTCGCGGGCGGCCAGGTAACCTTCCACGCCATCGGCCAGCTCGATCGTCGCGCCCTTGGCATCGACTTCCTTCACCGTCCCCTTGACGATGGAACCACGCGCGTTGGACGCGACGTAGCCGCCCATCGGGTCCTGCTCCAGCTGCTTGACGCCGAGCGAGATGCGCTCGCGTTCCGGATCGACCGCCAGCACCACGGCTTCCACCGTGTCGCCCTTCTTGAAGTTGCGGGCAAGATCTTCGACGTTGCTGTTCCAGCTGAGGTCGGACAGGTGCACCAAACCGTCGATGCCGCCGTCCAGGCCGATGAAGATGCCGAAGTCGGTGATCGACTTGATCTGGCCGGACACC
>JACSSF010000138.1 GCA_014879375.1 Lysobacteraceae bacterium
ACACTCGGCCCGCGCGTGCAGGCGCAAGCACTGGCGCAGGACGCGCCCGCGCTGATGATCGCTTGCGGCCTGGCACTGAGGAGCTTCGACTGATGGTCAGGATCAACCTACTCCCATGGCGCGAGGAGCGCCGCAAGCAGCGCCAGCAAGAGTTCTACATGATGATGGCCGGCGCGGTCGGCGTCGGCGTGCTGCTGTCCGGATTGATCTGGGCCTATCTCAATGGCCAGATCTCGGGGCAGATGAATCGCAATGCCTACCTCGAGACCGAAACCAAGAAGGTCGAGGCGCAGATCGCCGACATCGCTGAACTCAAGAACAAGCACCAGTCGCTGCTGGCGCGCAAGGAAGTCATCGAGCAGCTGCAGGGCGACCGCTACAAGATGGTCCACCTCTTCGATGCCATCATGCGCACCGTGCCGGACGGACTGGTGCTCACTGGTCTCAAGCAGGAAGGCGAGCAGCTGACCCTGGTGGGGCGCGCGCAGTCCAATGCACGCGTCGCCAGCTACATGCGCAACCTGGAAAGTTCCGGCTGGATGAAGAGTCCGCAAGTCACCGTGATCGAATCGAGCCAGGTCGAGTCCGGCGCGCAGCCGAACCAGGCAGATGGCACCGCGCCGCCTGCCGGCTCGGCAGCGGCATTGCTGCCCTACATGTTCACGATGACGGTGACCCTGGCCAACCCGAGCGATCCGCGTGACCCGAACGCGCCGATCACGCCGGATCCGGTGCCGATTCCGGCGCCGGCGCCACCGGCGCCCGTGCAGCCGGTGATCGCCCCGGCCAATGCGCCGGCCGCCGCGCCGCCTGCACAACCCGCATCTGCACAACCTGCACCTGCGCCTGCAGCACCTGCCCGGTCGGAGGGACAGCAATGAGTACCCGCCGCAAACTAGACATCAACAACATCGCCAACTGGCCGCAGAACATGCAGCTGGTGGCCGCCGGCGTGGTCGCCGTCTTCATCCTGCTGCTGGCCTACCTGTTCGTCTTCCGCGGCAAGCAGGAAGAGCTGAAGAGACTTGATGAACAAGAGGTTGGCTTGCGTAAGACCTTTGAGGAAAAGCAGGGCCAGGCCGCCAACCTCGAGCCGCTGAAGCAGCAGCTCGCGCAGATGGAGCAGGAGTTGCAGCAGATGCTGCGCCAGTTGCCCAGCAAGACCGAGATGCCGGACCTGATCGTGGACATTTCGCAGACCGCGCTCGCTTCGGGCATCCGCAACGAGCTGTTCCAGCCGATGCCTGAGGTGGCCCAGGAGTTCTACGCCGAGCAGCCGATCCAGATCCGCATGGTCGGCAATTACCATCAGTTCGGCGCGTTCATGAGCGGCGTGGCTTCGCTGCCGCGCGTGGTGATCATGACGATGCACAACATCGCGCTGACACCGAAGGACAAGAGTGGCGGCCTGGTGATGGAAGGCACGGTCAAGACCTATCGCTATCTTGACGAGAACGATCCGGACGACAAGGCGGCGCTGGATGCGGCCGCCGCCGCCAAGGCCAAAGAGGCGGAGGCGAAGAAGAAATGAGCAAATCCGTCGACATGATCCGCGCAAGCGCCCTGGCCGCCCTGATGCTGGGTACGGTGGCCTGCACGCGTACCGTCACCGACACGCCGGGCGATGCCCCGAACCTGGTGGAATGGGTGGCGCAGGTGCGCGCCCGTCCTGCGCCGCCTCTGGACCCGATCCCGGTCATCAAGCCATTTGAATCCTTCCAGTTCGATGGACGCGGTTTCCGCGATCCGTTCGACGTGAACGCGGTGGAGAGCAACGGCGGTGGCATGCGCCCGGACTCCAATCGTCGTCGCCAGCCGCTTGAATCCTTCCCGCTCGATGCGCTCGACATGGTCGGGACGCTGGGTGGTGGGCGCAATCTGGTGGCCTTGATAATGGGACCTGACAAGGTCACTTATCGGGTCAGCCCGGGCACTTACGTGGGACAAAGCGATGGCCGCGTGGTCGCGGTCTATGAAGACCATATCGAATTGATCGAATTGGTGCCGGATGGCGCCGGCGGCTGGCTTGAACGCCCGGCCTCGATCGCGCTGGAGAACTAATGATGAGGGACATCCGCATGTTGTCTTCCAAGAATCGCCGCCCGACCCCGGTGCTGCTTGCAGGCCTGATCTTTGGGCTGGGCGCGGCCACGGCCCATGCCGCGCCCCAGTCGGCGCCGCCGTCCGCTGTCGCAACGCCGGCTGCCACGGCCCAAACGCCCGCGGCGGTCACCAACATCGACTTCAAGCGCAGCGAAGGCGGCGGCGGTAAGCTGGTCATCAGCTTCAATGGCGAGGGTGCCGCGCCCGACCTGCGCAACCAGGACAACAGCGTGGTGGTGGATCTGGGCCGCAGCGCGATCCCGGCCTCGTTGGCGCGCAGCCTGAACGTCGCCGACTTCGCCACGCCGGTGCAGAGCATCGACTCCCGCAATGACGCGAATGGCGGCCGGATCGTCCTCGGCACCAATGGTGCGTTCGAGTCGATGGCCTACCAGCGGGGGCGCGAGTACATCGTCGAGATCATGCCGCGCGCGCCGCAAGTCGCGCAGGGCGGGCTCTCATCGACCATTGCTAGCACCGCGCAGGCCGTGGCGAGCAAGGCGGAGAACCGCAACTATCGCGGCCGCCCGGTCAACTTCAATTTCCAGGACGTGCCGGTTCGCACCGTGCTGCAGTTGCTGGCCGAAGAGTCGGGCCTGAACATCGTGGCGTCCGACACCGTGTCCGGCAACATCACCTTGCGTCTGGTCAACGTGCCGTGGGACCAGGCGCTCGACATCATCCTGCAGGCCAAGGGGCTGGACAAGCGTCGCAGCGGCAGCGTGATCTGGGTCGCCCCGCAGCCTGAAATCGCCAAGTACGAGCAGGACAAAGAAGACGCTCGCATCAATCTCGAAAACCGCCAGGAAACGGTCACCGAGTATTTCCGCATCAACTATCACAGCGCCACCGCGATCTACAAGGCGCTGACGGAAGCGAAGGGCATTGGCGGGAATACCGGCGCGCAATCGGGCGGGGGAGGCAACAATCAACAAAGCACAGGCGACAATGGATTTTTATCGCCGCGGGGCCTCATCGTTGCCGACGAGCGCACCAACACCCTGATGATCAGCGACATTCCCAAGAAGGTCGAGGGAATGCGCAAGCTGATCAACGAAGTGGACCGGCCGGTCGACCAGGTGATCATCGAGTCGCGCATCGTCATTGCAACCGAAACCTATGCGCGCGACCTGGGTGCACGCTTCGGTGTCGGTGGCCGTCGCGATGCCACCAATGGCACGCATCTAATCAGTGGCAACCTAGAAGACAATACGGCTACCGGAACGCCACGTAATCTGATGTTTAACCTGCCGGCGGCTCCCGTTTCCGGCATCGGCGCGGCAGGCCTGGCTTATACGCTGCTGGGCAACAACTTCAACCTGGACGTTGAACTGTCGGCGATGCAGGAACAGCAGCGCGGCGAGGTGATCTCCAACCCGCGCATCCTGACCACCAACCAGCGCGAGTCGGTGATCCAGCAAGGTCGGGAAATCGGTTACGTGACGGTCACCGCATCGACCGGTGGCATCCTGACCCCGACGGTCGCGTTCAAGGACGTACTGCTGGAGCTTCGCGTCACCCCGACCATCACCAACGATGATCGCGTTTTCCTCAACATGAAGGTCAGCAAGAACGAGCTGGACAGCTGGCTGAACACCTCCATCGGCCAGGTGCCGATCATCGCCAAGCGCCAGATCGATACGGCGGCGCTGATCGAGAACGGCCAGACGGTCGTGATCGGTGGCGTGTACGAGTTCAAGGATCAGGATGCGATCCGCAAGGTGCCGTTCCTGGCCGACATCCCGATCATCGGCAACCTGTTCAAGAACAAGAGCCGCAACAGCGACAAGGTGGAGCTGCTGATCTTCATGACGCCGAAGATCCTGCGCGTGCAGCAACGCCAGCACTGATCCGCCTGGATTGTCGACGAACGGGGCCATCGGCCCCGTTCTCTTTTGGGGCATGTTGGAGTCGGGCTGAACGGAGAAACCCGGCTGGTTGAACCATCGGGCCTGTAAATGGTCAGATGACCGCTTCCCCGCCAAGGCCATGCCATGGACTCGTTGCAACTTCCCCCCTTGCCTGCTCGTACCGACGAGGCGGGCGCCGGCCGCCTGCATGCGGCCTTCAAGTCATTGCAGGCCTCGCTTTCGCGTGAGATCGTCGGCCAGTCACTGTTGGTCGAGCGATTGCTGATCGCGTTGCTGGCCGACGGACATTTGCTGGTCGAGGGCGCGCCGGGGCTGGCCAAGACAACGGCGATCCGCGCGTTGGCCGCGCGCATCGAAGCCGAGTTCGCCCGCGTCCAGTTCACGCCCGACCTGCTGCCGGCGGACCTGACCGGCACCGAGGTCTGGCGCGCGCAGGAGTCGCGCTTCGAATTCCAGCCGGGACCGATCTTCCATTCGCTGCTGCTCGCGGACGAGATCAACCGCGCGCCCGCCAAGGTGCAATCCGCGCTGCTGGAGGCAATGGCCGAGCGGCAGGTCACCGTGGGCCGGCATACCTATCCGTTGCCCTCGCTGTTCCTGGTGATGGCGACGCAGAACCCGATCGAGCAGGAAGGCACGTTCCCGCTGCCCGAAGCCCAGCTTGATCGATTCCTGATGTATGTTCGCATCGGCTATCCGGATGCCGAAAGCGAAGCCGAGATCCTGCGCCTGAATCGGGAACATGCCCTGGAGGACGGGCACGGGGCTGCTGACCGGGAGAACGAAAGAATTCCCCAGGCCGATGTGTTGGCTGCACGTCGCGCGGTGCTGGAGTTGCACATGGCACCTGCGCTGGAGCGCTATCTGATTGAAATCGTGCTGGCCACCCGTGATGCATCGCGCTATGACCCGCAACTTGCGCATCGGATCAGCTGGGGCGCGAGCCCGCGTGGCTCGATCGCGCTGGAGCGATGTGCACGTGCACGCGCCTGGTTGGCCGGCCGTGATTTTGTCACTCCCGATGACATCCGCGCGGTCGCCCCGGACGTACTCCGTCATCGCGTGCTGCCCAGCTTCGAGGCGAGCGCCGAAGGCTGGGACGGCGAGCGACTGGTGCAGGAAGTGCTGGCCAAGGTGCCACATCCCTGATCGATGCCGCGCGATCACGTGCCCGAGGATGCGACCGCGCCGATCTTGTCGGCGCTCGTTGCCCTGCGTCAGTCGGTGCAGGGGCGGACGCCAGCGCGCAACGGGCGACATGGGAGCAGCGGCGTCGCGCTGTCGCCGCTGCGTGGCCGTGGGATGGAATACGCGGAGTCGCGCGAGTACGTGGCCGGCGATGACGCGCGCCACATCGACTGGCGCCTGACCGCGCGCAACGGCCGCACCCACACCAAGCTCTTCCAGGCCGAACGCGACCGGCTGACGTTGATCGTCGCCGACACCAATCCTGCGCTGTATTTCGGCACCCGCGTCCGTTTCAAGTCCGTGCAGGCTGCACGCGCGGGTGCGGTCGCCGCGTGGGCGGCACTGCGCGATGGCGACCGCATCGCAGCGATGCGTGGTTCGCTGCGGGAGCCGCCGATCCCACCGGCAGGCGGCATGAAGGCGGCGATGCGCGTGCTCGATGCGCTGCGGCGTTGGTACACAGCGCCACCGGAAGACGATGCAGGGCTCGCACTGGCGCTGGATCACGCGCAGCGCGTGCTGCGCCCGGGCTCGCGACTGATCGTGCTGGCAGAGCCTGCCAGCGTGCTGGCGGTGCCGGATGCACGCTGGGCGGCGCTTGCGCGCCATGGCGAAGTGATCGTGTTGCTCGTCACTGACGCATTCGAGCAGCAGCCGCCGCGCGAGCGACTGCCGTTCGCGGCGGCTGACTCACGCATCGAGTTGGACCTGGCCGGCAAGGCACAACGTGCGCAATGGGCGCGCGACTTCCGCGCGCCGCTGCAAGAGGCGATGGAGAAACTGCAGGCGCGTGGCATCCGCGCCATCGAACTGCCGGCAGATGCGGACAGCGCATCTTGGTTGCCCGCGCCGCGTCGCCGCGAGGTGGCCTGATGCAAGCCGCCCCCGAGATCCTCCTCCGCGACATCCACCAGCCGCCATCGCCGTCGCTGTGGCCGCCAGCACCCGGCTGGTGGGTGATGTTCGCGATGTTGCTGCTGGTCATGGCCGCGGTACTGGCATGGCGCCACCATCGTCGCCAGCGATGCATCAGGATCGCGCGCTTGTTCGATGACGCCATCGCCGAGGCGGTTGATGCACCTGCCGAGGTCATGGCGATCTCGGCGCTGCTGCGGCGCGCGGCCCGCCGCGACCAGGCAGGGGCCGACGTGATCGATGGCGACGAGTGGCTGGCATTGTTGGATCAGGGAATGCCCTCCGGGTCGTTTCAGTCCGATGCCGGATACCTGCTGCTGGAAGGCGGCTATCGGCGCGATATCGATCAACAGCTGCTTGCGCAACTGCGGACGATCGCACGCCTGAGGTTCCTGCGCTGGATGGGCGTGGCGCGATGAGCCTCTGGTGGGCATCGCTCATCGAGCACTTTGCCTGGCCTTGGCTGCTGGCGGCGTTGCCTTTGCCGGTGCTGGCGCGCTGGTGGCTGCCGCCTGCACGTAATTCACAAGCGCCTGCGGTGAAGTTGCCCAATGCCAAATCTCGCCTGCATGTGGTGCCCGGCATTGGCGTTGTGACGCGCATGCACGGCATGCCCTGGCTGGCGCTCATCGCGTGGTGCCTGCTCTGCATCGCCGCGGCCCGGCCGCAGGCCCTAGGCCCCGTGCAGGCGCCGCCGCAAAGTGGCCGTGACCTGATGCTGGCCGTGGACCTGTCCGGCAGCATGGAAGAGCCGGACATGGAACTGGGCGGGCAACGCGTTGATCGCCTCACCGCAGCGAAAGCCGTGCTCGCGGATTTCCTTGATCGCCGCGCCAGCGACCGCATCGGCCTGATCGTGTTTGGCCAGCGCGCGTACGCGGTGTCGCCGCTGACGCTGGATCGTGACAGCGTGCGTCGGCAGTTGCGCGATGCGATGGTCGGCATGGCCGGTCGCGAGACAGCCATCGGCGATGCGATCGGCCTTGCGGTCAAGCGCCTGCGCACGCAGCCGGCGGAGCATCGCGTGTTGATCCTGCTGACCGACGGCGAAAACACCGCCGGCGTGATGACCCCGGCTAAGGCAGCCGAATTGGCGAAGGCCGAACACGTGCGCATCCACACCATCGCCTTCGGTGGCGAAGGCGGGACGATGTCGGTGTTCGGCATGCAGATTCCGATGCCCGGCATGCAGAGCGGCATCGACGAAGACACCCTGCGTGAAGTGGCCGCGACCACCGGCGGGCAGTTCTTCCGCGCGCGCGATACGCAATCGCTGGCCGGCATCTATGCAGAGATCGATCGCCTTGAGCCCGTGCGCCGTGAAGGCGCCGCGGTGCGCCCGCGCATCGAGCTGTACTGGAAGTGGCTGCTGGCCGCGCTCGTCGTGGGGTCACTCTCTCTGCTGGTGACATGGTGGAGGGTGCGCCGATGAACGTCGATGCGTGGTCCTGGCCAATTCACTTCATCCGTCCGCAGGCATTGTGGCTGTTTTGCGTCTTGCCGCTGCTGTGGTGGTGGTCACGACAGCGCCATCGTCCCGAAAGCGCGTGGGTCGAGCGGATCGATCCACATCTGCGCCCGCACGTGCTGGAAGGCGGCGGCAAACGCGCGCGTGCCAACCATTGGCCGTGGCTGTTGGCCTGGCTGCTGGCGATCACGGCCTTGGCCGGTCCCGCCTGGCGGCAAATGCCGCAGCCCTTGTGGCAGAGTGACCATGCACTGGTGGTGGCGCTCGATCTCTCCAGCGCCGCGAATGCAGACGACGTGCCACCATCGCGCCTGCTGCAGGCGCGCGCGAAACTGCGACAGTTGCTTGGCGAACGCACCGATGGACTGGTCGGCCTGGTGGCCTATGCCGATGATGCACACGCAGTGACGCCGCTCACCTCCGACACCGCGAACGTGGCCTTGTTCATCGATGCGCTTTCGCCCGAGATCATGCCGGTCGATGGTGATAACGCGGCGCGCGCCATCGCATTCTCCGGCCAACTGCTCAGGCAAGGGGGTGCGTCACAAGGCGACATCCTGTTGATGACGGGAAGCGTGGACGATGCGGCGATCGATGCCGCGCGCAAGTCCGCGGCGGCGGGATATCGCGTGTCGGTGCTAGGCATCGGCGGCGCCAGTGGCGCCGATGTACGCGGGCGGGACGGTCGCATGAGAGCGGTGCACCTGGATGTGGCTTCGTTGCGCGCATTGGCGGTGGCAGGTGGTGGCCGGATGGCGGAGCTCAGCGCGGACAATGGCGATTTGCGCGCACTGGGCCTGCTGGATGCCGGTGCGTCCGGTTCTGGATCGGTGCGTGGCAAGCGCGGCCTGGCATGGCAGGACGAAGGGTATTGGCTGTTGCTTCCGCTGATGCTGCTGGCGCTCTGGGCTTTCAGGCGGCGTGCCTTGCCCGTGCTGTGGGTGGGACTACTGCTGACTGGCGTGATGTCGCCGCCCTCGGCGCATGCGCAAGCCCAGGAGGGCGCAGGCAACATCATGCAAGGTTGGTGGCTGCGCGATGACCAGCGCCAGCATCGGCTGCTGGAGTCCGGGCATCGCGCCTATCGGCGTGGCGATTATGCCGGCGCGGCAGAGGCCTATGCCCGCGTGCCGGGCGCCGAAGCGCAGTACAACCTGGGCAATGCCCTGGCCAAGGCGGGGCGCTACGACGATGCCATCGCAGCCTATGACCGCGCCACTTCGATCAACCCGTCCTTGCCGGATGTACGTGAAAACCGCGCTGCCGTTGTGCAGGCGCGCAAGCGACAACCTCCGCAGGGCAAGCAGCAACAGCAGCAACAACAACAGCAGCAACAGCAGAAACCACAGCAACCACAGCAACAACAGCAGCAACAGCAGCAGCAACAGCAGCAGCAACAGCAGCAACAGCAGCAGCAGCAACAGCAGCAGCAGCAGCAACAGCAGCAACAGCAGCAACAGCAGCAGCAACAGCAACAGCAACAGCAACAGCAACAGCAACAGCAACAA
>JACSSF010000055.1 GCA_014879375.1 Lysobacteraceae bacterium
CGATGCGCGGCGCCATCATCCCGCCCTGGCTGTGGCCGAGCACGAACACGCGCTTGGGATCGATGCCGGGTTGGGCGCGCAGGGTGGCAAGCGCGGTCACCGCGTCGTCGGTGGTTTCGTTGTCGATGTCGACGCCGCCGGCGTAATCCTGCGGACGCGCCTGGCTGCGCTTGTCATAGCGCAGCACCGCGATGCCCTGCGCCGCGAGGCCGCGCGCGATGTCGAGGAAGGGACGATTGGCGCCGATGGTCTCGTCGCGGTCCTGCGGGCCGGAGCCATGCACCAGCACCACGGCCGGGAACGGGCCTTCGCCCTTGGGCATGGCGAGGGTGGCGGGCAGGGCGCGTTCGCCATCGCCCACCATCACGTCTTTCTCGGTGAAGTTGGCGGCAGTGGTCGGCGGCGGTGGCGGTGCAGGCGGAGCGGGGCGTATCAGCAGGCCGGAGACCAGCCCCTGCGCATCGATGCTGATGCTGGCGTTGAGATGAGTGTCGCCGCGGGTCAGCGGGATCAGCAGGATCTGCGAATCACCCTCGGTGCGCAGAAAGGCTTCGCCGCGCGTGCCGTCGGCGGGCAATGACTTCCACACCTGGGCCAGCTGTTCGGTGGGCACGGCCTGCTTCATGTTGGCGTCGAACATCGCCTCGGCCTGGGCGAACTCGCCGCGATCCAGATGATCAAGCAGGCGCGTCGCGGTGGCGCGGGCGGTGTCGGGCGCGACCTGCGCGAGGGCGGGCAGGGTGGCCATCGCGAGGGCACAGGCGATCAAGGTGCGGCGCATGTCAGCTCCCCTTCTTCTTGAACACGGCGACGCCGTTGGTCGTGCCGGTCAGCGATGGAGTGAAGCTGACCATCTCCCAGCCCTGTCGGCCCATGCGATCGAACTCCTCCACCGCCTTCGCGTGGTCGAATCCGCCCCACATCTTGGCCTTCACTTCGATGATCTGGTACTGCCAACGCTCATTCATGATGCACTCCTTGTCTTGTTTTCAGGCCTTGCGGCGCTTCAGGTACAGGCGGGTGGGTTCCATCAGGCTGCAGCGCAGGGCCGCCACCAGTTCCCATCCTTCCTGTCCCATTTGATTGAGGGTTTCCTCGACCTTCTGGCCGGGGCTGCCGGTGATCTGCGGGGTGATGTCGATGACCTTGTATTCCCAGGCGTCTTTCATGGGGTGGTGTCCTCGTCTTGGTTGGATTCCCTGGATTTCAGGCGACCCGCGCGGCGCAGGGCATCGCGCAGGACGTACTCGATCTGTGCATTGGCGCTGCGCAACTCGTCATCCGCCCAGCGCTGGACTTCCTCCAGGATGGCCGCGTTGATGCGCAACGGATATGCCTTTTTCTCGGCCATCACGCATCCCTGCCCGGGGCGAACTTGCGCACGTGCCACCACATCGACAGCGCCAGCGCATTGACCAGCAAGGCCATTGACAGCACCACCATCAGCACCCGGCGGCCGTCGTCACCAGCCCAGAACAGGCCGAGCGCGCCGAGCAGGATGACGATGCCGACCAGGGCCATGCGGATGGCGAGCCCGGGCGAGGCGGGGCGCGTGTCCCGGGCCAGCCATGCGGCGATGGCGATGGCGGGCAGTCCCGCCAGGGCCAGCAGCAGGGAAGCGAGTCCCGTCATCAGTACAGCGTGCCTGCGTTGACGATCGGCTGGGTGCTGCGCTCGCCGCACAACACCACCAGCAGGTTGCTGACCATCGCGGCCTTGCGCTCCTCGTCCAGTTGCACGACGCCGTTCTTCTGCAACTCGGCCAGGGCCATTTCGACCATGCCGACGGCGCCGGCGACGATCCGCGTGCGCGCGGCGATGATCGCGTTGGCCTGCTGGCGCTGCAGCATCGCCTGGGCGATTTCAGGCGCGTAGGCGAGGTGGCTGATGCGTGCATCGATCACCGCGACGCCGGCATCGTTCAGGCGCTCGGCCAGCTCCTTCTGCAGGTGTTCGCTGATCTCGGCGGCATGGCTGCGCAGGGCAAGCTGGCCCGGCTCGTGCTGGTCGTAGGGATAGCTGGTGGCCATCGAGCGCAGCGCGGCCTCGGACTGGATGTGCACGAAGCTTTCGTAATCGTCCACGTTGTAGACCGCCTCGGAGGCATCGACCACCTGCCAGACGATGACCGCGGCGATCTCGATCGGGCTGCCGTCCAGCTCGTTGACCTTCAGCTTGCCGCTCTCGAAGTTGCGCACGCGCATCGACACCTTGCGCTTGGCGAAGAAGATGTTGTTCCAGCGCAGACCATTGTCCTTGACCGTGCCGATGTACTTGCCGAACAGGCTGAGGACGGCGGCCTGGTTGGGCTCGACCATGTACAGGCCGCCCATCATCGACAAGGCCACCAGCACGCCGAGCGCGCCGACGATCACCATCACGATGTGCTTGCCGGCGATCCCGCTCAAGGCCAGCCAGCCGCAGACCAGCGCGGCGGCCAAGAGGGCCAGCAGCATCGGCACGCCGGGCAGGGAACGGACGACTTTCTCTTTCATGACTACGACTCCAAAGGGTTCCAGAGCAACGGGCTCCAGAGAAAGATATCAAATTGATATCACTTTGCAAGTCGCAATGCAGCATCGAGCCGTGGCTGTCATTTCTGGCAGGTCAATTCCATTTAAAACAATGACTTACGGCACTTCCCGATGATATGGCAGGAACAGGATCGGGGCCGGGCTGAACTCGCCGGTGGCATAGATGCCCTTGCCGCCACGGGAAAAGGCCACCGCTTCGGGTTGCGGCAGTAGCGTCATCGGCACCACCAGTGGTGGGCGGGCGACGGCCTGCGCCCAGCTGTCATTGGCCTCACGCGGGTAGACCAGCAGGTTGGCGTAGGTCATGACGGCGATCGCATCGCGCTGCGGGTTGATGCCGGCGGCGGTGACCTGGCTGCGCAGGCGCGCCATCGCCGGGTTGTCGCGGCGCTCGTTGGCCTTGGCCTGCGGCACGCCCGCGAGGGTGCCGGCCAGGCGCGCGGTCAGCGTCTTCGGCGCCTTCTTGTTGTCGGTGGCGCGCAGCGGCAGGGTGTAGAGCTGCGGTGGCTGGCGTTTCTTGGTGATCAGCAGGATCTGGTTGCGCTCGGCATCCACCGCGACGGCCTCGCAATCGCGCGCACCGTCCGGCCAGCGGAACTGGATCGACCACGCGGGCTTCAAGATGCCGCCGGCCTTGATGTCCTGCGGCTCTTCCACCACGTGCAGCGAGAGCGTCTTGCGGATGCCGCCGTTGTCGCCGGTGTCGGCGATCAACAGGTAGGGCTTGCCATCCAGCTCGAAGCCGGCGATGTCTTCCCAGTCGGTCTTCTTGATGCCTTCGATCCTGAACGTGGCCAGGCGCCCGCCGCGATGGCTGATCGCATAGAGGTTGGCCGGCTTGCCGCTGTCATCGATGGCCCACAGCACGCCGTCTTCGCGGCGCGAGGCGGCGATGCCGCTGATCTCGTCGAGATCGCCGTCGATCATCAATCCCGCGATCTGCGTGTCCGGCAACTCGCTCGGCTGGTTGCAGCCGGTGAGCGCGGGCACGAGCGCAAGCAACAGCACGCAGGCGAGCAGGCTGCCCGCGGATCGTGAGGACGGGAATGGCATGGCCGGAGGATGACAGATACCGCCCTCGGCATAAACTGGCGGGCGGAATCCTCTGGAACGCATTGCATGACCACGATTGGCACCCCGCTGTCCCCGCACGCCACCCGCGTGCTGCTGCTTGGTTCGGGCGAGCTGGGCAAGGAAGTCGCGCTGGAATTGCAGCGTTTCGGGGTGGAAGTAATCGCGGCGGATCGTTATGCAGACGCACCGGCGATGCAGGTTGCGCATCGCAGCCACGTGCTGGACATGCTCGATGGCGCGGTGTTGCGTGCGTTGATCGAGCAAGAGAAGCCACATCTGGTCGTGCCGGAGATCGAGGCGATCCACACGCAGACCCTGGTGGAGCTGGAGCGCGATGCCGGCCTCAAGGTCGCCCCGACCGCGCGTGCGGCGTGGCTGACGATGGACCGCGAGGGCATTCGCCGGTTGGCCGCCGAAACGCTGGGCGCGCCGACATCCGCCTATCGCTTCGTCGACACGCGCGAGGAATACCTGGCCGCCATCGAGGCCGTCGGCCTGCCGTGCGTGGTCAAGCCGGTGATGTCCTCGTCCGGCAAGGGCCAATCCACCGTCAAGACCGAGGCCGACATCGACCACGCCTGGGACTACGCGCAGACTGGCGGCCGCGCCGGGGCAGGGCGGTGCATCGTCGAGGGCTTCATCGATTTCGATTACGAGATCACCCTGCTGACCGTGCGCCACGCTGGCGGCACCGCGTTCTGCGCGCCGATCGGCCACCTGCAGCGCGACGGCGACTACCGCGAAAGCTGGCAGCCGCAGCCGATGTCGGCCAAGGCGCTGGAACGCGCGAAGGCCATCGCCGCGAACGTGTCGGCGGATCTCGGCGGCTGGGGCGTGTTCGGGATGGAATTCTTCGTCAAAGGCGACGAGGTGTGGTTCTCGGAGGTCAGCCCCCGCCCGCATGACACGGGCCTGGTCACGCTGGTGTCGC
Organism: Lysobacteraceae bacterium; assembly: GCA_014879375.1. GTDB lineage: Bacteria > Pseudomonadota > Gammaproteobacteria > Xanthomonadales > Xanthomonadaceae > Solilutibacter. Next base: position 4,540 of record JACSSF010000055.1, read on the forward strand.
AGGACCTGTCGGAGTTCGCGCTGCACGCCCGCGCGATCCTCGGCCTGCCGGTCGGCGCGGACGCCCGCGGCGACATCCCCAACATCGCGCCTTCAGCATCCACGGCGGTGCTGGCGCAGGGGCATGGCGTGCCTGTGTTCTCGAATGTGGATGCCGCGTTGGCTGATCCCGCGGTCGCGCTGCGCTTGTTCGGCAAGCCGCGCGTGGACGGGCAGCGTCGCGTCGCGGTCACGCTGGCGCGGGCAGGATCGGTGGACGAGGCGCGCCAACTGGCCCGCGAGGCCGCCGCGGCGCTGGACGTGCGATTGGCCTGAAGGTTTCGCGTCACCATTGGCAATGCAAGGAGTGAGGATGAGCGACACGAAGGACGAAGCCCCGGACACGGGCAAGTGGACCGGCAAATCCAGGGACGAGGTGCAGGTCACCCACAGCGTGTCCCCGCCGCTGCCGATGGAAGCCGCGGCCGCGGCAACATCGCCTGAGCCTGCATCCGAACCCGCCAAGCCGACCGTGATCACGCCCGACAGCGGCTACGCGGTGTTCTTCTTCCCTGCGGCGATCGAAGCCCTGGGCGCGGTGGTGTCGCCGTATCTGGATACCGGCAACGGCGAGCCGCACCTGCGCTGCATCGAGGTGGACACCGGCGGCGCCTTCATCGAGGTGACGATGGAGGCTCTCGGCGCGGACGGCAAGATGGACCGGGTCGAGCTGATGTTCCCGGCCAGCATGGTGCGGCTGATCATGTCGGTGCACAGCGATGGCGCGTTCGGTTTCGCGCGGCGCACGGCGCCGATCAACTACTAGGCATCAGTCAGTCGGCGACGACATCGATCCACACCGCGTGGTGGTCGCTGGCATTGGAGAAATCGGCGTCGGGCGCACTGGCTGCAGGCCAGGCCACGCCCGTGTCGAGCACCCGCAAGCCCCGTGAGGGCAGCACGTAGTCGATGCGCAGGGTGCCGGCCTTCGGGCCGAAATTGCCGGTATGCGTGGCGATATCGCCCTTGCGCGCGATGCCGTAGCGTCGCGCCTGCTCGGCGGCGCCGGGACTGGTCGGTGCGCGCGTGGCCAGCACGCGGGGTGAATCCAGCAGCCGGTTGATCGCGCCGTGCACCGAATCGCCATCGACTGGGTCGGCGTTGAGATCGCCGGCGATCACGAAGCGCGCGTCATCCGGCAGGCCGCCGCAGTGCCGGTTGTCGTCGCACAGCCACGGCAGCGGCTTGCCGGAGACGTACTCGGCCCACAGGCGGATTTCATCGGCGTTGCGGCGGCCGTTGCGATCCTCCGGGCCGTCGAAGGTTGGCGGCGTCGGGTGGCTGGCCAGGAAATGGATCTCGCCCTGCGGCGTCAGCACCGGGATGTCCCAATGGGATTTGGATGACAGGCGCAGCTGTCGCCATGTCGCATCCGTGTGTACCGGCTTGCCGGTCACCGGATCGACCGGGCGGCGTGCATCCGGCATCGCCGACCATTTCAGCAGGCGGAAAGTCCGCGCGTGGTCGATGTCGAGCGGATACATCGACAGCACCAGCATCCCGTATTGGCCCGGGTGCAGGCCGTAGCCCCAGGCATCGTTGCCGCGCGCGCGGCCGCTCTGGCCGACCTGGCCGTCGCCGTCGATGTCCAGGCCGCTGGTGACGCCAGTGTTGACCTCGGCAATGTAGCGAAACGGATAGTGCAGCGGCGCGCCGCCAAGCTGACCGATGCCGAGGTATTGCCGCTGGAAGAGATCGGCCGCGCGACCTTCGGCATCAAAATCGAACTCGTTCAGCAACACCACGTCCGGGCGCACGCGCTGCAGCACCGCGGCGATCTTGCGTGCATCCGCGTCATCACCCTGCAGGCGCCTGACCAAGCCGCCGTCCTCGTCGCTGTAGAGCGAGGTGTTGTAGGTGGCGAAGCGCACCGGCGGCATCGCCTCGCGCACGACCCGCGCCATCTCGTCCGGCAGGCGTTCCAGCGCGCGCGGGTCCGGGGTGCCTTCGACGTTGACGCGCAGGCAGGCGGCGCAGGCAAGGACGAGCGCGGCCAGCGCGATCATGCGGACGATGCGATTCATGTCTCGAGATACTCCAGCGGGCTCCAGCGCTCGCCATCGTAGCCGTCGAGCGGGCGGAAGCGGCGCTTGTAATCCATCTTGGGATGGCCGGCGATCCAGTAGCCCAGGTAGAGATGGCGGCGGCCTTCGCGCATCGCCCATTGCAGCTGCTGGAGGATGGCGAAGGTGCCGAGGCCGCGGCCAGCATGGTCCGGGTCGTAGAACGTGTAGACCGCGGACAGCGCATCGGGCAGCAAGTCGGTGACCGCGACGGCGAGCAGCGGCCCGGCCTCGCCATCGTGTTTCTGCCGGATTTCAAGGAAGCGCGTGTCCGACCAGCTGCCGGCGAGGAACTGGTCGAACTGCACCGCGCCGTGATCGTCCATGCCGCCGCCGGCATGGCGCTGGCCGAGGTAGCGCCGGTAGAGGGCGAGTTGCTCGTCGGTGCGCTCGGCGGGCAGGACGCGGGCGACGAGGTCCGCGTTGCGTTTCAGGTTGCGACGCTGGCTGCGGTCCGGGCGGAACTGCGCCACCGGGATGCGGACCGCCGTACACAGGCGGCAGCCGTGGCAATTGGGTCGATACACCAGGTCGCCCGAGCGGCGAAAACCCAGCTCCAGCGCACGTGGGTAGATCCTGGGCAGGCGCGGGTCGTTCGGCTCGACCACCAGGTCGCGGGCAGGGCGGTCATGCCAGTAGCCGCAGACATGCTCCCCGGTCTGGAAGATGCGGACATCGTGGGCGGGGGCGGCATCGGCGCGCATGGGACGAGCATAACGGCGCGCGGTTGCAGGCGGCGAGACTGGCTTCCACCTGAACGGGGCGCGGCGGGCGTCAACCGGCGCTCGGGGCGATGCGTTGACCGAGCATCAACACGAAATCTGGAGTTCAACCGATGTCACCCACTCGCCTTTCCCTCGCCGTGGCCGCCGCCTGCCTTGCCGTCGCCGGCATTGCCATGGCTGCCCCGCAAACCACCAAGCCCGCCGCTACTCCCGCCAAGGTGAAGCTGGATGCCAATAACGATGGCGTCATCGACCGTGCCGAGGCCGCCAAGCACCCGCGCCTAGCCGAGCGTTTCGACCAGCTGGATGCCAACAAGGATGGCCGCCTGTCTGCCGATGAACGCCCGCAGCGCGGCATGAAGCGCGGCGGCAAGCGTGGTGACCGCGGTCATCGCGGCGGCATGGACCAGAAGATGCAGCTTGATGCCGACAAGGACGGCCGCATCAGCCGCGCCGAGGCCGCCAAGCAGCCGAAGCTTGCCGAGCGCTTTACCCAGATGGATGTCAACAAGGACGGCTTCCTGGATCGCACCGATCGCGAAGCGCGCATGAGCGCCCGCCGCGCCGAGTGGTTCAGCGCCGCCGATACCAACCGCGATGGGCAGATCTCGCGCGCCGAATACGACGCCGCGCAGAGCAAGCGCCAGGCCGATCGCCAGCAGAAGCAAGCGGCAGGCAAGCGCGACGCCCGCTAAGCAACAGGTTCCCGTGTGGATGGGAGCGCCCGGCAGACCGCGATCGCGGCTGCCGGGTTTTTTATGCGCGTGAATTACGGTTTGCTGCTGCCGGTGACGCGCCAGTCGTAACCTTCGCGGACCACGTCGAAGTGCTGGTCCACGCGCAGTTCGCCCTGCTGCACGCGTAGCCGCACGGTGCCGGTGCCCGAGCCGTCGGTCAGGTAATCGTCGATGCGGATGCGGGGCAGCTCGCCGGTATCGCCGCAGCGCGCGGCATCGGCCACGTGCGGGGCGTTGCGGATGCCGGCTAGTAAAGTGATGACGCGCTGGCTGGGCGCGGCATCATCCACCTGCACGCACACATCGTTGAAATCGCGTTCGCTGGCGATGCGCGAGATCAGCAGCGCGGCCAGCGCCGAAGGCACGTCCACCCGCTGCACCAGTGGCGCGGCATTGCGCGCGGCCAGCACGCCCGGGCCTTGCACGGCGGCGCCTGCTGCAGGCGCAGCGACGGCAGGTGCCTCGGGGGCGGGCCGGCGCTGCCATAGCGCAACCAGCACCATCACCAACGCGATCGCGATCAGCAGCAGCACCTTCAGCCGGCCCGGGCTCAGCCAGCGCGCGCCGGGCACCTCGGTCTGGCCGCCGGTGCGCAGATGTTCGGGCAGGAAGCTGTCGCGCTGTTGGTCCGGGCGCGTGCTGTCCAGCAAGCCCGCCTCGCGCAGCATCTCGCGTGCGCGCGGCTGGTCCTCGGAGCGGAGCACCCAGACCGCCGCCTGGTTGGCCTCGTTGCCGCTATCGCGATAGCTGACGCCGCGGTCGAACTTGCCGCGATACGAGCGCCCGTTGCTGATCTTGGTGGCGATGCCGGCATCCTCCAGCAACTTCGCCACCGCTTCGACATTGGACAGGCGCGGGCTGGTGAAGACCTGGCGCATCAGCGCTCGTCCTCGAGCACGCGCACCATGCCTTCCTGCGCGGTGCTGGCGACCAGCCGTCCCTGCATGTCGAAGATCTGCCCGCGCGCCAGGCCGCGTGCATCCTGCGCGCTGGGGCTGTCGATGGAATACAGCAGCCAGTCATCGACGCGGAACGGGCGATGGAACCACAGCGCATGGTCGAGCGACGCCATCTGCACGCCCGGCTGGTAGTAGCTGATCCCGTGCGGGAAATTGGCGGTGCCGAGCAAGTGGAAGTCGCTGGCATAGGCCAGCATCTCGCGATGCAGTTCGGGCGAGTCGCCGATGCGTTCGGTCAGGCGGAACCAGACCTGCTGGTAGGGCGGGCGCTTGGGCGGGTTGAGTTCATCGCGCGGATAGACGTGGCGAAACTCGAACGGCCCGGCGCGATCCAGCCAGCGCTGCACCTTGGTCGGCAGCGTCGCCAGCACGCCGTCGGGCACGGGTTCGGCGGCCGGCAGGTCGTTGGGGCGCGGGACTTCCGGCATCGACAATTGATGGGTGACGCCTTCTTCATGGCGATGGAAGGACGCCGCGGCGAAGAAAATCACCTGGCCGTGCTGGATCGCGGTGACCCGGCGCACCGAGAAACTGCCGCCGTCGCGGGTGCGATCCACCTGATACACGATCGGCGCCTCGATGTCGCCGGCGCGCAGGAAATACGCGTGCAGCGAATGCGCATCGCGCGGGCGCTCAGTGTCGATGGTCGCCTGCGCCGCCGACAGCGATTGCCCCAGCACCTGGCCGCCGAACACGTACTTGGTGCCGATGTCGCGGCTCTGTCCGCGGAACAGGTTGTCCTCGAGGCGCTCGAGCGCAAGCAGCTCGACGAGTTCGGTCACGGGAGAGGTCATCGGCAACGGGGTCTTGGAAGTGGCCGCCCATTGTAGGCGGCTCGTGCGTGACCTTCAGGCGCTGGCCCCGGGCGGATTCATTGTTCGGCCTCGCACGGGAGGAAATCCATCTGCATCTGGTAGGTCGCCGGGTTGGCCGGGTCGATGCGCACGCGGATGCGCTGTCCGGGCCGGATGAATCCGGTCGGATCGAAGCGCAGCGCCTCGCTGTCGAACACGTGGACCCGCCCGCTGGAGGGCGACACCCATTGCGAGCGCACGAAGAACACCACGCCATCGTCGTCACTGATGCGCTCGACCGCGGTGAAATCGGTATCGATGAGCATGCCTTGCTCGTCCAGTGTGCGTGCCCGGCGGCCAGCGCGGAGGCCGGCCACCAGACTGAACAAGCCGATGATCGTGAATGCCAGACCCATGCCCCCGCCGATCAGCGCAAAGCCCCACAGGCTGAAAAAGCCGTGGATGACTGCGCGCTCGGGCTTGCCGGCCGGATACAGGACTTCGACGCGCTCGCCAATGCCATAGGCAGGCGGGTTGCTGCCGGCACGGGAGGTGAACTCCACCACGCGGCCCGTGGTATCCACGAAGCGCACCCGCGGCTGCGCGGTGCGCGTGCCGACCAGGCCGGTCACCACGCCCTCCCTGCGGACGCCGCTGTCCAGCAATCGCCAGTTCGATAGCGACGAGACGATCCCGAGCACCAGGAACAGCGCGCCGATCCCGCCGAAGATGCTGCCGAAAAGAAAGAGGAAGCGCTGGTTGGAACGATGACTGCCGATGGGGGAAATCCTTGTCGTCGCGTCAGTCGGGGAGGGCGCCGTCCAGCCGCAGCAGCGGGCTGCCCGCCAGCACCCGCGTCCACGGGAACAACGGGCCAGGGTCGCGCTTGCGTCGCACCCGACGCATCGGATCGTCGCTGGCTTCCACTTCCTCGGTATCCAGGTCCTCGTGCCCGGCGATCTGGCTGATGGAGGGAATGCGTGCCTGCAAGTCTTCCAGCAGCGTGATCAATGCCTCGATCTGCACGGGCGGATACGCCTCGTCCATCGCCTGATGGTCGCTGTCCAGCCAGTGCGGGAAGCGCCCGGTGTTCACCAGTTCGATGCCGATGCTGTGTGCATTGAGTCCGCGCACGTGGTGGGCGATGCGGTTTTCCGGCACCCAGCGCGAGATGCTGCCGTCGCGGTCGATGTAGAAATGCCCGCTGTTGCCTGTGCCCGATTGCGGGTAATGGATGCGCTCACCGTACTCGCGCGCGGCGGCGAGATCGGGCAGTTCGGTGCAGTGGATGACGACGAGGTCGATGTCCGACGTCGCGCGCAGGCCCAGCAGGTTGACGTAGGGCAGTGGCGAGTCGGTGAAGTCGATGTCGGGTTCGCGCATGTGCCGATGCTATCAGGCCGCTGCCGGTGGTCGGCGACAGGTAAAATGCGCGGATGAAAGGCCACTGCATCCTCTCCCACGGCTTCGAAAGCGGTCCCGATGCCACCAAAGTCACCGCCCTGGCCGAAGCCGCCGAGGCGCTGGGCTGGACGCATGAGCGCCCCGATTACACCGATCTCGACGCCCAGCACGAGGTAAGCGAACTCGGCAACGTGCCCGCGCGGCTTGAGCGTCTGCTGGGTCTTGCGCAGGATGCCGCACGTCGCGGGCCGCTGGTGCTGGCCGGCTCCAGCCTGGGTGCGTACATCTCCGGTCTGGTCTCGTTGCAGGTGCCGATCGCGGGCCTGTTCCTGATGGCGCCGCCGATCCGCATGGGCACGGCGCATCCGCTGGATGCCGCACCGGTGCCGACCTCGATCATCCACGGTTGGCGCGATGAATTGATCGCCGCCGACGAAGTGATCATGTGGGCGCAGGCGCGACGCGATCGCCTGCTGATGGTCGATGACAGCCATCGCCTCACCGAGCACGTGGAATCGGCCAAGCTCGCCTTCGCCGCCTTGCTGGCCGGGCTGTAATACGCGATGAAATTCTTCGCCAGCTGCGGCAAGGGCCTTGAATACCTCCTGGCCGACGAGTTGCTCGCGCTGGGCGCGGTGAAAGCCACCGCGACCACCGCGGGCGTGAACGTCGAAGGCTCCAGCATCGATGCGCAACGCGCAGTGCTGTGGTCGCGCCTGGCCAGTCGCGTGCTGTGGCCACTGACCGAATTCGATTGCCCCGACGAAGCCGCGCTTTACGCCGGCGCCCGCGCCATCGACTGGACGCAGCATCTCGATCCCGACATGACCCTCGCCGTCGACGCGCATGTCTCGGGCGAAGGCATCACCCACGGGCGTTTCGCCGCGCAGCGCGTCAAGGACGCGGTGGTCGACGTGATGCGCGAAGCCACCGGCGAGCGGCCCTCGGTCGATGCCGAATCTCCCGACCTGCGTTTGAACCTCGTCGTGCGCAAGGGCCGCGCGATCATCTCGGTGGACCTGTCGGGCGGCCCGATGCATCGGCGCGGCTGGCGCAGCCTGCAGGGCGAAGCGCCGCTCAAGGAAAACATCGCCGCGGCGATGCTCTTGCGTGGTGGCTGGCCGAAGCGCTATGCCGAAAGCGGTACCTTGCTCGACCCGATGTGCGGCAGCGGCACGCTGCTGATCGAAGGCGCGTTGATGGCTGCGGATGTCGCGCCCGGCTTGCAGCGCCATGGCCTGAAACTGCCGACGACCTGGAAAGGGTTTGATCGCGACAGCTGGCACGCGCTGCACCTGGATGCCGAAGCGCGCGCAAAGCAGGGCTTGGCTGCGCTGCGTCCGGTGTTCTCCGGCTTCGACCTGGACCCGCGCGCGATTACCTCCGCGCGCAGCAACGCCCAAGCGGCGGGTGTCGCGGAAGCGATCCGCTGGGACGTGGCCGATATCGCCGCGTTGCAGCCACCGGAAACATCGCAAGGCCTTGTCGTGTGCAACCCGCCGTACGACGCGCGCTTGTCCGCCGACCCGGCGCTGTACCGCAGCCTGGGCGATGCGCTCAAGCGCGCCACGCCTGCATGGGCGGCCAGCCTGCTCTGCGGCAGCGAAGACCTGGCACGGGCGACCGGCCTGTTCGCGCGCAAGCGCTATCAAATCTTCAATGGTGCGATCGAATGCAGCCTGATCGTCGTCGAGCCCATCGCGACGCCCAAGCGCGAGGACGCCGGCCCGCGACCGCTCTCCGACGGCGCGCAGATGGTCGCCAATCGCATCGAGAAGAACCTGCGTCGGCTCAAGGGCTGGCGCAAGACCGAAGGCATCGACTGTTTCCGCGCCTATGACGCGGACCTGCCCGAATACGCCGCCGCCATCGATGTCTATACCGAGGCCGACAACGGCGAAATCTGGCTGCACGTGCAGGAATACGCTGCGCCCGCCGACGTGCCCGAAGCCTTGGCGCAGCGCCGCCTGGATGATCTCCTCGCTGCCGCGCGTCGCGTGTTCGACCTGCCGAAGGAACGCGTCGCGATCAAGACCCGCGCGACCGGCAAGGGCGGCAGCAAGTACGGGCGTTTCGCTCGCACCGGCGAATTCCTGACCGTGCGCGAAGGTGCGGCAAGGCTCAAGGTCAACCTGTTCGACTATCTCGACACGGGCTTCTTCCTCGACCATCGCCCGCTGCGCACGCGCATCGCCCGGGAAGCGCGCGACAAGCGCTTCCTCAACCTGTTCTGCTACACCGGCGTCGCCAGCGTGCAGGCCGCGCTCGGCGGCGCGGCGCAGACGACCAGCATCGACCTGTCGGCGACGTACCTGGAATGGCTGGCCGACAACCTGCGCGAGAACAACCTGGGCGGTACCCGCCACCGCATTGCCCAGGCCGACGCGATGGAGTGGCTGGAAGCCGAACGCAGCGAGTTCGACCTGATCTTCTGCGATCCGCCGACCTTCTCCAATTCCAAGCGGGCGGAGGATTTCGACGTGCAGCGCGACCACGTGCGCCTGATCCGCGCGGCGATGGACCGACTGTCCTATGGCGGGGTGCTGTATTTCTCCAACAACTACCGCCGCTTCCGCCTGGATGAAGCCGCGCTGGCCGGGTTTGCCCACGTCGAGGACATCAGCGCTTCGACCATCCCGCCGGATTTCGCCCGCAACCCGAAGATCCACCGGGCCTGGCGGATCACCGCGCGTCGCGAGTGATCAGAAGCCCAGCGTGGCGACCGTGGCGTAGGCGTGCTGCAGATCACTGTCGTTGTTGGCCTGCACGTTGAAGTAGGCGACGTCGCCGTTGGAGAGCTCGATCGCAGCTTCGCGCGCGAGCACGTCCGGACGGGTGGCGATCTCGGTGCGATACCACCAGGTGTTCTGCCCGTTGATGCTGGAGGACTCGGCGCGATTGCTGCGGCGTGGATCGAAGGGCGATTCGCGGCTGACCATCACGCTGAAGACTTCATTGCCGCTGGCATCGATCGCTTTGCAGAACAGCAAGTCAGGGTTGCGGATTTCCTCCCATTGCAAGGTGCTGCCGGCCGGCAGCTTCGGGCAGCTGGCGGATTCCTGCGCATGCAGCGGCGCGGCGCACAGCAGCAGTCCAACGCCGGAACACGCCAACCAACGGCGCAGCGTTGCATTCAGTTTCATGGTATTCCCCGTCGATCCATTCCCTGTGCCTATGGCTAGCGCATCATGCTGCAATGCGTCAACGCATGGTGGGGAAAAGCGTGACGCAGTTCGCGAATGGTTCGCCTTAATCGACCCGTGCAACAGCCAACGTGGCGGTCGGCGGGGTTTGCCAGTCCAGCGCCCTCAGGCCGACCTGCCATTGATCGAACCGCACCGCATTGGGAGCTCGCCGATTGCGGGGATCACTGTTGAGCACGGCGGTCTGCGCGATGCCGTTGGCTGGGTGCCAGCGCAATTCGATGTCGGCATCGCCCGCGCGAATGCATTGCACGTCGGGGCGACAGCGCGAGTCCGCGACCAGTCGCAGATAGGTCAGGGTGCTGCCATCGGGCAACTCGAACGATTGCCCGATGCGCAGCGCATGTTCGCCGGGCATGCGGATCTCTCGCGCCTGCGTGGCAGGATCGCCATCGCCCGTACTCCGGCAGCCGGCCAAGGTCATGGAGATGACGATGGCTAAAAACAGGGCTCGCATCGCGAGCGCCTTCATCGACGTTGCCACGATTCAGTCATCGCCCGTCGGAAGTGCGAGTGAAGGCTCGATCTCGATGGCGCCCTTGCGCGAGGCCAGGCGATCCGCGAGCCGGGTCGGCTCGGGCAGGCGATAGCGGGTCACGAAGTCCATCACCAGCTCCGGGCAGGCGGCCATTGATACCTTGTCACCGGGCGACACGAACAGCGGCAGGCAACCCGGCTTGCTGCGCAGCGCCCAGCCGATCTGTTCGCCGGGGTCGCGTCCCGGGCTTGCCACGCGCAGCGGGGTGAAGGCGCCGCGCATGTCGTGCAGGGAAGCGTAGTCGCCGACCAGTTTCTTCTTCGCCACGCCGATCGAGGGCAGCCCGGTCACCACGCCGAAATGCGCGGCGATGCCGAGCCGGCGTGGATGCGCGATGCCGTGGCCATCCACCAGCACCAGATCTGGCACTGCCGGCAGGCCTTTGAGTGCTTCCAGCAGGGCAGGCAACTCGCGGAACGAAAGCAGGCCGGGGATGTAGGGCATCGTCGTGGGCAGACGGGCGACATGCATCGCGATCGGCTGCAGGCTTTGGGCATCCAGCAGGACCGCGGCGGCACGCGTGGTCGCGCCGCCGTCCTCGAAGCCGACATCGAACCCCGCCACGGTCGACAGCCGCTTGGAAAAGCCGTCGCGCAGCCTGACCTGCTTGGCCAGTTCCACCTGTACCGCGCGCGCGGCCTTGACGTCGCCCGTCCAGACGGGAGCAGCGGGGATCGGGAGCGGTTCGGCCATGCGCGCAGGATAAGCCTTGCAGAAAGATCACGCCGCGAGCGGCATGGACATCGTCTTGTCGAATAAGCAAAAGCCCGCGCGAAGCGGGCTTTCGTTGCCGCGTGGCGGCACTGGATTTGGTGGAGCCAGGGAGGATCGAACTCCCGACCTCGTCATTGCGAACGACAAGTCCCATTTCATAGAATCTGAAAAAATAGCTTGACATATGTATTATTTGAAACTGATTTCTGGTAAAAATGAATTAATGCCACAATTTTGCCACAACTGGCAACGGAATCCATCACATGGCAACCCTTCGGAAGCGTGGCCCGTACCAGTGGGAAGCCCAGATTCGCCGTCGTGGCTGGCCGCCCCAGAGCAAGACTTTCGAGAGCAAGGCCGAGGCCGAGGCTTGGGCGCAGATGATCGAGTCGGAAATGGCCCGAGGCGTCTGGCTGGATCGTAGTGAGGCCGAGAACACCACCCTGCGGGAACTGCTGGACCGCTACGAAAAGGAGGTCTCCCCCCGCAAGCGCAGCCATGCCAGGGAGGTCTCCTTCCTCAACACGTGGCGGCAGACGGATCTGGCCACCCGGATGGTGTCGAGGATTCGTGGTTCCGACGTCGCCGCCCTTCGCGACGACTGGTTGAAAGAACTGGCTCCAGCTTCGGTGCTACGCCGACTTCAGGTCCTGAGCCACGTTTTCAACACGGCCAGAAAGGAATGGGGCATGGAGAGCCTGGCCAATCCGGTTGAACTGATTACCAAGCCAGCGCCCGCCAACGAGCGCGAGCGTCGTGTCGGCCCGAAAGAGCTGGAAAGCATCATCGCCGCTACACAGTCCCAATTCCTGCCGGCGATGCTGCGGATTGCCGTCCAGAGCGCCGTGCGGCGGGGTGAGCTGGTCGGCCTGTACTGGGAACATGTCCATCTGGAAGGCGATGCGCCACACTTGCACCTGCCGATGACCAAGAACGGCGAATCCCGCAACGTGCCGCTGCTGCCCGAGGTGGTCGATGCCATCGGTTGGTGGCGCAGTGCCGTAGAAACCGAGCACGGCCCCGATGCCACGCGGCAAGGGCGCGTGTTCCCGATCCGTGCCGATGCGGTTACGCGGGCTTTTGGTCGAGCCCGTGACCGGGCACGCGCCACCTATGAAGCCGAATGCAAGCAGGCCGGCACACCGGCGGATGTGGGTTTCCTGCGTGACCTGACGTTTCATGATGCCCGCCACGAGGCGACGGCACAGTTCGCCACACTGGTCGATGGCATCGACTTGGCAAAGATCACCGGCCACAAGGATCCCCGCATGCTCATGCGCTACTACCACCCGACGCCCGAAGAGCTGTCGGCAAAGATCAGCCGCGGCTTAGCGCAGAAGCAGCGCAAGGACGGTTCGCGGACGCGCTAGCGCGCGTCGGATTGATCGATACCTGCCTCTCCACGGCGATGGAGGTGTTGTCGAGGAATGGGCGTGTCTCGTCTCCGCCCACCCGCGCGTAGACCCCAGGTCGTTTCGGGGTTGCCGATGAAGCCATCAAGGCACTTGCAGGATTTGTGCGGAATGCTCATCGGGCAGCGCCCGATGTCCCTGCCACTCCCCATTCCCCAAGGCAACACCGCTTTGCCTTTCTGGGCCATTGAACAGCCTTCTGGCCAACCGCAAGCGCGGGCGCTTCTCCTCTCCGTTCCGACCCTGCCGGGTGCGGTAGTCCTGGGGCGAGGCCGTTTGGCAGGCCCACGGCGGCGCGGTGCCGCCCTGGAGAAGCAACAATGAGCAAGCGGCAAGCCAGCGACACCCAGGCCAACTACCTGCCCGATGAAGCCACCATCCTCGGCCAAGCCGAGGCCATCCTGCGCAAGCGCTTGGAACGGCTGGGCTCCATCAGCAACCCCGAAGACGCCAGCAGCTTCCTGCAGATGCGGCTAGGCGGACTGGACCACGAAGAATTCCACGCGGTCTACCTCGACACACGCCACCAAATCATCGCGGTGGAGGGCTTGTTCCGCGGCACCGTGGACGGCGCCGAAGTGCACCCTCGCGAAGTCGTCCGCGCTGCCATGCGGCACAACGCCGCTGCAGTGATCTTTGCCCACAACCACCCCTCAGGCAATCCGGAGCCGAGCGCAGCCGACCGGGCTATCACGGCTCGCCTGAAGCAGGCATTGGCACTGGTCGATGTCCGAGTGCTCGACCACATCGTAGTCGGTGAACGCACCGTGAGCCTTGCGGCGCGGGGATGGGTCTAGCTCACCCCTCGCTCGGGCGATTCATTGCCCGGGCAATGACGGGTTCATCGAGTAGGATGACCTGAATAACCGCACAGAAACTGGCAATGGCCGACATCATGACGCCGGCACAGCGGAGCGAAAGAATGTCGCGCATTCGCAGCCAAGATACCAAGCCAGAGATGCTGGTCCGGCGGTTCTTACATGGTCAGGGATTTAGGTTTCGCTTGCATGCCCGCGACTTGCCTGGCAAGCCTGACCTAGTCCTGCCAAAATACAGGGCGATAGTGTTCGTGGAGGGCTGCTTCTGGCATGGTCATTCGTGCCAGAAGGGGCGCGTACCCGGCACTAATCCGGATTTCTGGCAGGCCAAGGTGGCTGCCAACCAAGCCCGAGACAAGCGCAACCAGCGCGTGTTGAGGCGCGATGGCTGGCGGGTCTTTCGTGTCTGGGAATGCCAGTTGGCCAAAGGCAAGACCCGGGACGTGACACTGGCACGGCTGGTTTCACGGATTTCGACCTAGCTTGGCTACTGGTTAGTCAGCGCTATTCTGAGGAATTTTGTTTGCAAAAGAATTTTTTAAGCGTCGTGGATTTATTCGCGGGATGCGGTGGGTTTGGGCTTGGCCTTGAGCAGGCAGGCTTTACGCCCATTTTCGTCAATGAGTTGAATAACGATGCGCGTGGTACCTACATCGCAAACCGCAAAGATCGCCATGAGCATTTTGCACGTGGGCTTGACGAGAACAAATGGCTGAATGAATTCAGTTCATCCGATGCGCGAAAGATGGTGAGCAAGAAGGATTATCTTGATGGCCTCCAACAACTCTTCAAGTCAGAGTTCAGAATTTCACACGGCGAGATCGACCTGATAGTAGGTGGGCCTCCATGCCAGGGGTTTTCTGGGATCGGACATCGGCGATCCTATGCCGTCGATAAAAAAAACCTCCTGTCGAACCACCTCTACAAGGACATGGCGAAGATCATCGGCCAGCTTCGCCCGCGCGCATTCGTTTTCGAAAACGTACGGGGATTGTTGACCGGGCGCTGGACTGAGGATGGCAGCAACGGGGAGATATGGAAGGACGTCAAGAATGCGTTCGCGGGAATTGGCGAATACACGCTTGCCGCCGAGTTGGTTTACGCGAAGAACTACGGCGTGGCACAAAATAGGCCTCGCATCATTCTTGTTGGCATCAGGCATGACGTTATTGGCAAGTTGCCAACAACGAAAGCGGAGGCCGAACATATCGACGGAACAGGCATATCCAGTGGATTCTTGCCAAATGGCGAACCTGGAAAAGCACCCAATTTGATTGATGTTCTCGGCGATCTAGTTGATCCGGATCATCAAAACGGAGGCAGCACGACCGAATATCCATCCAAGGCGGCGTGCGAAATCCAGCGCTGGTTCAGGACCTCGCCCGATGGCTTGCGCGTGGCAAGCAAGGGCTCCCCGGTCACCGAGCACGATTACAGCAAGCACCATCCGGATGTAATCAAGAAATTCAAGGCCATGATTCGCGGCGGCAAGTTCGAAACAACGAAAAAATTCGCCCAGCGCGTGCTTCCGAAGGAATGGGAATCAACGGGACCGTCAATAACAGCGACTTCGCTGCCGGACGACTACGTGCATTTCGAGCAGCCGCGCACCTTGACGGTGCGGGAGTGGGCTCGGCTGCAAGGGTTCCCCGATTGGTACGAGTTCAAGGGCAAGCGAACCACAGGCGGCCTGCGCCGCGCCGGTAATCCGCTTGAAGGAATCCACTTCCGCGAATTGCCAAAATACACGCAGATTGGAAACGCAGTACCAGTTCCCATGGCTAAAGCCATTGGCGAGCATTTAGCGAGTATCCTCCTTAAGGGGAGAAAGTAGTTCTAATCCGGTGGCCGGGGCTTGGCCATCCACATGCGGGAATTTTGTCGGGGGAATGGATGAGTAGCGATCCGGGAAGTTCGGAAGCGGGGGCTCAGGCCGGGCTATCTGCAGGTGAAACAAGCTTCCAGAAACTCCAAAAGCGGGCTTTTGGTGGCGAGGATGTTGCGACCCGTCCGGGTGCCGAGGATGACGAGTGGTGGCCAAAGGGCCCCCTACTCCCCGGTATCCAGGAATTGACCAAGGACTTCATCGATAGCACTGACTCTCCCGAAGGCTTGCACATCGTTTTCCTGCTTGGTGGGGCCGGAAATGGCAAGTCATTTGTCGCCCGATCCCTAGGGAAGGAGCTTGGCCTTTCCGCACCCGCGAGTGATGCGCTCGCGCACCGTATCTACAAGACGACCAAGAATGGCGTACATGTTGAACTCCTGAATGACGCAACGATTGCACCAAGGGAGGACTACCAATCGAGCCAGCCAGTGGCGCTTGCTAGCGACATACAGCGCTGGTGGAATGAGTCGGCAGTCAATCCCGTGGCTGCTTTTTGCTGCGTGAATCGCGGTATCGTAATTGATGAGCTGCGTTCCCTGGCCGAACATAACCATGGAATTGAAGTTCTCGCGCATACCGTTCTTGCTTGGCTTGCATCGCCGGAACAGGATGTCGGAGGCCAGCTAGGTGCCTCTCGGGAAGAGGCCAAGCTTGTTCTAGGCGATTACTACCATGAACTCCGGTTCAATCTGGATGGGCGCGCAGTACGAATCTCTGCCATGTCAGTAGATGCCTGCTCGCTAATGGATATAGATGACGGAAAATCCCGCGCTGGAACGTTGTTCCAGCAAATCGTGGAGCGATGCCGTGATGACGCCATGGCCAGGCCAGCGGATTGTCCAATCAGGGCCAATGTCCAACAGTGGCTTCCTCCAAACACCATCCTGAGCTGGGAGAATATCCTTGCCCATGCGGAAATAGCATCGGGAAGATTGCACAGTTATCGCGATGTCTGGGGGTTGGCTGCGCTGAGCATCCTTGGGCCAAGGTATGCCGCTATCGATAATTCGCACTCCTTGCTGGATCACGTAGATCGTTGCCTGCACAAGGCGCGAAATGGATCATCGCCGAAGGAGAAGCTGGACGCCTTGCTGGAATTGTCCCATTTCCGTATGCATAACGCCTTGTTCAGGGCCCCCATACCTACTGGAAAGGATGCATTTCCACTCTATCCACCGACTACGCCGGCACATCTTGGGTTGTCGCTCGTAGATCCTTCAGCATGGGGATCAATGGATAGCCCGGCAGTAGAAGCAGCGATGCAAAGCGTCGCGCTTGGCGGGATGCCGAGTGAATCATTAATTGGAAGGGACTTTCTGGACAATGCATGGTTCGGGTTCGACAAATGCCTAGAACAAGCAATCGTGGAATACGTGGGTAACGACGATTGTTCGGACAGCATGCGTCGTCGGCTCATTTCTTGGTTCGGTGGTTATCTCACCCGTCTTGTTGGCGTTTCCAAGGGGCATCTGGGCAATCGCGCCGTTGTAAAGCAATGGGAGCTATGCCGGGAGAAATGCGCCAAAGGCGTAGGGAAGCTCCCGCTGGAGTTTGAGAAGGCCATCAGGTCACTGATTTTCCCGCAGCATGATGATGCGCCGCAGGACAGCATCCTCGTGCCTGCATTTGCTGCAAGGGTCGAGCCATTGCAGGCGTCAAGGGAAGGAGCAAGCCCGAGGCTAGCCGAAATCATTCCTCACAATTCCATCAACCTACAGGTGAGGCAACAAGGGGGCCGCCTCGTGCTTGAATGCACGCTTACGGGACATGCCGAAGTGATAGGACAGCTTGTGCTCGATTTTTCCCTTGTGCGGGAGGCTTTGGCTTGCCGTGGGCATCGAGCCGGGCAAACGGAATCAACCGCCCATGTCGAGCCGCGAATCGAACGCTGCCGCGCATCGAGTCTTTCTGCGGTTCCAGCCAACCAGCGCCGGCTTGTCGTGATTTCCGGTGGTAGCCCGGTGGAATTGAGCTAATGGCCTTTGCATTTCCCGACCTAAAGCGTCCCCAATATCCGTCAAGTCCGGAGGTGCTCCTGTCGGCCTTGGCATGGTCAGTAATCCCTAGAGCGTCTGAGCACAATGAAACTGGATTGATATACCAACGGAAGGAAAGCAAAGCAAAGCGCGGCGTGGCTATTGAGCAAACCATGCCGCGCGGCCAAGGACTGGAGGATTTCCGAGCGAGCCTGCAGTCGAATGGCTGGACTGCCGCAACCGGAGGGGATTTGCCCCGAGTAGTCGCCGAGGCAGCAGCTGATGCCATGCTGGGCGTCAAGCCTCCTAAGGGTGTTGGTTATGCGTCATCGGCAATCGGCCTCGCTGGCGCACTACTACAGGATCCTGTCGGTAGCCTGGCAACAAAGAATCCACCGAACTTCGCCAACCTGCTGAACACCATGTACGCGCTCGGCGGGAGTGCCGATGGGCAAACAGCTGCAAGCCGTTGGTTTGATGTCGCCTGCTACTACTCGTCAGCGGGAAAATTGAAGGCCTTGGAAGATGCCTTGGCCCGGACAACCCTCAAGCGCTTTCTATCTGACATGGTTTGGCCGCCGACTGCACCACAGGTTGCGAAGGCATCCATACCGGAGCCCGCGCCATTATGGTGGCAAGAAGATGTTCTTTCAGCCGGAGTTGGAACTCCATTTTCTTGGTTCCATTCAAGTTGGAACCGGCTTTGCTCGCCGGAGTGGTACGAGATTCTCCCTCCTAGAAGGTGGGCAGGCTGGGCTGTTTGCGTGCTTCGAAATGCAATTGGATTCACCTTCCTCTGGGAAGCCAATTTCTTCGTGGAGCTTGCACGCGGGATAGCTGATCATGAGCGCGATCCTGGCACGGTTGCACATTGGGCGTTGAACCCGACCAGACCACTAGTTCCCTACCAACGAGGCGGTGTAGCGCAGATGGATGTAATGCCGTCGATTAGACGGTTGCTGACGCAAGGGTTGGCGTGCCGCAAGGCAATCATCGAGGCGGCCGGCGAACTTAATGATGAGCCGAATGACCTCGCGAGCCTTGTCAAGGCGCTTCGTACTGCTAATCCCAAGTCGATCAAAACCGCACTTGGTGGTGGTGGCGACAAAGGAGGGTTGCCTAACTTGATTGAAACGGTGCGCTATTCCCTGTTGGCGCGGAGCGCCCTGGACACGCCAGACCACTATGCCTTGTTGAAAGTTGTCAGCAGGAACTACACACACGTAGCTCCCGCTCCCGAGTGGATCGTCGTGATGTCCGCCATGGCTGCAACCGGACCATCAGATGTCGTTCGATTAGGAGATGTCCAACGTTCGCTGGAAGATATTGGATTCAAGCCCAGAATCGACTTCCTGCTTGATGAATTAGAGCGTGCCGGGTTATGTGCAAGCGCCTCGGATGGCGACGAAGGCATTGAGATAAACCTTGGATTCGGACGAAAATAAAATGTCATTGGTTGGACGTGCGCTTGCCCATTTGGCAGATCGGATCGGCGGTCAATTGATGCTGGAGTTGCCAGATGATCTCCAGCCGGAATTCATTGCCAGACTTCTTGAAGGAGCGAATATAGAAGTCGCCACCGATCCGCCATATGCCCTTTTTGTCCATGGGCAACGGCAGGATGTCACCTCGATTTCGCCTCGCGTGGATTTCCGGGAATTGGCAATGTATAGGCAGGGGTCGCATATGGCCGTGGCCTTTGCGAGCGACAACCGGGGCATGTCGACCTACTCTAGTGTCTATCCGCTGCTACTCTCCAACGGGTTTCCCTCTGCCAACACGGCAAGTGGGGGAACTGGCGTTGCTGGCTTACAGGGATTTTCTTCGTGTCTCGCCGGAGTTCTGGCCGAACATATTGGAACTCATGGACTATCTTGGGAAGAATTCGAGAAAACAACGCAAAGCATCCTAGAGTTCCTAGCCGCCGCTTACGAGTCGGTCGGGAATGGCCAATCGAGCTTTGCCGCGGACTGGTGGCTGCACGTGCAGCTATGGGTGGAATCGCTAGCCTTGGTGCCGAGCGCTTCGTTAGAGCCGGAAGGCGTTGCCAGACTTTACGGCTGCGCTGGCCTGCCGGTGCCATCCCGTGGACATGCGCTGTCCATCAGGCCAAAAGATTACATCAAGGTACTGCAAGATCGCTGGTCGAGCCCACCAGCCATCATGACGGAAATCGCGAGGCTCGAAGGCTTGGCGGTGGCGATCAAGGCGGCACAGTCCCTTGCAAAACTTGATTGGGAAAAATCCCATTCGATAACGAGTCTCCGGAGCGATTCCGTCATTGCATTCGTAGCCACGGCGAACGGCGGCGATCCCTTGGACAGGATCAGGGGATGGGGCCAACTGGATGAAGTCGTGTTCA
The DNA here is from genome assembly GCA_014879375.1 of Lysobacteraceae bacterium. GTDB lineage: Bacteria > Pseudomonadota > Gammaproteobacteria > Xanthomonadales > Xanthomonadaceae > Solilutibacter. The sequence goes on from JACSSF010000055.1 coordinate 24,171, forward strand.
AGGAAAGTTTTGTCGACGCCAAGGGCAAACTCGGCGTTCGCCGAGATGGCTCCGATCTGCCACTCCCTTGGAAGAACGCCCAGCCCCTCCTGATAGCCAAGGCCAACGAATCAAGGGACGAGTCTGGCAATAGCCTGCTGCTTAGAGAAGTGGAGCTAGTAGTGCCGTACAAGCCCGACAGTGTGGCCTCTTCCACGAACATGGATGCCAACGATCTACTTTTCCAAGTTCAAGTTTCCGGTATTCGCGGATGTGCAGCCGTGTTCGAGGCCGAATCAGCCCTGCTCCTTCCAGATGGTCTCCACCTGAAAGGAACGCTTGAGCTCACGCCCCCCAAGAAAGCCCGTAACCTTGCATGGATAGAGGCCTCGCCTTCTGGCGAGGCAGCACAGTTCTTGGTTGATAAGTGTAGTGGTTCGTTCACCCTGCTAAGGTCGGACGAAGCCGCACTCTGGGCGAAACCCCAGGGCCGCACAACGAAGGCATCACTGCGTGGTCCAATCATCTGGTCGCGAAGGGATAGCGATGCTGCAACTGTCGAAGTGCCAGAACTAGGAGCTTATGACCTCGCGATCGCCTGGGGCGAGTCTGCAGGGTTTGATGGGAAAGCAGCCACGGTGTGTGCTACACCATTTTCCCTTGCATGGGCGGGCATGGACGATGCTGGCGCGAAGGCTGCCGTGGAAATCACGGAAGGCGTGGACATTAGATCCACCGGCCAAGTGATTTTCCATATCGACCTGTTTTCGAGCGACGAACGACCTCTCTCGCCAATCATCGCTGCTACGCACGGATTGCATCCTGATGCGTCCTTGCTCGTGAAGGAAGATGCGTTAAATTACTTCGAAGGCCAAATCGGGGACTGTCTGGCCAACTTAGAACAAGGGCATGCACTTGGATGCATCCTTATCACGAGCTCGCGCCAAAAAAACGATTTGGTCGCGAATGGAAATGGAGTTCGCTGTACTCCAGACCTCGTGTCACGCACTGGAAATGACCTTTCCCCGGGGTTCCCAAGCCAGCAGCTCCTTTCACATCCATCCTATGTCAGGTTGCTTGAGGCTTACGCGTCGCTTGGGATTCCCAAGGTAGTTGCCGATCTTGAGAAGGAAGCGGATAGCGCGGGGTTAACCATTTCCCGTATAGCGCTTGATTTCATCCCAAAAGAGGCGATGGATGGATTGCTCAAGGCCTATCGTGGGCTACTCGAAGCCACTTCTGGACTGCCCCCATCCGACCGCTTCTGGGCGCGAAACCCCTTTTCCCTCGTGATTTATGAAGAAGGGAGCGGATACCAATCGGCCCAAGCCGTCTTATTGAGCCCCTTGCACCCGATTCGACTTGCCTGGGCGTGGGGGCTCCAGATTGGGCTATGCGAAGCGCATGACGATGGAGCCAGACCCGCGGAATCGTTGGCTCTATTGGATGGAACTAATTTCCCCTCGTCGGTCGTTTTTAGCGACCAGTTCGATAGCCCATCAGCGTTGATGCCCGTGCCGGTCGATCCCAGACCCGATGACCTTTACCTTGGCTGGCACGCCAGCGTTTCAATCGTCAGGAGACAAGCAGCAATTCCCGAGTGGATTGCGGGGCGCCGCTTCCCGGTAGACGGGTTGTCAGCTCTTTCTGCATCTTCGGTCGGTGCTGCCATTGATGATTTCCTGCGGGTTTCGCCACATGTCCAGTCCTTGCATATTGATTTGGCCGCTACCAATCCCGCACGTCGCTCCGCGTCGATAGACGATGGTGTCCTTGCCAAGCTTGGAGAGCTTGCCTTCGGTAGTTCAGGATTGGATGGCGTCGCAGGCGTCCGGGTAACGGATTCTGAAACCCGACTCGGGCCAATTCCACGTTTTGCACAAATTGATGACGCCATTGCAATTGCAAGGCCTGGATTCAACGTCCAATGGGTAAGTACACCCTCAGGCCAGTCACTGAATAGCCACGTGACCTTCCTCGAAGGCAACGCAGCCTTGTTGGCCATGGAGCCAACTACGGGTCAAGGCAGGGGGTGGCTCCCGAGCTTGCCACTACGTCGCACGCCCATCCGTTCGCGCGAGGCTACATTTACTTCGCTGGACTTCACGCTTGCCGAACCCGACGACGCCGCGAGCGAGTTCACGAAGCTCCTGCATGCCTACGAGTCGGCCACAACTGGTTCGCATGTCCTCAAGATAATCCCGAATCCAGTTGGCGTTGCCGGGAGACCTGGCTGGCTGGTCGCGGGCGATTTCGGTGTTGATCCCCAGACCATCTCCCGTGCAGCCAGAGACCAATCGCACAGTGATTACATCCTCTGGGATTGGCGTCCGGCGACCACGATCAAGCCAAATAGCGAAACGAGTAGTCGCGCACAACCCTATTTCGTCCTAGCCTCGGTACCTCCGGCGCTCAACAATGCTATCCATACCCGGCTGAAACAACTCAATAGCCAGCTGGCCGCCGCAGACGTGGATAAGCGCGCAAAGTTGCTTGTTTCAACTCTCGCCGAGCGTGCAATCGGGCTGAACACATTGCTTGCCATTGGACACCATCAGGCAACTGGCGCACTTGGATTCTTCTTTGCCCTACGATCGATCGGCACGTGGCTGGATAGTGCCCCATCCGGTGAAATCCGCTTGGCAATCCCCATAGACGCCGTTGACCCGTTCCTCCGGGCGAGCATCAACAATGCTGGCGATGGAAGCAGGAAACGTGCTGACTTGCTCGCGGTGCGTGCATTTGTTGGCGCAGGGCAACGTCCCTGCGTCGTTCTTGTACCGGTAGAAATCAAACACTACGGCCTCGGGAATGGCGAGCAGGAGCAGGCTTTCCCGTTAGCCGGCGAGCCACGTTTGAACGAGCATGCCGAGCAATTGGCGAGCTATCAGGGCCAATTGCAATCCTTGTGTGAAACCTACCGGGATGCAGCTGGCAGCCAGGCTTCGTTACTCGGTCAGCGGCTGGCGGCTGTACTGGACGCTGCAATCCAACTTGGCCCTGGTAATCTAGAGTCAGCGGGGAGCCTGCTTGCCAGCGTTGCCTCCGGCCAAGCAGATGTCGAGCTTGGAAAGGGCGTCTTGCTTTGGTACCAAGCCAGGGCGAGCAGTATTGATGGCAGCAAAGCCAGTTGGGACGAAATTAGCGGTGCTATCGCAAACCGTCGCAATGATGTCCGGGTCGACCCGGCAGCATTCGATGCATGCTTCTGGGATGGAGAGAACGGGTTAGCCCACAAGGTCGTGTGCGAGGCGCTCGATGATGCTAGTAGCGCCGAAATTGGGATGCCCGCCATGGAGACGGAGACCGTTCCCGCTTCAATGGGTGCGCAGGCAGAGCAGCGTAAGTCGGAAGCCGAAAGTGCGCCGTTACCATCCTCCCCTGCTGATTCCATTTCTCCATATGGCAACGGTGAGCCTGTTCCTCAACCTGTCCAAGCGATTTCTCTCGAGGAAGTACGCGGAAAAGAGAGCTCCAGCGTCAAGCCGCTTCCACCCGTCCAAGCCCCAAAACCACCACGCAATAGGATGGATTCCACGGAACTTGAAAAGCGTTATGGAGCACTTCTTGCAGCGTTGAGTGAATTCAACGTCAAGGTCGAGCGACCGCGAGGTGAAATTCCTTATCAGGAAGGCCCTGCGTTCATCGAGTACGCAGTTTTCCCGTCCTATGGCGTTTCGGTTAACAAGATCGAATCCCAGCTGGAAAACCTAAAGCTTCGACTGAAGCTGTCTTCTGATGCGGAAATCGGTTGTTCAACACACAAGGGCAATGTGCTATTGACCGTACCGAAGGCTGATGATGAGCGTTATTTCGTGGACGCTGAAGATCTTTGGTCAAGATGGGCGCGCCCGTTATCCGGGTTCAAGGTGCCAATCGGTGAAGATGCTTCCGGAAACATTGTCGAACTCGATTTTTCCAACGCAAATTCACCGCACTTATTGATTGCCGGCGTTACGGGCAGTGGCAAATCCGAGGCGCTACTTACAATTCTGCATGGAGCTGTTAGGTACTATTCAAGGGACGAGCTTCGTCTTCGACTGATCGACCCCAAGCAAACTGAACTCAATACGCTTGCACGGTTGCCCCATACGGATGGCCAGATAGGCTGGACAGCTGAAGAGGCCATCATCTTGCTTGAACAAGCCGTGGAGGAAATGGAGCGTCGATACGAAATATTCCGGCTGAGGGGTGTCCGGAATATTTCGGAGTACCAGTCTCCTGAATCGCCCTTGCCAAGATGGATCGTTGTTCTTGACGAGTATGCAGATCTTGTCAGTGATGACGACGAACGCAAAACAATTGAGAAACTCTTGCAGCGACTTTCCCAGAAAGCTCGGGCAGCCGGAATCCACGTAATCGTTTCGACCCAAAAACCAGTGGTCAAGGTGATCAATACCGTGGTCAAGGGAAACTTGCCCGGCAAGATCGCGTTACGTGTCAATACTGCAATGGAAAGCAGGGTGATTTTGGACGAACCGGGGGCCGAGAAGTTGGCTGGCAAGGGGGATGCCATCGTCTCTACCGGAAATGGCAGGGTACGGATCCAGTTCGCCCGATATGCGATCTAGGGAGATAACGGCATACCTCATGTATGCCGAAGCGCATAATCCGGCTATCGGCAACCCCCCCTCGTTCCAAATTATCGGTATTTATTTGCAATTACCGGTAATTTGGAACAAGATGGAGCATGGATGCTGCAACCGAAAAGCTGATATCGCTAATTCGACCGGGAATACTGGTTGGAACGCGCGAGCTGGTCCAGGCCGGAATTCCCCGTGTGGCACTGACCCGTGCTGTCCGGCGCGGGCAGATCGAACGCGTTGCTCGCGGCCTGTACCGTCTGCCTGGACGGCCGGTGTCTGCCAATGCCAGCCTCGCCGAAGTGGCACGACGTGTACCCAAAGGCGTGGTTTGCCTGCTATCCGCGCTGCGCTTCCATGACCTAACGACGCAGGCTCCATTCGAGGTCTGGCTGGCCATTGGCAACAAAGCCGCCGCGCCGAAGCTGGACTACCCGCCCCTACGCCTCGTGCGCTTCTCTGGTGCGGCGCTGACCGAAGGCGTCGAGGAACATGCTGTAGATGGCACCCTAGTTCATGTCACTAGCGTCGCCAAGACCGTGGCCGATTGTTTCAAGTACCGCAACAAGATTGGGCTGGACGTGGCGCTGGAAGCACTGCGGGAAGCATGGGACGGCAGGCGCATGACTAGTGATGAAATCTGGCACTTCGCCAAGATCGACCGGGTTGCCAACGTCATGCGCCCCTATCTGGAAAGCCTGGCATGAACCAACGCAACATCGCCGCATCGGTTCGCGCCCGGCTGCTCAACAAGGCCCGCGCTGGAAGGCTGGACTTCAACCTGCTCCTGACGCGCTACGCGCTCGAGAGGATTTTGTATCGCTTGAGCATCTCGGAGGAACATGGTCAGTTCCTGCTCAAAGGAGCCTTGTTGTTCGACCTTTGGTTCGATGTCCCGCATCGTCCAACCCGAGATGCCGACCTGCTGGGTTTCGGTTCTGCCGAAATACCCCGCATCGAATCCCTGTTCCGCGAGATTAGCCAGATCGAAAGTGAAGACGGCATCGTATTCCAAGCGGGTAGCGTGAAAGCCGCCGAAATTCGAAAGGAAGCCAACTACGCCGGCATCCGCGTGACGATGCTTGGCATCCTGGATGGGGCACATTGTCCGGTGCAGATCGACATAGGCTTTGGCGACGCAGTAACCCCCGGACCGGATAACGTGGAATACCCGGTCGTCCTCGAAGGGATGCCGTCGCCCCAGTTGCGAGCCTATCCCCGCTACACCGTGGTCGCCGAGAAGCTGGAAGCGATGGTCAAGCTCGGCATTCTCAACAGCCGGATGAAAGACTACTTCGATCTTTGGATCCTAGCCAAGCATTCCGACTTCAATGAATCGGTTCTCGTGAAGGCAATCCACGCCACCTTCGAACGACGAGGAACAGAAATCCCAACAGGAGTTCCTTTTGCGCTCAGCGACGAATTCGCGAGCGACACGCAAAAGAATATCCAATGGCTTGCGTTCCTCCGAAAGAATTCACTGGAGTCCATGCCATTGGCCACGGTGATCGAAGACGTGCGCCAGTTTCTGGCGCCGATACTCTGGCGTTGACACAAATCAAGCCACTAGAAGCCGCTGGAGCTGTTGATCGACCAACTCCCAGACTTCCTCGTCCATAAGCGAGGCATGGACCGCGCCATATAGGTAGCAGTACAACTTTGCGGGGCTGCGCGCGATTACCCCATCACGTGCCGCTGATAGAACGGGGCGAAAATTGATTGCGTAAGTCGTGGGAGACAAAATTTCGTCCACCCTGGAGAGAACCGACAGCACGAGCCTGCACCTAAGATCGCGTAATTCGCGTTGATTTCGAATTTCCATTTCAGATAGCTCGCCCGGCCATATCGGCGAGCTGAGAATCAGGATCACCGCCTTCAGATGTGCTCGGATTGGATCTGGTGGAGAACAGGTAGCTGGTAACCACGGCCTGCTCCCTATCCTTGAGATTCGAAGCAATCATTTGTCGAATCCTGTGGGCGATGCCTGGGTTGGCCTGAATCTGTTTCTCCATGGCAACTCCCAACAAGAGCAGAGCACGACTCCTGGCCTTACGATCATCTGCCGTGCTTCGCTGCTTGAGACGCTCAATTCGCGCGTCCAGTGCGGCGCGCTTGGCGAGAAGTGATTCGATCTTGCCCGTGGACTTCAAGTTCGTCACATACGCCTCGTGATTAGTGATTTCTCCGTATCACACATCAAGGACCTGCAGAGCACAAGACATTTTGGAATCTCGCCATCCACTGCACAACTCCGCTAATACCAAGCGTGAGAGAGTTGCATCGTTGCAGATGAAGTCAGGGAAACCGACGCGCAAGCAAGGGCGCACTTATACATTCCGCGATGCGAAACGTGTGCGACCTATCGGTGAAAAACACATCAGTGACTTCAAAGACCGAACCCGAAGCAAGACTGGCACGTGAGCATCTTCCATCTCAGCGTACAAATCATCGGCCGTAGTAGCGGTCGATCATCGACAGCCGCTGCTGCCTACCGTGCTGGTACGCGAATTAGTGATGAGCGCACGAATGAAGTTCACGACTTTACTCAAAGAAATGGTGTTCGAGAGTCTTTCATCCTAGCGCCCAACAACGCTCCGGCATGGATGCGAGACCGCGCCACATTATGGAATGGGGTTGAATTTTCTGAGAAGCGTAAAGATGCTCAACTCGCAAGAGAAATCGAGGTTGCCCTGCCGCACGAGCTACCACACGAGCGACGCCGCAAGCTGGTAGCCGAGTTCTTGCTTGATGAATTCGTTTCTCGTGGCATGGTTGCTGACGTAGCCTTGCACGCCCCTGGACGCGAAGGCGATAGACGGAACGAGCACGCCCACATCATGCTCACGCTGCGCCACATTGATGGTGAACACTTTGGCCAAAAAGCTCGGGAGTGGAATGACGCCACATTGGTTGAGCATTGGCGTGAGTCATGGGCCCGGCGTGTCAACATCGCTTTGCGAGAAGCCAATCATCCGGCACGCATTGATAACCGCAGTTATGTTCGACAGGCATTGGCTGCCGGGCACGACATAACTTTAGCTCCGATTGGAACCATTCATCTCGGGCCACGAGCGAGCTCGGCCGAAAGACGAGGCGTTCGGACGGCACCCGGCGACCTTAATCGCGAATTAAAAATCATCAACCTGGATCTTGAGCGTGCTCGACGCGAGTCCGGCATGAGCCCGAAAAAACGAATAGTTCACTTTCATCCTCACGGAAAAAAGGAATCAAAGATGTGTGCTTCCATTGAACTTGACCCAAACAGCCTGAAACTCGAAGCCGAGCGCTACTCCAAGGAACGAGATGCGCTCCTGAAAGCCGCGAAAAAACATCTTGGTACAGAAGAGGCAGGAGCAGCACGAAAGCAATGGGAGGCTGCCACACCAGCACGACACCCAGCGAGCCTAAGCCTTATGCATGCTCAACAGAACTTGGACCGGGCAACTTCGATTTTGCTCGATGCGAAGGCGGCCCAACGGAGCAAGCAAGAACGGGGTTCCGAAATTAAGAATACCGTTAACGCCATTCGGACGGTAATGGCTTGGCGAAATCGACACCCGTACAGGGCAACCCTGAGCGACTGGAGAATTTGGCCTGCCACCAAAGCGCAACTCCCCAATTGGCTTCTTGATAAAGACGGCAATGAGCTTCCAAAAAATGGGGCTTTCGATCGAGTTGAACCTCATGCACTTCTTGAGGAATGGGACTGGTTAGTTGCGAGCAACAACAAGATCAAAAGCGAAATTCTCGCGATTCAGGAACAGCGTACTGAAGCAGAAAAGATTTTCAATGCGCCAGACTTGCGTAATGAACGTGAAACAATCGAACATGACTACGCTCAGCGACTAGAGAATCATGAAGCTTCGGCGCGGCTATTGGAACAGCTAGAAATTTCCGAACATCAGCATTCGAAAAGCTTGGCTGAGCTCAATGAATTCCGAGAGACTTTTCAGCGTGCCGAACTGCAGGCTCCAGAAGCAGATGACGAAAACGAATCCGCTGCCCGGGTGGTCGGACCATTCTTGGCAGATATTTCCCAGGGGCTGGACGCCGCAGGAAAGGTCTTTGTAACCATGAAAATCTGGTTAGCTGCGCAGGAAGCGCAACAGCAGGCAAATGAACTGGCCGATGATTGCAATGACACCTGCGGCAGCCCGCCTTCTGGAAATGGAGGTGCAATGGCTTTGACCTTCAGGCCTTCCCAAGACAGCAGGGCATACCGTCCGAAGCCGTAATTATGTTAAGGACAATGCCCCCAAAATGGAGGCGCTGCCAGTCGAAGCTTATTCTCCACCTTTCAGCAAATGCACACGGAGCATGGCAGACACCATGCCATCCACGTTCCGCCCCTGAGCCAGCCAGTTGCGTACAGCCTCCATATTGAGGCCCTGAATGTTGCTTGCGAGTTCGATGACTTGCTCATCAATAAGGGCGTCCAGCACCGCTTGAGCCGCTTCCTTGTTTTCTCGTCGACGCATGTTTTCCAACTCTTCCTGGCCGCGCCTTTCAACGATTTCGCGAGATTCCCGCTCTTTCGTTGCATTCATGGCTTCTGCTTGAATGCGCTCAGAAGTTCTGAAGGCTCCCCTTGCTTCATTCTTGACCATATGGGCAACCCAATTAATTGGCTTTCTGATGCTGCCCCATTCCGTTCCAAGCTTGGCAAGCAGATCCTGACCACTTTTGCGATCCAGCGGGCTCACAAGCCTTTCAATTTCCTCCCTGACAGCAGCCATCTCTTCTGCTTGAAGCTGCGTTGGATATTGCAATGCAGCTGCTGCTTCTGAATCTGCGAATGCCTCTGCTGCTGCTTGGGCTGACCGTGCTGACATGTCAGCATTGGTCAGCTGTGGTGCTGACTTTCTCTTTTCCCTGGAGCGCTGCTGCGCCTCACGATTTTGTGCTTTCCGTTCTTCGAGATTCCTGATGTTTCTATACTTCACATAGTTGAGGATCAACCATCCGCCATCGATCCTTTTGATCCGTCTCCCCTCGTGCTCGGGGGAGCGGCTCCACTCGTCTCGTGACTGAAGTACCTCAAGCGCCTTCAGGCATTCGTCCAGGTCGATATTGGCCAAGCGGGCCAAGCCTGGTACAGAAGCCATGACTCGGCCCTCTGCGTCACAGTGGGCAAACATGGTAATGAACAATAGTCGGGTTGCCTTGTCCTCTCCCCACAAGGACGACGTGGTGATAGACGTATAAATTTTCCCGTGCGCAACTGAGGCGGCCATTAGTCTTGCCCCTTCTGCAGAGCGCGACGCTGCCGAATGCGCTCAATCGTAGTTGGCGGGCCGCGACGACGAGATCCCTGCCGCACGGCTGGTGTCGCAACAATCACTACATGTCCCGCCTCGGTTGCCTGAACATCAACCAGGCGGAAAAGAACGCGTTTTTGGCCAGGAAGGCGGCAAATCGGAGGCAAATTTTCTGGGCAGCGGTGCACGTCGGAACGAATCGTGTGGACCGATTTGTGCCACCGCTTGGCGAGGTCTTCTGTCGTGAGAAAAACGGACTGTTCTAGGGGTTTCATTAGCAAACTCCAACGAGTTCCGTGTCGAGACACGGAAGTCGAATGAGTCCGCGACAGCCAAGGACTGCTTAACCCTTCGCGAGTAGGCTCGGCAAGCCTCCCGGGTGCATACACAGATCCCTTTGGATCGTGTGGTCCTATGGCGGGGTTGTGCCCCTAGCTGCCCTGCCTTCCTGCCGGCGTCGCATTTGGTATCCCAGTCCCATTCCGGCCTGGGTGCTAGCCTTAGTCCAGTATTTGCTGGATTGGATTTCAGGCGACCACCACCCATCCAAGCATGGCGTCCTTTCTCACCTGTGGATGGAGCCGCTTGCCGTCCTCAGGCTGCTGGTCTTGCCACTCGCCGCCGGCTACCTAGCATCGAGCTTGCCGCGCTCAACCGCTGTGCTTCAGCCGACGCTGGCTCACCAGCGCATTACATAGCAGGGTTATACAGCCCATATGCACTGTCAAGCCCAACCGAGCATCTTGCTAAACATTGCAGAACTAGGGCCTGGATAACGCAAGGCATGCCACAAATTTGCCACAACGGGTGTGCTAAACACCGCCATGCAAAGCAAAACAGCGCCTCACACTGCACGTGTAAGACGCTGTTTTAATTTGAAAAATTGGTGGAGCCAGGGAGGATCGAACTCCCGACCTCGTCATTGCGAACGACG
>JACSSF010000232.1 GCA_014879375.1 Lysobacteraceae bacterium
CCGATCCGCAGAAGCTGCCGGTGACCGTGCTGTCGCGCTGCCTGCAGTTCAACCTCAAGCGCCTGGACGTGGCGCAGATCGACGGGCAGATGCGCAAGATCCTCGATGCCGAAGGCATCGCGTTCGAGGACGGCGCGATCCGCCAGCTCACCCGTGCCGCCGATGGCAGCCTGCGCGATGGCTTGTCCTTGCTGGATCAAGCCATCGCCTATGGCGGCGGCGGAGTGGGCGATGCCGCGGTTGCGGCGATGCTGGGTACGGTGGATCGTGCGCGCGTGGCCGCGTTGCTGGATGCGCTGGCCGATGCCGATGGCGACAAGCTGATGGGCGAGGTCGCTTCGCTGGCCGAGCTGTCACCCGACTGGGGCCATGTGCTGGAGGCGATCGCCGATGCGCTGCATCGCACGCAGTTGCGCCAGTTAGTGCCGGCGATGCAATTGCAGGAGGACGATGGCGGCATCGATGTCGCCTCGCTCGCCGAACGCGTACGGCCCGAAGTCGTGCAGCTCTGGTACCAGATGACGGTGAATGGCGGGCGCGACCTGTCTATCGCACCGTCACCGCGCGTCGGTTTCGAGATGAGCCTCTTGCGGATGCTGGCGTTCCGTCCGATGGACGAGGGCACGCCGCAGTCGGCATCGAACACCACGCAGGCATCACGTCCGGCCAAGCCATCCGCCGGTGGTCGCGCCGCCGCGCAGGCCGCGATTGCCGAAGCCGTGGCCAAGCCCGAGCCCGCACCGGTATCGCAACGTGAACGCGTGTCGAAACCCGAGCCCGCGATGCGTGAAGACCCGCCCGCGCCGCCCGTGGCCAAGGCGATGTCGCTCGACGCCGATGGCTGGTTGGACCTGCTGGCCAACACGCCACTGAAGGGCCCGACCCGAGAGCTGGCCTCGCATGCCGGGTTCATCGGGTATGACGGCGGCGTGCTCAGTCTGTCGTTGTCGGCGGACGATGATTTCCTCAAGACGCCGATGGCGGTGAAGCAATTGTCCGAGTCGCTGGCATCGGCTTTCGGTGCCGCGCCGCAGATCCGTTTCGAAACCGCCAAGGCCGCGCTCGGCGACACCTTGCGCCAGCGCAACGAACGCGAGCGCGACGCGCGCCACGGCGCCGCCGAAGACGCCTTCCTCAATGATCCCGACGTGCAGCGATTGATGCAGCAGGGCGCCAAGCTGGTGCCCGATTCCATCCGTCCGCTGGACGACTGAACCACACGACAAACAGGAGTTTCCCCATGCGAGGCAACATCGCACAAATCATGCAGCAGGCGCAGAAGATGCAGGAAAACCTGCAGCGCGCGCAGGAAGAATTGGCCAGCCTGGAAGTCACCGGCAATGCCGGAGGCGGCATGGTCACCATCACTTTGAGCGGCAAGATGGAATGCCGCAAGGTGCGCATCGACCCGAGCGTGTTCGAGGACGCCGAGATGGCCGAGGACCTGATCGCCGCCGCGTTCAACGACGCGGTGAACAAGGCGAATGCCGCCTCGCAGGAGAAGATGGGCGCGGCGACCGCCGGCATGCCGATGCCGCCGGGCATGAAGCTGCCGGGGATGTTCTGAGCACCTGCTGCCGGTGTCTTCCCTGCTGGAACAATTGATCGAAGCGCTGCGCGTGCTACCGGGCGTTGGGCAGAAATCCGCGCAGCGCATGGCCTACCACCTGCTGGAGCGCGAGCGTGGCGGCGGTGAAAAACTCGCTGCCGTGATGGCGGAGGCGATGGAGAAGATCGGCCATTGCGCGCGCTGCCGCGATTTCAGCGAAGCCGATGTCTGCCCGACTTGCGCCAATGCATCGCGCGACCATGCGGAGCTGTGCGTGGTCGAGAGCCCGGCCGATCGCCTCGCCATCGAGCAGGCCACCGGCTATCGCGGCCTGTACTTCGTGTTGCAGGGGCGCCTGAGTCCGCTCGACGGCATCGGCCCGGCGGAGCTTGGGCTGGATCAACTGGCCGCGCGGCTTGGCGAGGGCGACGTGCGCGAACTCATCATCGCCACCAACCCGACCGTGGAAGGCGAGGCGACCGCGCATTACCTCGCCCAGCTTGCGCGTCAAGCCAAGGTGCGCCCCAGTCGCCTTGCGCACGGTGTGCCGCTGGGCGGCGAACTGGAATACGTGGACCGCGGCACCTTGTCGCACGCCTTCGGCACACGCAGCGAGATGACCTGAGCCGCGCGTTACCATCCGATGCATCATCCCCATGTCGTGATGTAGGAGCCGCCGATGAGCACCATCTTCCACAAGATCCAACGTCGCGAGATTCCGGCCGAGATCGTCTATGAGGACGAGCATCTGTTCGCGTTCAAGGACATCGCGCCACAGGCGCCGGTGCATGTGCTGTTCGTGCCCAAGCAGGATTTCGCCACCTTGAACGACGTGCCGGACAACCAGCCGGAGATCGTCGGCCGCCTGGCCCTGGCCGCGGCGAAGTACGCCAAGGCGCAAGGGTTCGACGAAGACGGCTATCGCATCGTCATGAACTGCAATGGTGATGGCGGGCAGACGGTGTTCCAGATCCACCTGCATTTGCTGGCCGGCGCGCCGCTCGGTCGGTTTGGTACGCCCGTCTGAGTCTTCGCGCCCTGCTCAGCGATGGGGGTGGAATCGATTGATGTCGCGGATCAGCGCGGCGGTCGCCTTGGCATCGGCGTAGCGGCTGTCGCTGAAGCGCTGGCCGATGTCGCGCAAACCTTCGGCATCCTGCGGACGCGCCTGCGCCACGCGCGCGATCCAGTCCGATGACGCTTCGCTGGGCTCGCGTGCCAGATCGAAACGACGATAACGCTGCGACAGGCGATGCCACGCACGCAGCAGCGGGTCGCGCTCGCGTTCGCCGCGACGGAGCCACCACAACATCCAGCCGAGCGCGGCCAATGACACGACCGCGAAGATGAGCGCGAGCAGGGTCGGGTCGAGTTGGCGCACGCCCAGCCACTGCAGCATCCGCGATTGGCGGTTGGCATCGAAGCCGAGCACGAAATCATTCCAGCCGCGACGCAGCCAGTCGGCGGTGTTCCACAACGCGGAGACATCCGCGAAATTGCCGATGCGCCCCGGCATGCGATCGGCGAGGGTGTCGTAGATGCGCTCGGGCGCGACGGCGGCGGTCGGATCCACGCGCACCCAGCCGCGGCCCTCCAGCCAGACCTCGGCCCAGGCGTGTGCATCCGAATTGCGCACGATCCAGTAATCGCCGACCGGGTTGCGATAGCCGCCGGCGTAACCGGTGACCACGCGCGCGGGCACGCCGGCCGAGCGCATCAGGTACACGAAGGCGGAACTGAAGTGCTCGCAGTAGCCGGTCCTGGTGTCGAACAGGAACTCGTCCACGGTATCGCGGCCCAGCGCCGGTGCGGCCAGCGAATAGGCGAGGTCGGTGTTCACCATCATCATCGCGCGCTGGACGATGGCGACGGGGTTGCCGCCGGTCTCACTGCGCCAGCGCTGTGCCAGATGTTGCGCGCGCGGATTGACGTTGCGCGGGAAGGCCAGGGCGCGACGACGCGTGCGCGCATCGAGGGTGGCCTCGAACTGCCGTGGTGGCGCGGAGGCCAGTTGCCAGCGACTCACGGCTTGCAGTCGCTGCGTCGACAACAGGTTGCCGTCCGAGGTGAGTTCGCTGCCCGGCGGCGCAGTCAGTGGCAGGTCGAGCGCCGTGATGTAGCGACGTTCGCTGGGTTCGATCTCCAATTGGTAGTTCCAGCGCGTCTGGCCGGTGGTGATCTCCGGACGCTCGACCAGCATTGGCCGGCCGGGCGATGACCATTCGCGTCCATCGAAATCCCACAGCACCGGGCCGCGCCAATACATCTGCGACGGTGCCGGAACCGGGCCGTCGAAGCGCACGCGCAGGGCCGGACTGTCATCATTCATCAGATCGAGCCAGTCGCCGGGCGACATTGAATCGGACAGCCCGACCTTGGCGCTGGCGCGATCGGGCACGCCCCAGAGCGGACTGGGGATGCGCGGGAACAGCCAGAACGCCGCCAGCGTCAGCGGCAGTCCGAGCGCGATCAGCTTGCCGACGCTGCGCAGGCTGCTGGAGGGCGCCGTCGGGGCGATGCCGGATTCGACATCGGCCAAGCGCTGCAGGGTGAGCAGGCCGATGACGAGCGCGGCCAGGCCCAGCACCAGTGACAACGGCCCCTGGTCGAGCAGGAAGGTGGCGAAGGGCGCGAACAGCGAAAAACCGACCAGGCTGCGTGCATCGCGCAGGCTGCGGGTCTCGAACGGCTTGATCGCCAGCATCGCGGCGAGGAGCGCGCAGCCGGTGTCGCGGCCAAGCTGGAAATCGAAGGCGGCCAGCACGCCAAACAAGGCAGTGATCGCGATGATCAGTTTGAGCCAGCCGGGCACGCTGTGCCGCCAGCTGATCGCCGAGACCAGCACCGCGGTCACGGCGATCGCCAGGGCGACCTGGCCGGGCAGTTGCAGCAACAAGGGCGCCAGTGACACTGCGAGGGTGAGCAGCAAGGCGCGGCGGGTGGTGAGGTCGTAGGCCATCAGCGGAACCCGTGGGCCTCGGGCATCAGCGCCAGCGCGCGCAGGCATTCGTGGCGATGCGCGGCGCCACTGGCCGGGCCGATCGGTGGTTGCAGCGGCAGGCGCAACTGCCAGCGACGGCCTTCGCGCTCGGCCAGATCCACCCAGTGCGCCAAGCGACGGATGCGCTCCTCGTGCGGCAGGTCCAGCATGAACCATTCCAGCGCGACATCGTCGCCATGCGGCTGTTCCCAGGTGCGCGCCATCAGTTGGTCGCGCCGCGCACTGGCCTTCCACGCGATGCTGCGTAGTGGATCGCCCGGCTGGTAGTTGCGCAGCAGATGCAGGTCGTCGCCGGCGAAATGCGGGCGGCGCTGGTCACCGTCGTGCTGCATGTCGGGCAGCGGCGGCCCGTGCAGTTCGAGCGCGGGATACACCAGCCACGGGTCGGCCGGTCGCAAGATCGACCAGGCGCGGGCAAGCCCGAGCGGTCGCACCGTCGATATCTCGATCCGGCCCGGCTCCATCCAGCCACGCTGGCGGGTCGGGATGGCGAGCTCGGCGATGCCGCAATGGCGCGCATCCAGGGCCAGCACGCCGTCCACGCCGTGCGCCTCCACACGGATGCCGCTGCGCGGGCGGGTGTCACTGGCGCTGAAGGCGACACGCAGCGGCATCGACATGCCGGCGGGCACCGGCTCGGCGGCGAGGGTGTCGGCCTGCAGCCCGGACAGTTGCAGATGGGCGGCGACCAGGCTGGCCAGCCCCGCGCCGACCAACAGCAGGCAGAGCAGCAGCGCCGGGTTGTTGTTGTAGTTGAGCGCGCCCAGACCCATGGTCAGGACCAGCAGCAGGTAGAACAGGCCGAAGCGGGTGGGCAGCACGTACACGCGACGGCGGTCGATGCGGATGGGCAGGGCTTCGGTGGCGCGCGGGCGGGTCCAGCGCGACAGGGCATCGCGAAGGTTGGGCATCGCTTTCAATCGACGGGCACCGCCAGCAATACGGACTTGGCCAGTTGCGCGCCGTCGCCGGCATCGCCATCGCCCACCAGCCGATGTGCGGCCAGCGGCACGAACAAGGTCTGCACGTCCTCGGGCAGCACATGGCTGCGGCCCAGCAGCAGGGCATGGGCACGCGCAGCACGTAGCAGCGCCAGACCCGCGCGCGGCGACAGGCCGATGCGCACGCCCGGGTGCTGGCGGCTGCGCGTCAACAGCGCCTGCACGTAGTTGACCAGCGCATCGCTGGCGTGGATCGCGCTGACCGAGCGCTGCAATTCGAGCACTTCGGCCTCGGTCAGCATCGGCCGTGCCTGGGCGATGAGGTCGCGTCGGTCCTCGCCGACCAGCAGCATTCGCTCGGCATCCACCGAGGGATAACCCATCGACAAGCGCAGCAGGAAGCGATCCAGCTGCGAATCCGGCAGCGGGTAGGTGCCGGACAGATCCACCGGGTTCTGCGTGGCGATCACGAAGAACGGCGCCGGTAGTGCGCGGGTGGTGCCGTCGACGGTCACTTGTTGCTCGGCCATTGCTTCCAGCAACGCGCTCTGCGTGCGCGGCGGCGCGCGGTTGATCTCGTCGGCCAGCAGGATGTTGCTGAAGACCGGCCCCGGATGGAACTCGAAGCCGCGGTTGCCCGCGTCGTATATCGACACGCCGACGACGTCCGCAGGCAGCAGGTCGGAGGTGAACTGCACGCGCTGGAAGCCAAGGCCGAGTGTCGCCGCCAGCGCGTGTGCGAGCGTGGTCTTGCCGAGGCCCGGCAGGTCCTCGATCAGCACGTGGCCGCCGGCCAGCAGGGCGACGAAGGCCAGGCGCACCTCATGCTGCTTGCCCAGCACCAGCGAATTCACCTGTCCCTGCGCCGCGCGCAGGCGATCCCTCAATCCGGCATCCAGCTGTTTGTCATCAGTGGTTGTGTCCAACTCGGGTAACCTTTCGCGCTGCAATGTATCGAAGATGGGCATGAGTCTACCGTTACCCAATGACCGCGCCGCGCATTGGCGTCACATGTTCCTGATCGCCTGGGCCGTGTTGCTGTTGGTCAAGCTGCTGGTGGCCTGGCGGCTGCCGCTGTTCGTGGACGAGGCCTTCTACTGGCAGGAAGGCCAGCACCTGGCGCTCGCGTATTCCGATCTTCCGGGCCTGACCGCCTGGCTGACCCGGCTGGGGGTGGAAATCGGTGGCACGCACGTGCTGGCGCTGCGTTTTCCGTTCATCGTGATGGGCGCGGCGCTGCCGTGGCTGGTCGCCAAGGTCTCCGCGCGCTGGTTCGGCGAAACGGCGGGCTGGCAAGCCGGTTTGCTGACCGTGTTGA
Source organism: Lysobacteraceae bacterium (assembly GCA_014879375.1). GTDB lineage: Bacteria > Pseudomonadota > Gammaproteobacteria > Xanthomonadales > Xanthomonadaceae > Solilutibacter. The sequence continues at coordinate 6,810 of JACSSF010000232.1, forward strand.
TGCCGCTGTCGGGCACGCTGGGGCTGCTCGCCCTGCCGGACGTGCCGATGGCGCTCGCCACGGCACTGTGTTTGGATGCCGGCGCGCGCCTGCTGGACAAGGTCAATGCCGGTCGCGCGCTTGAGCTGGCGCTCGGCCTGTCGATCGGCGCGCTCAGCCACTACCGCTTCATCGGCGTGATCGTGATCGGCTTCATCGCGCTGCTGTTGATCCGGCGTGGTCGGCAGATATTGCGCGACCCGCGCGTCTTGATCGCGCTGGCGATCGGCGCGGTGGCCTGGCTGCCACTACTGGCCTGGAACCTCGACAACGGCGACGCCGGGCTGCGCTTCCAGATGGTCGATCGCCATCCGTGGCGCTTCCATGCCGATGGCCTCTCGTTCGTGCTGGTGCAGGCGCTCCTGGTCACGCCGCTCCTGTTCATCGCGCTGGTGCAGACCTTCCTGCTGTCCGCGCGGGATCGCAGCGAGTCCGCATCGCAATGGCGTTATTTCGGGCTGTTGGGCGGCCTGTCCACGCTGGCCTTCTTCATCCTCGGCTTCTTCGCCGACAACGAGCGGGTCAGCTTCCACTGGACCTTGCCGGGCTACCTCGCCCTGCTGGCGGCCGCGCCGATCGTGCTGGCCAAGTGGGCGCCGGCTTGGCGCAAGGCGATGTGGGCGATGTTGCTGCTGGGCCTGCTCGCGGTGTTCGGCTGGTACGCGATGGTCTCGGTGCCGTCATTGCGTGAGCGGCTGGCGGCGGAGAAGTGGTATCCGGCCAATTTCGCCGGCTGGGACACCGTGGCCGATGCGGTGCGCGAAGAACTGACCATGATGCCCGCGGGCACGGTGCTGCTTGCCGACAACTTCAAGCTCGGCGCGGAACTCGGGTTCAAGCTGCAGGACCCGAATATCCGCGTCCTGGACCATCCGCTCAACCACAAGCACGGCCGCGCGCGGCAATTGCAGCTATGGGGGCTGGAAGGCGAGGCCGCGCTGCCCAAGCCGGGACAGCCGGTTTTGCTTGCGATTGGCACCGACGAGGTCCGCTACAAGGATCTCCTCGCGCATTACCACGCGTTGTGCACGACGGTCGGGCCGATCACGCCTTCGCGCATCGTCAACGTGGATCACGGCGCGCAACGTTTCGTGCTGGCCCGCCTGCCGGCCGGGATCAATCCCGCGAGTGTCGCGCCATGCAGCACGCCGTCGATGGCCTACATCGACCAGCCGGGCATCGGCGCCGAGGTGTCGCGCCGCTTCACCGTCAAGGGCTGGGCCTTCCGCGACGGCATCGGCCTGTCCCGGGTGGATGTCCTGATCGACGGCAAGCCGGTGGCGCAGGCGCGCTACGGGATCAGCCAGCCGGCGGTCGCGACTTACTGGAAGATCAGCAATGACCCGCGGCAGCCGAACGTCGGTTTCGAGGCGGAAATCGATGCCCAGGGGCTGGCGCCAGGCCTGCACTGGCTGGGCCTGCGCCTGACCGGACGCGATGGCCTGGCCGCCGATTGGTCCGAGCAACCCATCCACGTGAGGGATTGATGCCAACCCATCGGTTTGACAGCACGGGGCCGAATCCTTAACATTTTCCGGCTATGTCCGCTGATTCATTCCTTGCTGTCGATGCTTGGCGCATGGTTTCGGCCCGGCGGGTGCTTGAGGGCGAGCTGCCGCTGGCCCAATTGCCGCGTCTTGCCAGCCTGTTGAACGATGCCGAAGGCAGCGCGCGTTACCGGATCGAATTCGGGCGCGATGCGCTGGACGTGCCGTTCGCCAGGCTCTCGGCCCAGGCCGGTCTGTCGCTGGTGTGCCAGCGCAGCCTGCAAGGGTTCACCGAGGACATGAGTGTCGAACAGACGCTCGGCCTGATCCGCGACGAAGCCGGCGAGGCCGCGTTGCCGCCCGGTTACGAGGCGCTGCTGGTGCCCGAGGACGGCCGCATCGTCCCGGCTGAGCTGGTCGAGGACGAGCTGATCCTGGCGGTGCCGGTGATTCCGGTCGCGCCGGGGTCCGAGGCGGTCGATCGCGACTGGCCGGCAGGGCAGGAGGAAGCGGCGAGCAACCCGTTCTCAGTGCTCTCGGCGCTGAAGTCCGACAAACAGAATTGAAGTTCCACGCACCATCTACAAAAGTTTCATTGGAGTTGAACCATGGCAGTCCAGAAGTCCCGCGTTTCCCCGTCCAAGCGTGGCATGCGCCG
>JACSSF010000028.1 GCA_014879375.1 Lysobacteraceae bacterium
GTACCCGATGAACCGCCTGCGCAGCAAGGTGGGCATGGTGTTCCAGAAGCCGGTGCCGTTCCCGATGACGATCTTCGAGAACGTCGCCTACGGCATCCGCCATCACGAGAAGCTGTCGAAATCGGACATGAACGACCGCGTCGAGCACGCACTGCGCCAAGGCGCTTTGTGGGACGAGGTCAAGGACAAACTGGGCCAAAGCGCGCTGGGCCTGTCCGGCGGCCAGCAACAGCGCTTGTGCATCGCTCGCGCGGTGGCGCTGCGACCGGACGTGCTGCTGCTGGACGAACCGACCTCCGCGCTGGACCCGATCTCCACCAGTCGCATCGAGCAGCTGGTCGAGGAACTCAAGCGCGACTACACCATCGTCATCGTCACCCACAACATGCAGCAGGCGGCGCGCGTGTCCGACTACACCGCCTTCATGTACCTGGGCGACCTGATCGAACACGACGCGACATCGACCATCTTCTCCAACCCGTCCAGGCAGCAGACCGAGGACTACATCACCGGTCGATTTGGCTGAGGAAACGCACATGCACAACGAACACGACCACATCGTCAAGAGCTACGACGACGAACAGCAACGGCTCAGCCACGAGATCCAGCGCATGGGCGCGATGTCGGTGGCGCAGCTCGAAGCCGCGCTCGACGTGATCGAGCGCCGCGACGACAACGCCGCCGAGCGCATCATCGCCAACGACGAGGCCATCGATTCGCTCGAGCATGAAATCAGCCAGGACGTGATGAAGCTGGCCCTGCGCGGCCCGATGGCGACCGACCTGCGCATCATCCTGGCGGCGCTGCGCATTTCATCGGACATCGAGCGCGTGGGCGACTACGCGGCCAACCTCGCCAAGCGGTCGATGGCGCTCAACACCGCGCCGCCGATGCCGCAGACACGCGGCCTGCATGCGCTTGGCCAACTCGCGGCGCAGCAGATGCGCGATGTCCTCGCGGCCTACCAGCGTCTCGACGCCGACGCCGCCCAGCGCGTGCGCGAGCGCGATGCCGAGCTGGACCTGCAGTACACCGCCCTGTTCCGCGAGCTCCTGACCTACATGATGGAGGACCCGCGCAACATCACGCCCTGCACGCACCTGTTGTTCATGGCGAAGAACCTGGAGCGCATCGGCGACCATGCGACCAACATCGCCGAGAACATCTGGTTCCGCATCCACGGCGACCAGCGACCGCTGCCGCCCCGCGAAAAGCGCGACGACAGCAGCATGATCGCCCGCGGCTGACCCTGCGCCACCGCATTGATTGGGTTGCCCGTCCTTCATGCCGCGGGAGAGGGTCATCCAGGGCTGATAGCGATTTGTTTACCTTTCCCGCCATGCAGGGCGCTACCATCGCGACATCCACACCCACCGGAACGCCGCCATGAGCATCAAACGCAAGTCCGTCCTGACCCTCGGCACCCTCGCCGGCACGTTGGCCCTGTCGGGCGCCGCATTCGCCGTCACCCCGCTCGCCAACGGCTACATGGGCGACGGCAAGCATGGCGAAGGCAGCTGCGGGGTGAAGTCGATGGACAAGAACGCCGACGGCAAGTTGTCGAAGGAAGAGTTCGCCGCCGCCCATGACGGCAAGACCGACAAGTTCGCCGCGCACGACGTGGACGGCGACGGCTTCATCACCCAGGCCGAGATGGACAAGGCCCATGCGGCGATGAAGCAGGACAAGGCCAAGTCCGCTGAAGGCAAATGCGGTGAAGGCAAGTGTGGCGAGGGCAAATGCGGCGGCAACAAGCCCGCGACCGATGCCAAGGACGCCAAGGCCGCCGAGGGCAAGTGCGGCGAAGGCAAATGTGGCGCCGGCAAGTGCGGCAGCAGCCTCTGACCTGGGCGCCGATGTTAGGCCACGACGGGCGCCCTGCGGGGCGCCTTTGTCTTGACGGGATTGGTGATGATGCCTGACGCCCTGCCCGCCGCCAGCATCGGGCTTGGCCTGCGTCGCGGCTTGCTGGAGGCCATCGAGGCCGCGCCGGCAGGCGCGTTCGACTTCCTTGAATGCGCGCCGGAGAACTGGATCCATGTCGGCGGCGCGCTCGGTGCGCGCTTCGATGCGTTGTCGGCGCGCCATCCCATCACCCTGCACGGGCTTTCGCTATCGCTCGGTGGCGCGATGCCGCTGGACGAAGCGCTGCTGGACGATATCGCCGCGCTCATGCAGCACCACCATATCCGGCATTACAGCGAGCATCTGAGCTACAGCGCCGACGATGGCCACCTCTACGACCTGATGCCACTGGCCTTCGACGAGGCGACGGTCGCGCACGTGGCGGCGCGCATCGACCAGGTGCAGCAGAAGCTGGGCCGGCGCATCGCCATCGAGAACGTCAGCTACTACGCGGCGCCCTGGCAGCGCATGCCGGAGGCCGACTTCGTCAATGCGGTGCTGCACGCAGGCGACTGCGACCTGCTGCTCGACGTCAACAACGTCTATGTCAACGCGATCAACCACGGCTACGACGCCCGCGGCTTCATCGAGGCGATGCCCTCGCAGCGCGTCGTGAGTTACCACGTCGCCGGCCACTTCGACGAGGCCGATGATCTCAAGATCGATACCCACGGCGCCGCGGTCAAGGACGGTGTGTGGGCGTTGCTGGATGTCGCCTATGCCCGGCACGGGATCAAGCCCACGTTGCTCGAGCGCGATTTCAACTATCCACCATGGCACGAACTGGCGGAAGAACTCGCCCGCATCCGCCAGCTGCAGGCGCAACACGCATGAGCAAGCCCGACGACAGCGTGCGCGACCAGCAATTCGCCTTCGCCGCGCATCTGCGCGACGCTTCCAATCCCCTGCCGCCGGGTATCGAGCCGCGGCGCATGGCCGTGTATCGCGAGTTGTTCCGCAACACGATCGAATCCTTGCTTGCGGCGAACTTCCCGGTGACCCGCAAGACGCTCAGCGACGACGAGTGGAACGCACTGGTCGATGCCTTCCACCGCGAACACCGATGCACGACGCCGCTGTTCATCGAGGTCGCGCAGGAATTCATCGGCTACCTGGCCGACAACGAGGCGCGCCACGCGCCGTGGCTGCCCGAGCTGGCGCATTACGAGTGGATGGAGTTGCGCGCGCAGATCGATGATGCGGTCGCGCCGCCGCACGATCCCGAAGGCGACCTGCTGCGCGGTATTCCGCTGCTGTCGCCGCAGGCCTGGCCATTGGCCTACACGTGGCCGGTGGATCGCATCGGCCCGACCCATCGACCCGACGCGCCGCCGGCATCACCTACCCTCATCCTGATCCGCCGCGATGCCGGCATGCAGGTGCATTTCGCCGCGCTCTCGCCGCTGGCATTCCGGCTGCTGCAATACCTGCAGGCGGGCGAAACCGTCGATGGCAAAGGCATCATCGACGCCCTGGCGAGCGAGGCCGGCCTGCCCGGCGACGATGCGTTCATCCATGAGGCGCGCGCGATGCTGCATCGGTTGCGCGAGGAAGGCACGGTGATCGGCACCTGCAACGGCTAGACTGCACGCATGCCCGACGCCAACCCGACCCCCACCCGCATGACGATGGCCACCCGTTTCCGCGGCTTCCTGCCCGTCGTGGTGGACGTGGAAACCGGCGGCTTCGACTGGAACCGGCATGCCTTGCTGGAAATCGCCGCAGTGCCGCTGGACATGGACGAGGACGGCAAGTTGTTCCTTGGTGAAACCGCCTGCGCGCACCTGGAGCCGGCACCGGGCACCGACATCGACCCGAAGTCGCTCGCCGTCACCGGCATCCAGCTCGACCATCCCTTTCGCCTGGCCAAGCCGGAGAAGGATGGCCTGGAGCACGTGTTCGCGCCGGTGCGTGCGGCGGTGAAGAAACACGGCTGCCAGCGCGCGATACTGGTCGGCCACAACGCGCACTTCGACCTCAACTTCGTCAACGCGGCCGTCGCGCGCAGCAAGCACAAGCGCAACCCCTTCCACCCCTTCAGCGTGTTCGACACCGTGACGATGGCCGGCCTCGCCTACGGGCAGACCGTGCTCGCGCGCGCCGCGCAGGCCGCCGGCCTGCCGTGGAATGCCGCCGATGCGCATTCCGCGGTATATGACGCGGAGATCACCGCGCAGCTCTTCTGCCGCATCGCCAACCAGTGGCCGATGCTGAAACCGGTCAGCCCGCCGGCTTCCGATCCGGCTTGCTGAGCGAACGCCAGATCCCGTACAGGCTCACCGCGACCCACGCACTCTCGAGCAGGAACACCGAGATGTTGAAGTTGCTCCACAGCGAGACCAGGATGCCGGCCGCGCCGAACAGGTTGAGCAGCTGGAACACCAGCCCGTTGCCATGAAGCCGCCCGGCCTGCAGCAGGAAGAACGCGCCCAGCACCATCAACGTGCCGGCCATGCCGATCCAGTCATACCATTCCAAGTTCATCGCGCTCCCCTTGTTGTGTCGTCGTGTGCCGATGGTTGGATGCCGTGGCGCCGCAGCACCTCACGCAGCGGCGCGAGCGGCAATGCCTCGACGGTGATGCCGTTGCCGCGCTCGGTCGTCGCCATCGTCAGCGCGTTGTAGACCGATTCCTCGACCGCGTCCACGCCGCCCTGGAAGACCGCACTCATTTGGTCATTGGGCAATTCGGAGGTCTGCAATCGCTGCATGCCGAAGGCGCGACGCACGGAGTCCGCAGTCGAGAAGGCGATGACGTAGTCGCCGCTGCCATTGGAGGCCGAACTGCCGGTGCGCCCCAGGCCCATCATCGCGCGGGATGCCAGGCGGCGCAGGTTGCGGTCCGACAACGGCGCATCCGTCGCGATCACGATGATGATCGAGCCATCGCCGCGCTCGGCATCGACCGCATCCTTGAACGAATAACGCCCCAGCTCGACGCCGACCGGCGCGCCCTGCATCTGCAATACCCCGCCGAAATTGGCCTGCACCAGCACGCCGATCGTCCAGCCGCCGAGCGACGCGGGCAGCTTGCGCGACGAGGTGCCGATGCCGCCTTTCCAGCCGAACGCGACCGTGCCGGTGCCCGCGCCCACGCTGCCTTCGGTGACCGGGCCGCCCTGCGCCCTCTCCAGCGCCTGGATGACGTTGCGGGCGGTGATGGGCCGACGGCGGATGTCGTTGAGGCCGCCATCGTTGGTTTCGCCCACGACCGGGTTGATCGAGCCCACGTCTTCCATGCCCGGCTGGCGCAGCAGCCAGTCGGCCATCGCGTCGGCCGCCTTCCACACGCACAGGGTGCACGTCAGCACGATCGGCGTTTCCAGCTCGCCCAGCTCGTTGACCTGGGTCGAACCGATCAGCTTGCCGAAGCCGTTGCCGACATGGACGGCGGCCGGCACCCGGGACAGATAGGCATTGCCGGGATGCGGCAGGATCGCGGTCACGCCGGTGCGGATGTCGTTGCCTTCGCGCAGCGTCACCTGGCCGACGCGCACGCCCGCGACATCGGTGATCGCGTTGAGTTCACCCGGCTTGAAGATGCCCGGCGCCAGGCCCAATGCCCGCGCCCGCACGCGCGGCTCCGGTGACTGCGCCTGCACGCCCTGCGCCACAAGCATCAACATGGCCATCATGAGGATCACGATTCGGCGCATCATTTCAGCCCCTCTTCGCCTGTCGTTGCCGCACTGCCTCGAACAAGGCGATGCCGGTCGCGACCGACACGTTGAGGCTTTCCATCTCGCCCGGCATCGGGATCTTCACCAACGCATCGCAGTTTTCGCGGGTCAGCCGGCGCAGGCCATCGCCCTCGCCGCCCAGCACCAGCGCGACGTTGCCGGTCAGATCGATGTCGTACAGCGACGCATCGGTTTCGCCGGCCAGGCCATAGATCCACACACCCTGTTTTTGCAGGTCGCGCAGGCAACGCGAAAGATTGGTCGCGGCGATCACCGGGATGCGATCGGCCGCACCCGCCGAGGTCTTGCGCACCGTGGCATTCACCTGCACCGCCTTGTCACGCGGGATCACCACCGCGGTCGCCCCCGCTGCCGCCGCGCTGCGCAGGCACGCGCCGAGGTTGTGCGGGTCTTGCACGCCGTCCAGCACCAGCACCAACGCGCGCCCTTCGGCTTGCTCGATCAAGTCGATCAGCTCGTGCTCGTCCCAGGTCTTTGCGGCCTCGTAACGCGCGACCACGCCCTGGTGGCGCAGTCCGCCGGCGACGCCGTCCAGCGCCTGTTGCGCGACGCGGCGCACGTCGATCTCCAGACGACGCGCCTGCGATTCGATCTCGGCCAGGCGCGGGTTGCGTCCCCCGGCCTCGACCAGCACTTCGCGCACGTTGCCGGCGTCGTGTTCCAGCGCCGAGGCCACGGCATTGATGCCGGCGATCCAGGGAGAAGCTTTGCTCATGGCCGCATTGTAGGGCTTGGGCGATGCCGCTTCGCTCAATATTTCTGCTTCGGTCGCTTGGCGGGCTGGCCACGCGGCGGCATCGGCTTGGCGCCCTCGTCGTCCTCGACCAGGCGGAAATCGATCTTGCGCTCCTCCAGGCTCGCCTTCAGCACCTTGATGCGCACGCGGTCGCCCAGGCGATACACGCGGCCGCGCCGCTCGCCGGTCAGCGTCTTGCGGATCGCGTCGAAGTGGTAGTAATCGTGCGGCAACTGGGTGACGTGGACCAGGCCATTGACCTTGGAGTCATCCAGCTCGACGAACAAGCCGAAGCTGGTCACCCCGCTGATCACGCCATCGAACTCGCCGCCGACGTGCTGCTCCATCCACGCGGCGCGGTAACGCTCGTCCACCTCGCGCTCGGCCTCGTCGGCGCGACGGGCGCGCTCGGAACACTGCAACGAGAGCCGGTCGATCTCGCTGGCGCTGTAGCGGAAGTTCTCCGCCGTCCCGCCGGCCAGGCCATGCTTGATCGCGCGATGCACCAGGAGATCCGGATAGCGGCGGATCGGCGAAGTGAAATGCGCGTAGCTGTCCAACGCCAGGCCGAAGTGGCCGACATTGCCGGGCGAATACACCGCCAGCGACTGGCTGCGCAGCAGGACCGATTCGATCAGCGCCGCGTCCGCACGCTCGCGCACCTTGTGGATCAACGCGGTGAAATCGCGCGGATGCACTTTCGCCCATGGCGGCATCGACAACTGGAACTCCTTCAGGAACTCCTGCAGGTCGGCGTACTTCTGCTCCGGCGGACGCTCATGGATGCGGAACGGCGCGGGAATGCCCTTGGCCAGCAGGTATTTGGCCGCCTCGACGTTCGCCGCGATCATGCATTCCTCGATCAGCTTGTGCGCGTCGTTGCGCTGAAGCATCCCGGCCTGGGTCACTTCACCGCGATTGTCCAGGACGAAGCGTACCTCGCCCGATTCGAACTCGATCGCGCCGCGGCGTTCGCGCGCCTCCGCCATGCGCTGGTAGAGCTGATGGAGGTGACGCACCTGCGGCAGCTGGTCGCCGATCTTCGCGATAGCCTGCACGTGGTCCTCTTCGGGGATACCTTCGCCCACGGCGTTCCAGACCTGCGTGTAGGTGAGGCGTGCATGCGAGTTCATCACTGCTTCGTAGAACTCCGATGAGGTCACTTCGCCACGGTTGTCCAGCTGCATGTCGCAGACGAAACAGAGCCGATCGACCTTCGGGTTGAGCGAGCAGATGCCGTTGGACAAGGTCTCCGGCAACATCGGCACGACGAAGCCGGGGAAATACACCGAGGTGGCGCGCAGCTGGGCCTCCTCGTCCAGCGGCGTTTCCGGACGCACGTAAGTCGACACGTCGGCGATGGCGACGATCAGCCGCCAACCGCCGCGGCCACGTTCGCAATAGACGGCATCGTCGAAATCCTTGGCGTCCTCGCCGTCGATGGTGACGAGCGGCGTGTCGCGCAAGTCGACACGACCCTTGCGCGCGGCGGCCGATACTTCCAGCGGCACCGCGGCCGCCTCGTCGAGCACTGCCTGCGGGAACTCGTGCGGGATGTCATGGCCGTGGATGGCGGCTTCGACCACCAACGACGGCGTCAACTTGTCGCCCAACACCGCGACGATGCGACCGATCGGCGGGCGCCTTGCGTCCTGCATCTGGGTGATCTCGGCGACCACCAGCTGCCCGGGCCTGGCCTCGCTGCGCTCGGCCTGCGGGATCATCACGTTGCGCTGGATGCGGGCATCATCCGGCACCACGAAGCCGACGCCGGCCTCCTCGTCGTAGCGACCAACCAGCCGGGTGACGCGGCGCTCCAGCACTTCGACGATGGCGCCTTCGCTGCGCCCGCGCCGGTCCATGCCGGTGATGCTGGCCAGCACGCGGTCGCCATGCATGACCTTGCGCATCTCCGCCGGCGGCAGGAACAGGTCGTCGCCCCCGCCCGCATCCGGGCGCAGGAAACCGAAGCCTTCGGGGTTGGCGATCACGGTGCCGGGGATCAGATCGAGTTGCCGCGCGGGCGCGAAGCCGCCACGCCGGTTCTGCAGCAGCTGGCCGTCGCGCACCATCGCGCCCAGTCGCTTGTCGAGCGCGGCGCGGCGCTCTGGGGTGGTCAGCTTCAGGCGTTGGGCAAGGACATCGATATCGACCGGGCCGTCCGCATCGGCCAATACCTGCAGGATGTAGTCGCGGCTGGCGATCGGATCGGCATAGCGCTGCGATTCGCGCTGGTAGTTGGGATCGCGCGCCGGCGCCGGGCCCGGCTTTGCAGCACGCCCCGGTGCCTTGGGAGGATGGGCCAAGCTTTCCGGCAACCATGGGGCCTTCTTCGCCTGAGCCTGCTTGCGCGTGCCGGTTTTGGCAGCGGCTGGCTTGCCGCCGCGGGCAGCCGGGCCACCCTTGCCCGACGAGCGCGGGCCTTTCGTTGTTTTCTTCGTCATTGCAAGATCGTCGCACAGACGACGTGAGTTGGCGGCGACAAGGCCAGGAAGGCCAAGGCGTTTCGCCCCGCCCGGTTGACACTTCGTCGCGCCCTGCGGATAATTCCGCTCCCACCTGCCCAGGTGGCGGAATTGGTAGACGCACTAGTTTCAGGTACTAGCGGGTAAAACCGTGGAGGT
>JACSSF010000029.1 GCA_014879375.1 Lysobacteraceae bacterium
TGTGGGCCGATGCGATGGTCGATGCCGAGTACGAGCGCGTGCTGCATTTCGACCTGTCCAGCGTCGGGCGCAACATGGCGGGGCCATCCAACCCGCATCGCCGCCTGCCGGTCAGCGATCTGGCCGAGCGCGGCATCGCCGTCGATCTCGACAAGGCGCGCGCCGAGGAACGCGAGGGCAAGATGCCCGATGGCGCGGTGATCATCGCCGCGATCACCTCGTGCACCAACACGTCCAATCCGCGCAACGTGATCGCCGCGGGCCTGCTCGCGCGCAACGCGGTGCAACGTGGTCTGGTGCGCAAGCCGTGGGTGAAGACCTCGCTCGCGCCGGGTTCCAAGGCGGTCGAGCTGTACTTGCGCGAAGCCGGCTTGCTGGGCGACCTGGAGCAGCTTGGCTTCGGCATCGTCGGCTTTGCCTGCACGACCTGCAACGGCATGTCGGGTGCGCTCGATCCCGCCATCCAGCAGGAGATCATCGACCGCGATCTGTACTCGACGGCCGTGTTGTCCGGCAATCGCAACTTCGATGGCCGCATCCATCCCTATGCCAAGCAGGCCTTTCTTGCATCGCCGCCGCTGGTGATCGCCTACGCCATCGCCGGCACGATGCGTTTCGACATCGAAAAGGACGTGCTCGGCGTGGATGGCGACGGTAACGAGGTTCGCCTCAAGGACCTCTGGCCAAGCGATGCGGAGATCGACGCGGTGGTGAAGGCCAGCGTCAAGCCGGAATTCTTCCGCCAGGTGTACGAGCCGATGTTCAAGCTGCATGTCGAGCATGGCGAACCGGTCAGCCCGCTGTACGACTGGCGTGCGCAATCCACCTACATCCGCCGTCCGCCGTACTGGGAGGGCGCGTTGGCCGGTGAGCGCCTGCTCACGGGCATGCGACCACTCGCGGTGCTGGGCGACAACATCACCACCGATCATCTTTCGCCCTCGAACGCGATCCTCGCTGCCAGCGCCGCAGGCGAGTACCTCGCGAAGATGGGCGTGCCGGAGGAAGACTTCAATTCCTACGCGACGCATCGCGGCGACCACCTGACCGCGCAGCGCGCGACCTTTGCCAACCCCAAGCTCATCAACGAGATGGCGGTGGTGGATGGCGAGGTGAAACAGGGATCGCTTGCGCGCGTCGAGCCGGAAGGCAAGGTGATGCGGATGTGGGAGGCGATCGAGACCTACATGGAGCGCAAGCAGCCGCTGATCATCATCGCCGGTGCGGATTACGGTCAGGGCAGCTCGCGTGACTGGGCGGCGAAGGGCGTGCGCCTTGCCGGCGTGGAGGCGATCGCCGCCGAGGGCTTCGAGCGCATCCATCGCACCAACCTGATCGGCATGGGCGTGTTGCCGCTGCAGTTCCAGATGGGCGTGAACCGCAACACGCTGGAAATCGACGGCAGCGAAACCTTCGATGTGGTTGGCGAGCTGATGCCCGGCGCGATGTTGAACCTGATCATCCATCGCACCGATGGCGGCCTGGTCGAAGTGCCGGTGCTGTGTCGTCTGGATTCGGACGAGGAAGTGTCGATCTATCAGGCCGGCGGCGTGCTGCAACGCTTCGCCCAGGATTTCCTGGCCACGAGCGACGTCGCCTGACGCAGATGGCCACGATGCCGCGCTATTTCTTCGGTGTGCTGCCCCGGCCTGACGAGTCCGAGCAGTGGCTCACGCGCCTGGCCGCCGCGGGCGTGGCATCGAAGCTGGGGCGTCGCATGTTCGCGATGGCGAATTGGCACCAGACCTTGTCCGGGCGCCACTTCGATGCCGATGACACAACCATCGCGCGCCTGCTGCAGGCCGGCGCCCGCATCAACGCAAGCGCGGTCACCCTGCGATTCAACCGCGTCATCTGGACCCAGGGCGAACCCGAACGGCGCAACCACTGCACGCTGTTCACCCAGGGGCGCCCGGTGGAATTCGATGCGCTGCTGGGCGCGGTGCAGGCTGCGTTGGCTGAAGTGGGCCTGGGTGATTCGGAGGGACATCGTCCCCACATCACCCTCAGCTATGACGCGGGAGAATTGCACCCGACCGTCCAGTTGATCCCGATCGAATGGAGCATCGATGAAGTATTGCTGCTCAAGGGCCACGGCAATCCCTATCGTTACGATGTGATCGGGCGCTGGCCGCTGCTGCCGCCCGCCAGCCCGCAGCATCAGGTCGATTTGTTCGCGCTGGGCTGACACCCCCGCCACCATGGAACGAGGCAACATCATGTACAAGCCGCAGATCCGCATCCCCGCCACCTACATGCGCGGCGGCACGTCCAAGGGCGTGTTCTTCCGCCTGCAGGACCTGCCCATCGAGGCGCAGGTGCCCGGCGCGGCGCGCGATGCGCTGCTGATGCGGGTGATCGGCTCGCCCGATCCTTACGGCAAGCAGACCGACGGCATGGGTGGCGCGACCTCCAGCACCAGCAAGTGCGTGATCGTGGCGCCCAGCACGCAGCCGGACCATGACGTCGATTATCTGTATGGGCAGGTCGCGATCAGCGAGGCCTTCGTCGACTGGAGCGGCAACTGCGGCAACCTGTCCACCGCGGTTGGCCCGTTCGCGATCAGCCAGGGCTTCATCGATCGCGCGCGCCTGCCCGAGAACGGCACGTTCGCCGTGCGCGTGTGGCAGGCCAACATCGGCAAGACCATCATCGTGCACGTGCCGATCACGAATGGTGAGGTGCAGGAAACCGGCGACTTCGAGCTGGATGGCGTGACCTTTCCGGCGGCAGAGATCGTGCTGGAGTTCATCGACCCGGCCGACGAAGGCGAAGGCGAGGGCGGCGGCGCGATGTTCCCGACCGGCCATCTCGTCGATGATCTGGACGTACCCGGCATCGGCACGCTGAAGGTGACGATGATCAACGCCGGCATCCCGACCGTGTTCGTCAACGCGGCCGACATCGACTACACCGGCAGCGAGTTGCAGGAAGCGATCAATGGCGATGCCCGCGCGGTGGCGATGCTCGAATCGATCCGCGCGCACGCGGCGGTGCGGATGGGACTGATCGACACCATCGAGGACGCAGCCAGGCGCCAGCATTCGCCCAAGGTCGCGTTCGTCGCCCCGGCGGCGACCTATGTTTCGTCGAGCGGCAAGGAAGTGGCGGCCGGCGACATCGACCTGCGAGTGCGGGCGATGTCGATGGGCAAGCTGCACCACGCAATGATGGGCACGGCGTCGGTGGCGATTGCCTCGGCGGCGGCGGTGCCGGGCACGCTGGTGAACCTGGCAGCGGGCGGCGGAACACGCGAAGCGGTGCGCTTCGGCCATCCCTCGGGCACGCTCCGCGTGGGCGCGGCAGCCGAGCTGGTGGATGGTCAGTGGACGGTGAAAAAAGCAGTGATGAGTCGCAGCGCGCGGGTGCTGATGGAAGGCGCCGTAAGGGTGCCGGACTCAAGCGGGGGCTGAGCAGCCAGCCGGCGGTCGAAGTGGCATCTTCGGCCTTTGATTTTCAAGCAGACAAAGCAAAACACCCGCCAGGAAATCCGGGCGGGTGTCGTGGTCATGCCGGTGTTGGGCTTGCAGCTCAGATCAGGCCTTCTTCCTTCAGTGCGGCCTGTACGCCCGGATCGGCCGACATGCGCTGGTAAAAGGCCTGCAGGTGGATCAGGTCGGACAAGTCGATGCCCAGCTTCTTCGCCCAGCCCATCGTCACGAACAGATACGGGTCGGCGAAGCTGCGAAAGCCGGCCAGCCAGTTGCCGGTTTCGCCCAAGCGCTTGTCGGCGGCCTCGTAATACCGGCGCACGCGCTTCCTGCCCAGCGCCCTGACGGTGTCGTAGTTGTCGGCACCTTCCATGAACAACCCGGGCGCGAACAGCGGCGTGTAGGCGGGATGCAGGTCCGAGTTGCAGAAGGCCAGCCAGCGGGTGGCCTCGGCGCGCTGGCGCTTGCTGCCGTCGCCGCCCAGCCCGGCGTCGGGATAGGTATCGGCGATATAACCCATGATCGCGGCGTTCTGGGTCAGGACAAAGTCGCCATCGACGATCACCGGCACGGCTCCGGCGGGGTTCAGCGCGAGGAAGTCCGGTTCCTTGATCTGCTGCTGGGTGACCACTTCGACTTCGAAGGGCTGGCCGGTCCATTGCAGGGCGATATGGTCGGCGGTCGAGCACGCGCCGGGTTTGCTGTAGAGCTTCATGGCAGCTTCCTGATGAGGGGCTGCCATTTTGCGGCCGGCATTGCTAAGAACCGATGATGGCCGGTCGGGCAACGTGGGGTGTTGCCCGCGGACTCAGTTGCGCTTGGCGCGCAGCGACTGGACCTTGAGGAAGGTGTGGTCGCCGATCGTCGCCACCTGGTAGGCGTTGCGCCAGCTGGGGCTCGCGATGTCGTGGGCCATGAAGTGGCTGGCGCCCGGCACGATTTCCTTGCGCTGGCCGTCAGGCAGGGCCCAGTTGCGCTCGGCCTCGATGGCGATGGTGACCGCCTGTGCCCAGGCCTCGGTATTGCTGAGGCGGGTCTGCGGCGACACGATCGTGGGCGCGAACTGCTTGCGGGCGGTGACCACTTGGCACATCGAGTCGCCCCACAGACCGCTGTCTTCGCGACGCAGCGCGACCTCGGCCACGGCCTGCTGGCCCTGGGTCGACTGGTCACGCGCTTCCAGATACAAAGTGGCCGACAGGCACAGCGAATCCGCTGCCTGCGGCGGGAGAATCGAGGCCAACCACAAGATCCAGGCCAGTTTCATCGTCGTACTCCTTGCTCGTTGCATCGTGCAGCGACCACCGCCGGCAAACCGGGGGATGACGATGCAGCGACATGGCGTCCGGGGAGGGCGGCGGCTCTACGGCACACCTTTTGCCCAGGGCGGGGTTTCCGCCCGTGACCGCTTCAACATGAATAGCGGCCTTGGTTGAGGTGGGCGCAAGGTACGAGCCAAAACCCGAATACAGGCTGAATACGGATTTACATCCAGACCATACATTTATGCTTGGCGGGCATCGACCTCGACGTGGATTACGCCAGTCAACGGGGTTGGCATCAAGTGGGTCTTGGTGCGTAGTGGAAACACCTTATATATATGTCCGGATATAGACGGTCCGGGCAGATGCGAGTCAGTCATCCGTATATAGCGATACCCACCCGATTTGAATCGGTTACAATTTCTACCGTTTGCTGAACGCGATCCGTGGGCAGGGAACTGTTATGCTATTGTTAACGTGGCTTTCACATGTGCGACCGTAGGCTTCGATCCGGTGGCGCGCATCATGGCCGTCATGACAAAAAATTTCGTTACACGCTTTACCCATCCCTGTTAGACCTTTGATCAAGGAGCTCGACATGAACAAGAAACTCCTCTGCGCCGCGTTGTTGTGCGGCTTGGGCGTTGCGCATACCGCAGTCGCTCAGGAGTTTGACGACCGCTGGTACGTTTCCGCCTCGACCGGCGTGAACTTCCAGGACAAGGACCGCGGCACCGAAGATGCCGTGTTCGGCACCCTGGGCTTCGGCAAGTTCTGGACCCCGAACTGGTCGGTGGATCTGGAACTGAACTACCAGAACCCGGACAAGACCTCCAACCCGAACCTGTGGTGGAGCCAGTACGGCGCTTCGGTCGATGCCCGCTATCACTTCCGCAATGCGGATCGCAAGTGGTGGCCGTACGTGCTGTTCGGCGTCGGCATGCAGCGCAACGAAGAAGAATTCGCTGCCGCCTGTGGCCCGGCCTCCGGCTTCCCGATGCAGTCATCCTGCCCGGCGCAGGAAGAAGGCAACAACGTCGCCGCCAAGCTGGGTGTTGGTATGCAGGCCGATTTCGGTCGCGTTGACCTGCGCACCGAGCTGGCTGCCCGCGCCGATTTCGACGATGTCCAGGCCCGCCCGATCAACCAGCAGGAAGACAACTTCATCGACATCCTGGCTTCGGTCGGCCTGACCGTGGCCCTGGGCCCGGAGCCGATGGCCCCGGTCGTCGCCCCGCCGGTGGCCCCGTCCTGCGCCGACATGGACAGCGATGGTGACGGTGTCAACGATTGCAACGACAAGTGCCCGGGTTCGCAGGCTGGCCAGACCATTGGTCCGGACGGCTGCCCGGTCCCGGTGACCTTCGATCTGAAGGGCGTCAACTTCGACTTCGACAAGTCGGCACTGCGTCCGGACGCGATCGCCATCCTGAATGAAGGCATCGAGATCCTGAAGCGTTACCCCGACGTCCGTGTCGAAGTGGCTGGCAACACCGACCTGTGCGGTTCGGATGCCTACAACCAGTCGCTGTCCGAGCGTCGCGCCCGCGTCGTGTACGACTACCTGACCAGCAACGGCATCGATGCCGGTCGTCTGGCCGGTCCGGTCGGCTACGGCGAGAGCCGTCCGCTGGTGCCGACGCCGCAGACCCTGCCGGGCTGCAAGAACGAAGAAAACCGTCGTACCGAGCTGAACGTCCAGAACTAATCTGGCGGTCAGTGCAAGACAAGGAACCCGGCCTCGCGCCGGGTTCTTTTTTGCGCGTCATTTGGCCTCGATTCGTGATGGATGTTCAGGCGAATGCGTCTTGGGGTTTCAACGCGGCGTGTTTTGGCCTACATTCCTAGCGTGTCATGCGGGTCGCACTGATCCGTTGCCATGCCCCGGAATCCATGGAGCCGATGATGTCCCCACGCCTGCTTGCGCTGCCCCTCCTGTTGATCGCCGGCTGGGCGAATGCCCAGACGCCGAATTGCGCAGGCGTGCCCAAGGCCCTGCCGATGTCCCCGGACGTGTTGCCGCCCGTCTCGAGCGAGTTCGCCTCGCCGTACTCCGACCTTGGCGCCCCCTCCGGCGTGCTCTCCCGCGCCTACGATCAAACGCTGTTGGCGGACCAGGTCATCCTGCGGCTGAAGATCGAGACCTGCCGCAGCGTCGCCAGCGTCATCGCCGCGCCTAGCCCGGTCAATCCGAACGACCCGGCTGCCTACAAGCCGCGGACGGAGTTCGACAACAAGCCCTGGCGTTTCGACATGACCCAGAACGGCAAGCGCATGACCGCGGACGAGTTCGATGCGTGGATGAAGGCGCGTGGCGTGCGTGTCGTTGGCCGCAAGGACACCGCGCAGGCTGCCGGCACGACGCCGCCGGCAACGCCCACTGAGGGCGAGGCCAAGCCGGCCATGCCGCCCACCAAGCCACGCTGACGCGGGGCGGGCGGCACTCGTCGCCTGAGTGGTTGCATGCGAAGGATCGGTCTTGCGCGGGTGATGTCCAAGCGTGGCTGGTGCTCGCGCAGCAGCGCGGAAGGGATGATCCGCGAAGGACGCGTGTCGGTGCGTGGCCGCATCGTCCGCGACCCCGAAACACCAACGCACGAATCCGAGCCCGACATCCGCCTCGATGGCGTGATTCCGGATGCCCAGCGTCGTTACCTGATGCTCAACAAGCCGCGTGGTCTGGTGACGACGGCGAAGGACGAGCGCTCGCGCGACACGGTGTATCGCTGCCTTGAAGACGCGGGAGGGGATTGGATCGCGCCGGTCGGACGTCTGGACAAGGCCAGCGAAGGCCTGCTGCTGTTCTCCAACGATCCCGCATGGGCGGCATCGATCACCGATCCCGCATCGGGCCCGGGCAAGACCTATCACGTGCAGGTCGCCAGCATCCCTGACGAAGTGATGTTGCGGCGAATGCACGATGGCGTCGATGACGGGGGCGAACGACTGGCCGTTTCGCGCGTGCAGTTGCTGCGTTCGGGGGAGCGCAACGCCTGGCTGGAGATCGAACTGGACGAAGGCCGCAACCGGCAGATCCGTCGCATCCTCTCCGCGCTCGACATCGAGGTACTGCGGTTGGTGCGCGTGGCGATCGGTTCGCTCGTGCTGGGGGATCTCGCCAAGGGGGCTTGGCGAGAGTTGAGTGACATCGAGGTCGCCGCGTTGCGCGGCGATTGATCAGGCTTTCAGGACGCCCAGTTCCTTGCCGATGCGGGTGAATGCATCGATCGCGTGATCCAGCTGCTCGCGGGTATGTGCGGCGCTGATCTGGGTGCGGATGCGCGCCTGGCCCTTGGGCACGACCGGGAAGAAGAAACCGATCGCGTAGATGCTTTCCTCGAGCAGGCGCTCGGCGAACTTTTGCGCGAGCGGCGCGTCGTACAGCATCACCGGGCTGATGGGATGCACGCCGGGTTTGATATCGAAGCCGCGTTCGGTCATTTCCTTGCGGAAGTGGGCGGTGTTGCGCGCCAGTTGCTCGCGCAGGTCGCCGGCCGACGACAACATCTCGAAGGCCTTGATGCCGGCCGCGACCACATGCGGCGGCAGCGAGTTGGAGAACAGGTACGGGCGCGAGCGCTGGCGCAGCAGTTCGATCACCTCGCGCTTGGCGGTGGTGAAGCCGCCCAGTGCGCCGCCCATCGCCTTGCCCAGGGTGCCGGTGAAGATGTCGATCTTGTCCATCACGCCCTTGACCTCGGCGCTGCCGCGGCCGGTCGCGCCGAGGAAACCGGTCGCATGGCATTCGTCGATATGCACCAGTGCGCCATACTTCTCGGCGAGCGCGGTGATCTCGTCCAGCGGCGCGATGAAGCCGTCCATCGAGAACACGCCGTCGGTGGTGATCATGATGGTGCGCGCGCCGTCCGCCTTGGCCTGCTTGAGCTGCGCTTCCAGATCGGCCATGTCGCAGTTGGCGTAGCGATAGCGCTTGGCCTTGCACAGGCGCACGCCGTCGATGATCGAGGCATGGTTGAGCGCATCGCTGATGATC
>JACSSF010000027.1 GCA_014879375.1 Lysobacteraceae bacterium
CGGCCAGGGCGCGATCCTCTGCCACCCGTGGGTGATGAAGGAAATGAAGGCGGCGATGCTGGCCGATCCCAAGGCTCGCATCGACCAGTTCGATGGCGCGCTGTTCGGCCACATCGGCTATGCCATCTCCAACGCGGTGCGCAGCTTCTGGTTCGGCCTGACCGGCTCGCGCTTCGGCAAGGCGCCGGGCGATGACTACACCCGCCGCTACTTCCGCAAGCTCAATCGTTACTCGGCCAACCTCGCCCTGTTCGCGGATGTGTCGATGCTGCTGCTGGGCGGCAAGCTGAAGTTCAAGGAGTCGCTGTCGGGACGCCTGGGCGACGTGCTCAGCCAGCTCTACATCGTCAGCAGCATGCTCAAGCGCTACGAGGACGAAGGCCGTCCTGTCGGCGACCAGCCGCTGCTCGCCTGGGCGGTGCACGATTCGGTCAACAAGATCGAGACCGCGCTCTCCACCGCGCTGCGCAACTTCCCGGTGCGTCCGGTCGCGTGGCTGCTGTGGCCGATCATCTTCCCGCTGGGCCGCCGCGCGCAGGCACCGAGCGATCGCCTGGGCCACAAGGTCGCCAGCCTGCTGATGACGCCGTCCGATGCGCGTGATCGCCTGATGGAAGGCGTGTTCACCACGCCGACCGCGCTCAACCCGGGTGGCCGCATCGTCAGCTACCTGCCGAAGTTCGTGCTGGCCGAGCCGGTGGAGCGCAAGTTCCAGAAAGCGCTGAAGAACAGCGACATCGAGGCACTGGAGTTCGACGGCCAACTCGCCGAAGGCGTGCGCGAAGGCTGGATCACCGACGAGGAGGCGCTGCAGCTGAAGGAAATGCGCGAGCTGACCCTCGACACCATCACCGTCGATGACTTCACCACCGAGGAACTACGCTCGGCGGGCTACGCGGACCTTGTCGCCCGCGAACGCCGGGAACATGAGCGCGAAGTCGCCTGATCGACACCCCTGAGAAGGCCCGGCGAAATGCCGGGCCTTTCTTCATCTGCACCGAGGCATCTTGATGCGCATTCTGGCGTTGTATCGAAAACTGGCGTACAAACCCGGCGGCCGCTGGCTGTTTTCGACGCTGGTGTGCCTGAAGGCGCCCTATTTTGCCAGCATCTCGCCGCGCATCGTCTCGCTTGAACCGCAACGCGGCGTCGCGCGCATCCGGCATCGCCGCCGCGTCACCAACCACATCGGCACCGTGCACGCGATTGCCCTATGCAACCTGGCCGAGTTCGTCGGCGGCCTGACCTGCGATGTCAGCTTGCCCAAGGGCATGCGTTGGATCCCTAGGGGCATGCAGGTCGAATACCTGAAGAAGGCGGTCGGCACGATGACCGCGACGGCCACGCCCGCCTTCACCCCGCACGTCAGCGAGGACGGTTACGAGCTGCCCTTGGATGTCTCGATCACCGACGACGTTGGCGCGGAAGTCTTCCGCGCGCGCATCGCGATGTGGATCACCCCGGCCGCGCCACCCAAGCCGGCGGCCTGATCGACGCGCTCAGCGCGCGAGGCAAAATGCGGCGATCGCGATCAACGCCGGCAGCGCCTGCACGTAGAAGATGCGGCGGCTGACCGACCACGCGCCATACAGGCCCGCGATCACCACGCAGACGAGGAAGAACAGCGCGAACTCTCGCGAGCCGGTGATCGTCGAGTAGAACAGGCCGGCGGCCAGGAAGCCGTTGTACAGCCCCTGGTTGGCGGCGAGCACTCGGGTCGCTTCTGCTCGCTCGGGCGTGTTGCGGAAGGTCTTGAGGCCCGCCGGTCGCGTCCACAGGAACATCTCCAACACCATGAACCATGCATGCAGCAGGCCAACCAGCACCACCAGTCCCCACGCCACGTTGCTCATTTCGCTTCCCCTTGTGGATGCGTTGTCCTTTGTCGCAGCGTCAGCCGCGAAATCTCCGGCGGCACGCCCAGCCGCACCGGGATGATGCTGGTGCCGATGCCGGGTGAAACGAACAAGGTCCGGTCGCCGTCCTCGATCCAGCCATTCAACGTGTTGGAGTGTGCAATGAAACGCCCGGGCTTGCGCAGCGGCAGCGGGTAGATCTGTCCGCCGTGGGTATGCCCGGCGATGGTCAGCGCGGTGCGCGGCGGGATGTACGGCCACAGGTCCGGCTCGTGGGTGAGCGCGATCACCGGCGCGCCCGCGGGGATGCGCGCGTAGGTGCCGGCGACATCGGGCCGGCCTTCCAGCAGATCGCCCAGTCCCGCCAGCCAGAAGCGGCATCCCCCCACTTCCACCGGCACCGCCTGGTTGTCGATCATCCGCACGCCGGCGCCAGCGAACTTCGCGCGGATGTCGGGACCGTTCTTCCACCAGTCATGGTTGCCCAGCACCGCGTACACCGGCTTGCGCGCGGTCAGCGGCTTGAGATGTTCGGCGATGACCTCGGGCGGGACGTATTCGCCCAGCAGCACGCTGAGGATGACGTAGTCGCCCGCCATTACCACGATGGGTGCATCGCTCTGGATGAGCCGCTGGACGAGGCGATCCAGCTTGTCCACGCCGTTGCGCGGCGAGCCGGTATGCGTGTCCGCGACGACGTCGATGCGCAGGCCATCGCACTGCGCCGGCCAATGCGACAGCGGCAAGACATGATCGCGCTCGACCAGCCGCGCGGTTTCGATCACGCCGCCGTAGAACACCAGCGCGACCGCGGCCAGCAGCGCCGCCAGCGTGGTGCGGCGTACATGGCGATGGGCGATGAAGGTGCGCAGTCGGCTGCGCGGACGCTCGGTCATGCCTGCTTGCCGGTGCGCATCGATGCGGCCAGGCTGTCACCGGTCAGGCGTGACAAGCGCCAGCCGATCACCCCCGCGATGCACGCCGAGGCCGCGCTGATGCCGGCGAAAGTCGCCACCGTCGCGCCACCCGCGCGCAGGATGTTCATCCCGCTGGCGATCACCAGGTCACCGAAGCGCCATACCGCGGTGTCCACCACGTTCTGGCCCTTGTAGCGCATCACCCGCGGCGCCTTGGCGAACAGGCTGTGCCGCGCAGGCTCGGCCATGCCGTAGGCGAGCCCACGGGTGACGATCAGCGCCAGCGCCACCGCCGGCATGCCGGCGATCAGTGGCAGATGCGGATCGGGCACCAGCATCACCAGCGTCAGCATCGCGATGCCGGCCACCGCCCACACCATGATCACCGGGCCGGCGCCGTAACGCGGCAACATCCAGCGAGTCAGCAGCAATTGCGTCAGCACGGTGAGGATGTTGGTCGCCAGATCGACATTGGCGGCGAAGCGCGTGCGCATCACTTCATCGGTCAACACCTGGTGCGAGTAGTCGGTGACCAACGCGTAGTTGACCGTGCCGATGCCGTCGGCCAGCAGCAGCAGGATCGCCATATTGCGCATGAAGGGCGTGGCGAAGATCTGCTTGACGCCATCCCACATCCCGCCGCCGACGGCCTCGCCATCGGCCTGTTCCGGGCGCACGTGGGCATGTGCCTTCGCCCATCGCCCCAGCATGACCACGCACACCACCGCGATGCTGAGCAACGACGCCGACACCACCAGCAGCGGCGCGACGCCAAGCACCTGCACCAGGCCGCGAGTGAGCGTCGGGCCGGTCACGGCGCCCACGGTGCCGGCGACTGCGATGATCGGGAACAGTCGCTTGGCCTGCTCCGGGCTCCAGATGTCGGTCATGAAGATCCAGAACAGCGACACCACGAACAGGTTGAACACGCTCAGCCAGACGAAGAACACGATGCCGAGCGTGCGCTGCGACACCAGGGTCGGGTCGGCGAAGAACGGCACGAAACAGAGCAGGCAGATCACCCCGATCAGGTTGAACAGCGGCACCACGATGCGCCGCGGCCAGCGCGAGACCACCGCGCCGAACACCGGCGCCAGCAACACCATGCACACGAAGGTGGCGCCGTAGAACCACGGCAACTGGGTCGAACCGACCGCGGCCGACAGCTGCTCGCGCACCGGGCGGATCATGTAATACGCCGCCAGCACGCAGAAAAAGTACAGGAACGAGATCGCCACGGCCGGCCATTCGCCCTGGTGGATGCGATCAAGGGCGTGGCCGCTCGTTGGGTTTGGTTTCATCCGCGCACGGTATCCGACCGATGCCGCGACTGCCACTGTTGGCCGCACTGGGCAGCTGATTCGCCCGCAGCCGCGGCCCCGCAACTAAAAATTTCTGTTTTTGTGATGAAAATCAGATAGATGGCACCACTACCTCGCCCTGTTCATGCATATTCGGGAATCACTCATTAGTATGATCCCCAGACCGATGCCGACCGAGGGGCTGCCATGCACGCACATCGCGGAAAAACGCTGATTGCGTTCAAACTTGCCACCATCGCTTTCCTGATGCCGGCAACCGCCGGGCTCTCCGCGCAGACGCCGTTGCGCTGGCCCGGCAACGACTCGCAACGCCCCGCGGTGGAACAGACCTCGCCTGGCAACACTGCGCTCGACAACTATCTGCAACAGCAACCCGCCGTTGCTCCACCCCTGCCTTTCGATGTCGACACCTTCGAGGGCATCGCGCAGCAACTGGTCAGCAACCAGAAGGTGCCGGGCATGGCGGTGGCCATCGTGCAGAACGGCAACGTGCTGAGCGCGCGCGGTTACGGCATCACCGACACCTCGCGCCCCGAGCCGGTGGACGCACATACCGTGTTCCGCCTTGCCTCGCTGTCCAAGTCCTTCGCCGGCACGCTGACCGGCATGCTGGTCAACGACGGCGTGCTGTCATGGAACCAGCCGGTCGTGCAGTACGTGCCGGGCTTTCGCCTCAGCAATGCCGATTCGACCGCGCGCCTGAACCTGGCCAACCTGCTCAGCCAGAGCACCGGCCTCACCCGCAATGCCTATGATCGCGACATCGAGGCGAACGCCAACTATTACGACGTGCGCGCCAAGCTGGCCGCCGCGCCGTTGCGTTGCGCGCCGGGCGCTTGCTACTCGTACCAGAACGTCGCCTTCAGCGTGATCGGCGACGTGGTCCATGCCGCCACCGGGCGGTACTACGAGGACAACGTGCAGTCGCGCATCTTCAAGCCGTTGGGCATGCACGACGCAAGC
Source organism: Lysobacteraceae bacterium (assembly GCA_014879375.1). Taxonomy (GTDB): domain Bacteria; phylum Pseudomonadota; class Gammaproteobacteria; order Xanthomonadales; family Xanthomonadaceae; genus Solilutibacter. The sequence continues at coordinate 5,059 of JACSSF010000027.1, forward strand.
CTGGGGCTGGAAGGCATCGAAGGCAGTCCGCGATGGGCCAAGCCGCATGTGCGCAGCGGCGGCAGCTGGCGCTCGCTGATGCCCAAGCCGACCTATTACCGTCTGGGCCCGGCGGCGGGCGTCAACGCCAGCATCAACGACATGGCGCAGTACCTGATCGCGCAAATGGGACATCGTCCCGATGTCATGCCGCCGGAACTCCTGCGCGAGATCCATACCGCGCGCATCGATACCCCGACCGAGCTCCGCAGCTCGCAATGGCGGCGCGAGCGCCTGCAGTCGGCCGGCTACGGCATCGGCTGGCGGGTGTACGACTACGCAGGCCACAAGCTCTACTTCCACGGCGGCGCAGTGCAGGGGTATCGCGGCGCGATGGCCTTGCTGCCCGACCGCGATCTTGGCGTGGTGATCCTGTGGAACAGCGAAAGCAGCCTGCCTTCCGGCCTGTTGCCGACCATCCTCGACAGCGCGATCGGTTTGCCGCAAGTCGCTTGGCTGAAGCTGGACAACCTGACCGGCGCACCCGGACAAGGGCTGGAGGAAGAAACCGAAGGCGTGGGCAGCGGCTCGGCCGAGGGCACGCCGCCCCGCTAAACCTTCCGCAAGATTGCACCGCACAGAAAAAACCCGCGCCAAGCGCGGGTTTTTGGTATCCGAATGACCGGAACCCAAGTGATCCGGCCGCCTTCGCCTGGGCGCGAAGGACGGCAGGACAAGTGCCGAGATCAGATCGTCGGCATCGGCATCGGCGGCATTGCAGCCGGGGCCTTCTTGGCTTTCTTTGCTGCCGGCTTCTTGGCCTTCTTGGCCGCCGGCCTCTTCTTCGCCGCCTTCTTCACTGCCTTCTTGGCAGCTTTCTTGGCGGGCTTCTTCTTGGCAACCTTCTTCGCAGCCTTTTTGGCGGCTGGCTTCTTGGCGGCCTTCTTCACTGCCTTCTTGGCAGCTTTCTTGGCGGGCTTCTTCTTGGCAACCTTCTTCGCGGCCTTCTTGGCGGCCGGCTTCTTCTTGGCTACCTTCTTCGCGGCCTTCTTGGCTGCCGGCTTCTTCTTGGCGGCCTTCTTCACGGCTTTCTTCGCCGCCTTCTTCACCGTTTTCTTGGCTGCCGGCTTCTTCTTGGCGGCCTTCTTCACGGTCTTCTTGGCAGCGGCCTTCTTGGTCGCCTTCTTCACGGTTTTCTTGGCCGCCTTCTTGGCGGTGCTTTTCTTTGCTGCTTTCTTCATGGCCATGGTATGGCTCCTTGTCATTGGGACTTTGCTTACAGCTGCCCAGGCTTACGCGCCACGGGAGTCGGACCCGGGGCGGACCGGCCGCGCGCGACGCGCGAGGCTGCGGTGTCGATGCGTGCATGGCGAACATGGCACGCGAATACGAAAGAACCCGCGACGTTCGACGACGCGGGTTCCGGAAGATGACGGAGGCCGAAAGGGAAAGCCCGGCGAACCCCGCTTCGTTTCGAAGCGACGACGGACAAGTCCGCATGCACACGATTCGCGATGAGGTTGGGCAATTCAAATCCGCCTGTGGTTTTCGCGAAACCTAATCACGCTTTTTTGAGCTGTCAACACATGGGCGTAAATTTTTTCCGGCATGTCGACGCCGGGACGGTGCGTGGCGGGTCGCTCAAGGCGACGCAGGACAGCGGATGTTGCTTCTAGTTTGCGCAAGCACGAACGCATCGATGTCGTGCAAGGCTTTAAAACAAGTATTTTTCATTCGTTGCCCGCAACACGTCTCTGCATGGCATCAATCGTGGCATCGAAGGACTCGCCCTCATGACGAGCAACAAAATGCCGCTTGCCCCACTGGAAATTATTTTTCCGACCGGCGGTTTTTTTGCATCGTTACGGGTGTTTTGCGCGAACTTTTCGCCGCATCGCGCTCTGCTCCCTGCAACGAAAACGGCCGCCCAAGGGCGGCCGTGTCGGTGTCGCGCGTGGCGATGACTCAGTGGTCGTCGTCTTCCATCGTCGCCGCATAGTCGTCGGCGGAGAGCAGTTCGTTGAGCTGTTCGGGCGCGCTCATCTCGACGACGAACAGCCAGCCGTCACCGAATGCATCCTCGTTGATGGTCTCCGGCTTGTCGGCAAGCGCTTCGTTGACCGCCACCACCTTGCCGCTTACCGGCGCGTACACGTCGGAGGCTGCCTTGACCGATTCGACGACGGCGCAGGCGTTGCCCGCTTCGACGTCATCGCCCACCGCCGGCAGCTCCACATAGACCAGGTCGCCCAACAAGCCTTGCGCGTGGTCGGAAATGCCGATCGTGGCGCGGCCATTGCCTTCGACACGCACCCATTCATGGGATTTGAGGAACTTCAGATCGCCGGGGATTTCGCTGCTCATGGGGACTCCGGAAAATGGGGTGGAAGATGTGGGGTAAGTCTAGCGGCTCAGATGCCGTCCTGCGGCTTGCCGTCGCGCACGAACGGGAACTTGACCATGCGCACCGGCACCTCGCGGCCACGGATGTCCACGCGCACGTCACCGGGCGCGCCTGCGGGCACGCGGGCGAACGCGATCGCCTTGCCGAGCGTCGGCGAGAAGGTGCCGGAGAGAATCTCGCCGTCACCATTGGCGGTCAGCACGCGCTGGCCGTGGCGCAGCACGCCCTTCTCGTCCATGACCAGGCCGATCATCTGGCGCGGCGCGCCATCGACGGCTTGTTCCTCCAGCGTGCGGCGACCGATGAACTCGCGGCCTTCGTCGAGCGCGATCGTCCAGGCCAGCGCGGCTTCAAACGGGGAAACGGTTTCGTCCATGTCCTGGCCGTACAGGTTCATGCCGGCCTCCAGGCGCAACGTGTCGCGCGCGCCGAGTCCTGCCGGCTTCACGCCCGCCGCCGCCAACGCGTTCCACAGCGCGACGGTGGCAGGCTCGGGCACGATCACCTCGAAACCGTCCTCGCCGGTATAACCGGTGCGCGCGACGAACAGCGGCACGCCGTCAACGGTACGCGTTTCCAGCGCGGCGAAGCGGCCCAGCTTGGCGGCCTTGGCGCGATCGGTCTCGTCCAGCAGCGCGATCACCTTCTCGCGCGCGTTCGGGCCCTGCACCGCGATCATGCCGAACTCGGGACGTTCGACGACATCGACATCGAACGGCTTGGCCTGGGCGGTGATCCACGCCAAGTCCTTGTCGCGGGTGGACGCATTCACGACCAGGCGGAACCAGTCATCGCGCATGTAATAGATGATGAGGTCGTCGATGATGCCGCCCTCGGGCGTCAACATGCAGGTGTAGAGCGCCTTGCCCGGCTTCTGCAGCTTGTCCACCGAGTTGGCGACCAGCTGGCGGAGGAAGTCGCGCACGCGCGCGCCGGTGAGATCGACCACGGTCATGTGCGACACGTCGAACATCCCGGCGTCGCGGCGCACGTCGTGATGTTCGTCGATCTGCGAGCCGTAGTGGATCGGCATGTCCCAGCCGCCGAAGTCGACCATCTTCGCGCCCATCGCGCGGTGGGTGTCGTTGAGGACGGTCTTCTGGGTCATGTCGGTCTCG
>JACSSF010000054.1 GCA_014879375.1 Lysobacteraceae bacterium
AACCACCGTCATCGCCCCGTCGATCCTGTCCGCCGACTTCGCGCGGCTGGGCGAGGAAGTCGACAACGTCCTCGCCGCCGGCGCCGACTGGGTGCACTTCGACGTAATGGACAACCATTACGTGCCCAATCTCACCATCGGCCCGCTGGTGTGCGAGGCGCTGCGCAAGCATGGCGTCACCGCGCCCATCGACGTGCACCTGATGGTGGAGCCGGTGGATGCGATCATCCCGATGTTCGCCCAGGCCGGTGCGACCCACATCAGCTTCCATCCGGAGGCGAGTCGCCACGTGCATCGCAGCATCCAGCTGATCAAATCGCTGGGGTGCGAGGCGGGCTTGGTGCTGAACCCGGCCACGCCGCTCGACGTACTGGACTACCTGCTGGGCGACATCGACTACGTACTGCTGATGTCGGTCAACCCGGGCTTCGGCGGGCAGGCGTTCATTCCGTCCACGCTGGACAAGCTGCGCCGCGTGCGCGAGCGCATCGATGCCTCCGGTCGCGCGATCCGCCTGGAGATCGATGGCGGGGTCAAGCCGGACAACATCGGCGAGATCGCCGAGGCGGGCGCGGATACCTTCGTCGCCGGCTCGGCCATCTTCGGCCAGGCGGATTACGCCGATGTCATCCGCCGGATGAAGGCGGCCGTCGACGCCGCGCGCGCCTGAGGCAAAAAAGAAACCGACGCCCTGCGGCGCCGGTCCGGGGATGTTGGAGGCTCCGTCCTCCGCGTTTCATCCTTGGCTATGGCCTCCCATGCTCCCTGCATCGCATGACGTTTTGATGACGCATCGATCATGCGATGTTGCGTTCACGCGCCATCGCATCGGCACCCGTTAGCGTGCGTGCATGAACGACATCGACCCCCGCGAGCCCATGGTCATGCTGGTGCTGAACGGCAAGTCTGCCGGCGACCCCGCCGTGCGCGACGCGGTGGCGCAGGTGCGCAAGGCCGGCCTGCCGCTCACCGTTCGCGTGACCTGGGAAAGTGGCGACGCCGGTCGCTGCGTGCGCGAAGCCGCCGATGCCGGCGCGACCACGGTGATCGCCGGCGGTGGCGACGGCACCTTGAACGAGATCGCCAACGTGTTGGCCGGGCTGGATGGCGACGACTTGCCCGCGCTCGGCTTGCTGCCGCTGGGCAGCGCCAACGACTTCGCACGTGGCGCGGGCATTCCGCTGACGCCGGACGGCGCATTGGCACTGGTGCAATCGGAGCCGGCACGGCCCATCGACCTCCTCAGGGTCAGCGACGATCAGGAAACCCGGTGGTGCGCGAACCTCGCCACCGGCGGCTTCGGCACCCAGGTCACGGTGGAAACCCATCCCGAGCTGAAGAAGAAGCTGGGCGGGCTGGCCTACGTGCTGACCGGCCTTACCCGGCTGGGGCAGGCCGAGCCGCTGACCGCCCGCTTTCGCGGCGAGGGCTTCGACTGGCAGGGTGCGTTCATCGCGCTCGGCATCGGCAACGGTCGACAAGCCGGTGGTGGCCAAGTGCTCTGTCCGAAGGCAGTCGTGGACGATGGCCTGATCGACCTGACCATCGTCCCCGATGAGCCGGGCGACGACAGCGATCTTTTCTCGCTGCTGGCGACCGCGCTGTCGGCCGGGCGCGCGGCGGCGCTGGAACAAATCGGTGTCTGCGCCAGGATGCCGTGGCTGGAAATCACCGCCGCGCAGCCATTCACGCTCAACCTGGATGGCGAGCCGATGCAGGCCAGCCGGTTCCGTATCGAGGCCGTGCCCGCCCGCCTGCGCATGCACCTGCCGTCCATCAGTCCGCTGCTTTCCCCCGCAGGCAAGGACGGACATGCTTGACGCGGTGCAGCACGTTTGGGCTAAAGTAGCCGCATGAGTCCTGTTTTCACGCGCATTGTTGGCAACGGCAACTGGCGATGGTGGCCCGCAGCCCCCGTTCGTCCTGCCTGTCCGTTGCCACCAGAGAATCCGCGTGATTACCGAAGAGACATTCCAGCGCCTCGCCGCTGAAGGCCACACCCTCATCCCCGTCGTGCGCGAGGTCCTGTCCGACCTCGACACGCCGCTGTCGGTCTATCTGAAGCTGGCCGACGGCCCGCATACCTATCTGTTCGAGTCGGTCGAAGGCGGCGAGCGTTCGGGGCGCTGGTCGATCATCGGCCTGCCGGCGCGGCGTGTGTATGCGTTCCGCGGGCAGGAACTTTCGGTCTGCGAAGACGGCATCGAGATCGAGCGCCGCCATGTCGATGACCCGTTGGCGGAAGTCGAGCGCCTGCGCGTCGCGCAGCGCGTGCCCGAGGTGCCGGGGCTGCCGGGTTTCGCAGGCGGTCTGGTCGGCTGGTTCGGGTTCGAATCGATCGGCTACATCGAGCCGCGCTTCATCCGTCAGGACAAGCCCGATGAACTCGGCACGCCTGACATCCTGCTCATGCAGAGCGACGAGCTGGCCGTCTTCGACAACCTGAAAGGCCGGCTGTACCTCATCGTCCACGCTGAAGCCGGCGCGCCGCATGCCCATGCGCGTGCGCAGCGCCGTCTGGATGCGCTGGTGCATCGCCTGCGTCAGGCGGGCAGTGGCTACCCCGAAACCCTGCAAGGCCAGGTGCTGGACGAGGCTGATTTCCACGGTGGTTTCAGTCGCGAGGGCTACATCCAGGCCGTCGAGCAGGTGAAGGATTACATCCGTTCGGGCGATGTGTTCCAGGTCGTGCTTTCGCAGCGGTTGTCGGTGCCGTTCCATGCACGCCCGGTCGATGTCTATCGCGCGTTGCGGGCGATGAATCCCTCGCCGTACATGTATTTCCTCGATACCGGACGCACGCAGGTCGTGGGTTCGTCCCCAGAAATTCTGGTGCGTTTGAACGAGGGCATCGTCACCGTGCGCCCGATCGCCGGCACGCGTCCGCGCGGTGAAACACAGGAGCTGGATGTCGCGTTGGAGGCCGAACTGCTGGCCGACCCCAAGGAGCGAGCCGAGCACCTGATGCTGATCGACCTCGGTCGCAACGATGTCGGGCGCGTCAGCGAGGCCGGCACGGTCAAGCTGGGCGACAGTTTCACCATCGAGCGCTACAGCCACGTCATGCACATCGTCAGCGAGGTGACGGGTCGCCTGCGCGAAGGGCTCGGTTACATGGATGCGCTACGCGCCGCGTTCCCGGCAGGTACCGTGTCGGGTGCGCCGAAGATTCGCGCGCTCGAGGTGATCCGCGAGCTGGAGCCGGTCAAGCGCAACGTGTATTCCGGCGCGGTCGGCTACCTGGGTTGGAACGGCGATGCCGACACCGCCATCGCGATCCGCACCGCGGTGATCCAGGATGGTCGCCTGCACGTGCAGGCCGGCGCCGGCATCGTCTACGACTCCGATCCGGAAAAAGAGTGGGACGAGACAATGAACAAGGGCCGCGCGCTGTTCCGCGCCGTGGCACAGGCAGCCAAGGGGCTTTGAGATGATCCTGGCCTTGACTGTCGCAGTTGCTCTGCAGGGTGCGCCTGTGCTCAAGCAGGCAGTGGCGGAAGAAGCGACTGTTTCATTGCAGGGCGACAAGATCCACTACGTCGGTGAGCTCACCCGCAAGGGCGTGGATCAGGTGGCCGCGTTGCTTGAAGCGAATTCCGATGTCAACACGCTGGCAATCAACTCCGGTGGCGGTGAAATCGGCATGGGCATCGACCTGGGACTACTGGTTCATCAGCATCAACTGGACGTGCATGTAACGGACGGCATATGCATGTCTTCCTGTGCCAATTACGTGTTCCCGGCAGGTCGTCGCAAGGTCATCGAGCCGCGCACTGTGGTGGTCTGGCATGGCTCAGCAATTCAGGAAGGGTTGTTTGATTTCGACAAGATCAACATGGCCTTCTTCCGTGACGCCTATGGAAGAGACATGAACTGGATTGAACGTGCAGTCTTCAGGTGGAAGGCTTGGAAATATGCCCGGATGGTGAAGCATCGGCAGAGGGATTTCTACCAATTGATTGGTGTCGATCCCGAGGTAACGGTGTACGGACAACTGCGGGGGTGCAAATGCCAATGGACATTCCTCCCCACGGACATGGCGACATTCGGCATCGACAACGTGACTGCCTACCCGGGTTATGGCACGCCAGGTGGAAACGCGACCTTTACGGAATGGAAGTTGCTGAAAGTGCAAGACGATAACGAGGTATCGGTGCCATGATCCTGATGATCGACAACTACGACAGCTTCACCTTCAACCTCGTCCAGTACCTGCAGGAGCTCGGTGCCGACGTGCGCGTGGAGCGCAACGATGCGCTGACGGTGGAAGAGATCGAGCGCCTCGCGCCGGAGAAGATCGTGATTTCGCCCGGCCCGCGTACGCCTGACGAGGCCGGCGTGTCGATGGCATTGATCGAGCACCTGGGGCCGCGCATCCCGATCCTCGGCGTGTGCCTAGGCCATCAGTCCATCGGGCAGGTGTACGGCGGCAAGGTGATCCGTGCGGGCCGCATCATGCACGGCAAGACATCGCATATTCGTCATGAAGGCAAGGGTGTCTTCGCGGGCCTGCCGGATGCGTATGAAGCGACCCGCTACCACTCCTTGGTGGTGGAACGTGACAGCCTGCCGGACGCGCTGGAGATCACCGCGTGGACGGAAAACGACGACGGCAGCTTCGAGGAGATCATGGGCCTGCGTCATCGCGAATACCCGGTCGAAGGCGTGCAGTTCCATCCCGAGTCCATCCTGACCCAGCACGGCCATGCACTGCTGAAGAATTTCCTGGAGAAATGAAGTGCCGATGACGCCTCAGCAAGCACTACAGCGCACCATCGAGCATCGCGAAATCTTCTTCGACGAGATGGTCGACCTGATGCGCCAGGTCATGCGCGGCGAAGTCTCGCCGACGATGACTGCCGCCATCCTCACCGGCCTGCGGGTAAAGAAGGAAACGGTCGACGAGATCGCCGGCGCGGCGACGGTCATGCGCGAGTTCTCGCGCAAGGTCGATGTCGCCGATCGCACGAACCTGGTCGATATCGTCGGCACCGGCGGCGATGGCGCGCACACGTTCAACATCTCCACCGCCTCCATGTTCGTGGTCGCCGCGGCGGGCGCGCGGGTGGCCAAGCACGGCGGCCGCAGCGTGTCGTCGAGTTCCGGCAGCGCGGATGTGCTTGAATCGCTTGGCGCGGACATCGAGTTGTCGCCCGAGCGCGTCGCCGACTGCATCGCCGCGACCGGTATCGGCTTCATGTACGCCCCCCTGCATCACCCGGCGATGAAAGTCGTCGCACCAGTGCGCCGCGAGATGGGCGTGCGCACGCTGTTCAACATCCTTGGGCCGCTGACCAACCCCGCGGGCGCCGAGAACATCCTACTCGGCGTGTTCCATCCCGATCTCGTCGGCATCCAGGTGCGCGTGTTGCAGGCGCTGGGCGCGAAGCATGCATTGGTGGTGTGGGGACGTGACGGCATGGATGAACTCTCGCTCGGCGCCTCGACCCTGGTCGGTGAGCTGCGCGATGGCGAAGTGCGCGAATACGAAGTGCACCCCGAGGATTTCGGCATCCACATGGCGCATACCCGCAACCTGCAGGTGGGCGATGCGGCTCAATCGAAAGCGATGTTGCTTGAAGCGATCTCGGGCGCGCCCGGTCTGCCGCGCGACATCGTCATGATGAACGCCGGCGCGGCCCTATATGCCAGCGGCGTGGCGGACTCCATCGCCGACGGCATCCAGCGCGCGGGCGCGGCGATCGATTCCGGCGCCGCGCGCGCCAAGCTGGACGAATACGTGGCTTTCACCCGCGGGGCCAGTAGTGGTTGACGCCAACGCGGACGCGCCGCACGCTGCGCGAATGACGACGCCCATGCTGCTGCTGCGCAATGCCGATGTGTTTGCCCCCGAGGCCATCGGGCTGCGGCACTTGTTGGTCGGTGGCGGCAAGGTGCTGTGGATGGGCGAAGCCGAACCGGCATTGCCGGATGCGCTGGGCATCGAGGTCATCGACCTGCAGGGCGCGCGCCTGATTCCGGGCTTCATCGACGGCCACGTGCACGTCAGTGGCGGTGGCGGCGAGGCCGGCTATGCCAGTCGCGTGCCGGCGCCGTTGCTGTCGCGCTACACCACCGCCGGCGTGACGTCGGTGATCGGTTTGCTAGGCACGGACGATGTTTCGCGCAGCACCGCGGAACTGCTCTCGCATGTGTATGCGCTGCGCGAGCAGGGCATGGGTGCTTGGGCCTATTGCGGCGGCTACCACATCCCGCCGACCACGCTCACCGGCACGGTGCGCGGTGACATCGTCTTCAGCGATGCGTTGATCGGCGTCGGCGAAGTGGCGATCAGCGACCATCGCTCCAGCCAGCCGACCCTCGACGATGTGCTCCGCCTCGCATCGGAAGCGCATGTGGCGGGCCTGATGACCGGCAAGGCCGGCATCGTGCACCTGCATCTGGGCGACGGCCCGCGCGGACTGGAACTGGTGCGGCAGGCGCTCGACACCAGCGAGCTGCCGCCTCGTGTTTTCCAGCCGACGCACGTGAACCGCAAGAAGGCGTTGTTCGAGGAAGCGGTGGCCTTGGCCAAGCGCGGCTGCCACGTGGATATCACCGCGTTCCCGGTCGAGGAAGGCGAGGACGCATGGCCGGCCGACGAGGCATTGATCCGCTACCTCGACAGCGGTGCGCCGCCGGAGCGGGTGACGATCAGTTCCGATGCGGGTGGCTGCCTGGCTTGCTTCGACGAGCAGGGCCGCGTCTGCGGCATGGACATCGGCCATTCCGGCGCCCTGCTCGACACCTTGAATGCGTTGCTGGCGCGTGGCCTGCCGTTGGCACGTGCGTTGCCGTCGTTCACCTGCAACGTGGCGGACCTGCTTCGCCTGCCGGGCAAGGGGCGCATCGCGGTGGGTGGCGATGCGGATCTCGTGGCCCTGGATGCCGCTGGCCAGGCCCGGCATGTTGTCGTCAATGGCGTCGTCCATGTCCGCGATGGCGCGGCGGTTCGGCATGGTATGTTCGAGCGCTGATTCTCAGGGGAAAAGCAGTACATGTGTCCCAGCAAGGTAGCCGACGGCGAAACGCGCGGCTGGATCGTTCCCATCGGTGGAGCGGAAGACAAGGAACTCGACATGCGCGTGCTGCGCCGGTTCTTCGAACTGTGCGGCGGCAAGGGCGCCAACATCGCGGTGATTCCCACCGCCAGCAAGCTCAACGAGACGGGCGATCGCTACGAGCAGTTGTTCCTCGACATGGGCGCGGACGAGGTCAGTGTGCTCGATTTCGACACCCGTCGCGATGCACACGAACCCAACCGCGTGCGCGCCATCCAGGATGCCGATGGCATCTTCATCACCGGCGGCAACCAGCTGCGGCTCTCGACCATCCTGGGCGGCACGCCCATCGCGCAAGCCATCCGTGCCCGCAATGCGCGCGGCGTTCCGGTCGGCGGCACCAGCGCGGGTGCAGGCATCCTGTGCGAACACATGATCGCGGGCGGCGAGAGCGACAGCTCGACGCCGCGGGCGAACAGCGTGCGGCTGGCGCCGGGCCTTGGCCTGACCAACCGCGTCGTCATCGACCAGCATTTCCGCCAGCGCGATCGGCTCGGGCGCCTGCTCGCGGCGCTGGCCTACAACCCGTTTGGGATAGGCTTGGGCGTGGATGAAGACACCGCGGCCTTGATCGGCCCGGATAACGTGGTCGAGGTCGAGGGCAGCGGCGCGGTGACCGTGGTCGATGCCGATGGCCTGCAATTTTCGTCGATGGCGCAAGTCAGCGGGGATGCACCGGTTTGCATGCTGGGGGTGCAGATCCACGTCCTCACGGCGGGCGCCAGCTTCAATCTGGAAACGCGCAAGGCATCGGCGGGATCGTTGTCGCCAGTGAAGGCATGATCGTCGCAGCAGACTGAAAACAACTTGGCGGAGGGTGGGATGCGGGTACTGAATCGCAATGTCTATGTCGGGCCCTCGCAGTACGCGAAGTTCCCGGTCATCCGCCTCGAGCTGGACCTGGGCGAGCTGGAGCAATGGCCGACCGCGAGGCTCGGCAACGGGTTTGTCGATGCGCTGGTCGAGGCACTGCCGGGCTTGGCCGAGCATGGCTGCTCCTATCGCGAACCCGGGGGCTTCATCCGCCGGATGCGCGAAGGCGAGGGCACGTGGCTCGGCCATGTGCTGGAACACGTCGCCATCGAGCTGCAGAACGTCGCCGGCGAGGACGTCACCTTCGGCAAGACCCGCAGCATCTCCGATGATCGCCCCGGCGTGTATTCGGTCGTCTATGAGTACGCGCAGCGCGAGGAAGGCATCGCCGCCGGCGAGCTGGCGCTGAAGCTGCTCGACTCCCTGCTGCCCGTCGAATTGCGCACCGCGACCAACGA
>JACSSF010000176.1 GCA_014879375.1 Lysobacteraceae bacterium
ATGTACGAGAACGCCAACATGTTCCGCGCGCTCAAGATGGAAAAGACGGTGATGGGCATCCTGCTGTCGTTGATCATCGCGATGGGCGCGTTCAACCTGGTGTCCTCGCAGGTGATGCTGGTGACCGACAAGCAGGCCGACATCGCCATCCAGCGCACGCTCGGCGTCACGCCGATGCAGGTGATGCAGACCTTCATGGTGCAGGGCACGCTGATCGGCGTGATCGGCACGGTCGCCGGCGTGATCGGCGGCATCCTGCTGACGCTCAACCTCGAGCGCATCCTCGGCGTGATCGAATCGATCCTGGGCGTGCAACTGCTGCCGGAGGATGTCTACTACATCACCGGCCTGCCGACCGAACTGCGCGCCGACAACGTGGTGATCATCGCCTGCGTGGCGTTGGTGATGGCCTTCCTCGCCACGTTATATCCGGCCTGGCGCGCCTCGCGCACGCCGCCGGCGGAGGCGCTGCGCTATGAGTGAAACCATCGATACGACGGTGCAGGGCGAGGCGATCCGCGCCGAAGGACTCGGCAAGACCTATGCCGAAGGCAAGCTGCGCACACCGGTGTTCGACGGGCTGGACCTCAGCGTCCGTACCGGCGAAACGGTTGCGATCATCGGTGCGTCCGGCGCCGGCAAGAGCACCTTGCTGCACCTGCTCGGCGGCCTGGACACGCCGACCACGGGCGAGGTGTTCGTCGCCGGGCAGAAGATGAGCGAGTTGTCCGATGCCGCGCGCGGCAAGCTGCGCAATCGTGCCCTCGGTTTCGTGTACCAGTTCCATCACCTCTTGCCGGAATTCACCGCGCTGGAGAACGTGATGCTGCCGGTGCTGGTGGGTGGCGCGAGCGTGGAAGAAGCAAGCCAGCGTGCTTCGACGCTGCTGGATCAGGTCGGGCTCGCACATCGTCTTGATCACAAGCCGGGCGAGCTGTCGGGTGGCGAGCGTCAGCGCGCGGCGGTGGCGCGTGCGCTGGTGAACCGTCCGGCCTGTGTGTTGGGCGATGAGCCGACCGGCAACCTGGATGACCGTACCGCCGGCGGCGTGTTCGAGCTGATGCTCGACCTCAACCGCGAGCAGAAGACCAGTCTGGTGTTGGTCACGCATGATCGTCGCCTCGCGCGGCAACTGGACCGCGTGCTGGAACTGCACGAAGGCAAGCTGAGGGAAGTCCCGATTCATGATGTCTGACATCAGCGAGGTCTGACATGAACGATGCGGCAAGGACGCCGCTGTTCTCACCCGCGACCGCCGCAGCGCTGCTGCTTGGCATGTTGCTGGCCACGCGCCTGCCGCTACTGCCCCCGATCTGGCTGATCGCCATCGTCGCGCTGGCAGGCGTCCTCGGCTGGTTGCGCGGAAGTCGCGTCTGGCGGATCGCCGGCGCCTTGCTGCTGGGCGGCGGCTTGCTGATGGCGCAAGGGACGTGGCGGATGGCCGCGCAACTGCCCGTGTCGATGGAGTTGCAGGAGACGACGGTCAGCGGTCGCATCGTCGAATTGCCCATGCACGAGCAACGTCGCACCCGTTTCGACCTGCTGGTCGATGACGCTGGCGAGGCCGCGGCGCTGCGTGGCCAGCGTTTGCGCCTGTCCTGGTACGACGCATGGCGAAAGCGCGACGACACGCCCGGTCCGCGCTGGCAGTTGAAGGCGGGCGAACGCTGGCAGCTGCGGGTCAAGCTGCGGGCGCCTCGCGCATTGCGCAACCCGGGCGCCTTTGATGGTGAGCGGCAGATGTTGCTGGATGGGATCGCCGCGACAGGGCAGGTGCGCGACGAGGCATCGGCCGCACGTATCGGTCCTCCGCGTGGCATCGTCGCGTGGCGTGAGGGCATGTCCTCGCGCATCACGGCGGGCACCCACGCAGCCTCCGGGCGCTTCATCGCGGCGCTGGCGCTGGGGGACACCCGCGGCCTGTCCGCCGAGGACTGGGAAAAGCTGCGCGCCGCCGGCCTCACCCATCTCATCGCCATCTCCGGCTTCCATGTCGGGCTGGTCGGCCTCGGTCTGGCCGGCTTGGCTTGGGGCTTGTATCAACTTTGGCCGCAACTGGGCCGTGGTTGCCCGCGCCGCATCGCCATGGCGGCGGCTGCGACGCTGGGCGCCTTCGCGTATCTCGTCGCCACCGGGGCATCACTCCCCACCTTGCGCACGGTGCTGATGATCGCCTTCGTCGCCGGCGCGCTGATGTTGCGGCGACAGACCGGCGTGGCGCAGTCGCTGTCGGTCGCGCTGATGCTGGTCTTGATGATGGATCCGCTGTCAGTGCTGCGGCCGGGGTTCTGGCTGAGCTTCGGCGGCGTGGCCTGGCTCGCGTGGTGCCTGCAGGGCATGCGCGCCGGCCATGTGCGGCAGTTCCTCGCCGCACAGGCGGTGGCCAGCCTCGGACTGCTGCCACTGGCGGTCATCTTCTTCGCCCAGGCCTCGCTGGTCGGGCCGCTCGCCAACCTCGTCGCGGTGCCGTGGTGGAGCGCGGTGGTGGTGCCGCTGGCATTGCTCGGTACGGTGGCCGAGATGCTGTTCGATGGTGCAGGCGCACCGCTCTGGACCTTGGCCGGTCGCGCCTTCGACCTCAGCTGGCCCTTGTTTGAATGGCTGGCGGATTCACGGCTCGCGTTGTTGTGGGTGCCGCAGTCCGCGTTCTGGGCGCTGCCGTTGGCCTTGCTCGCGGCATTCGTCTTGCTGATGCCGCGCGGCATGCCCGGTCGGGTGCTGGCCGGCACCTTGGCGCTGCCCCTGTTGTGGCCGGGCATCGAATCGCCCGGGATGGGCGAGGTCGAGATCGTGCAGGTCGATGTCGGCCAGGGGACGGCGATGCTGGTGCGCACCCGACATCACGCCATGCTCTATGACGCCGGCCCGGCGACGCCGGATGGTTTCGATGCCGGTGAGCGTTCGGTGTTACCGGTATTGCGCGCCCATGGCATCGACCGTCTCGATGCCATGGTGCTTAGCCACGGTGACGCCGATCACGCTGGGGGTCGCGAGGCGATCGCACGAGCACTGCCGGTTGGCCGGACATTGGCGCCGCCGGATGCACCGTTGCCAGGCACCACCGCCTGCGAGGCCGGACAAACATGGACGTGGGATGGCGTGCGTTTTCGCTTCCTGCATCCCACGCCCGGATTCCCGTATCTGAAAAACCAGTCCACCTGCGTGCTGCGGATCGAGACGGCGCACGGCGCGGCCCTGCTGACCGGCGACATCGACGAACTGATCGAAGGCCGGCTGCTGCGCCTGCCAGCTGCCGACCTGCGGGCCGAGGTGGTCACGGTGCCGCATCACGGCAGTGGCGGGTCCTCGTCGGAAGCCTTCGTCGAGGCCACCGGCGCGCAATTGGCGTTGGTGTCGGCCGGTTACGCCAACCGCTTTCGTCATCCCCGGGACAACATCATCGCCCGCTGGCGTGAGGTCGGCGCCACGCCGCTGATCAGCTCGGAATCGGGGGCGATCCGGGTGAAGATCGGGCGCGACGGCGTGGCGTGGCAGGCGCAGCGCCTTGAATCGCCGCGGTTCTGGGATGCGGTGGCCCGGCAGTCGCGCGGGGCTGGGCTATCCTATCCATCCGTTCCCCCGACATTCGCGCAAGGACCCCGATGATCGAACTGGTGAAGGCCGGTGGCTGGCCGATGATTCCGTTGCTGCTGCTTTCGTTCGTGGCGCTGGCGATCATCGT
Source organism: Lysobacteraceae bacterium (assembly GCA_014879375.1). Lineage (GTDB taxonomy): Bacteria > Pseudomonadota > Gammaproteobacteria > Xanthomonadales > Xanthomonadaceae > Solilutibacter. The sequence continues at coordinate 3,683 of JACSSF010000176.1, forward strand.
GGAACGGTTCTGGAGCCTGCGACGCAGCGCGATCATGCCGCCGGGCCTGGGCGAGGAGGTCCGCGAGTGGGCCAAGCGCGGCAACCTGGAGCAGCAGCACATCGACGCCCTGCGCCAGACTTCGCCGCTGGGCGCGTTGCTGGCCTCCGCGCTGGACGTGCGCCACAAGAGCCGCGAGGCGATCCGCGAGCGGGTCGAGGACACCGGTCGCCACCTCGTGCACCAGATGGAGAAATACCTCAACACGCTCGGCACCATCGCCGCGGCGGGCCCATTGCTGGGCCTGTTCGGCACGGTGGTCGGCATGATCGAGATGTTCCTCGGCATCCTCGATCACGGCATCGGCGACGTGGACCAGCTGGCCGGCGGCATCGGCAAGGCGCTGATCTGCACCGCGACCGGCATGATCGTGGCGGTGCCGGCACTGGTGTTCCATCGCTACTTCCGTGGCCGCATCGCCGGCTACATCGTCGACATGGAGCACGAAGCGATGCAGCTGATCGACGTGCTGGAAACGCGCGAGCACGGCTGACATGCGCATCCGCGACCACAGGGCCGATGACGAGCCCGAGATCAACCTGGTGCCGATGATCGACGTCATCCTGTGCCTGATCATCTTCTTCGTGGTAACCACCACCTTCGACAGCCGCGCGGTGCTGCGCCTGCAGCTGCCGCGTGCCAATGGCGAGCCCGCCCCCGCGCAGTCGCAACCGCTGGCCGTGCTGGTGAACGCCGATGGCCGTTATTTCGTCGGCGACCGCGAGGTGCTGCGCACCGACGTTGAGTCGCTCAAGCGCAGCATCGCCGATGTCGCGGGCGATGACCGCAGTCGCCCGGTGTTGCTCCGCGCCGACGCACGCACGCCGCACCAGGCGGTGGTCACTGCATATGAGGCCCTCGGCCAGCTGGGCTTTCGCCAGATCATGATCGCCACGGCGCCGGAGCAACGTGGCGGGAAGGAAGTCGTGAAATGAGCGAAGGCGCCGCCACACGACGGACATGGCGCCGGCTGCAGGGTTACGCAAAGCCTTATCGGGGGCTGTTGGGCATCGCTGCGCTGGCGATGTTGCTGGAGGCGGCGGTCAGCACGGTGATCGTCAAGTTGCAGCAACCCATCATCGATGACTTGCTTGTTGCCAAGCAGTTCAATTGGTGGCTCCCCTTGGCCATGGTCGTGTTGCTGTTTGGCCGAGGACTGTTTGGTCTGATCAGTGATTACACGATGGCCCGGGGTGGTCGCAATGTCGCACGTGACTTGCGCCTGCAGTTGATGGACAAGTACCTGCGCATGCCTGGCAGTCGTTTCGACCACGAGCCGGTGCCATCAATGCTGACCCGGTTGGGCACCGATACCGAGCAGGTTGCACAGGCAGCAGTGGATTCGTTGAAGGTGATGATCAGCAACGCCTTGCAGATCATCGCGATGCTCGCAGTCATGTTCTGGACGAGTTGGCGGGTGTCACTGGTGCTTCTGCTGCTGGGGCCGGTACTGGCCTGGACGATGGGCAAGGTCGGGCGTCGCTACCGTCGTCTCAACCACGAGATCCAGCAATCTTCGGCAGAAATGCTGCAAACCGCCGATCAAGCGCTGCATGCACAGCAGGAAGTGAAGGCGTATGGCGCGCGCGCAGCAGAAATGGGGCGATATTGTGGGCAGACTGCGCGCAATGTACGGTTGGCGTTGAAAGTGGAAGTGACGCGAGGCTCGCTTTCCATGTTCGTGCAAACACTCGGGGCTTTGGGCTTTGCCGGGATGCTGATCGTCGCGGGTTATGAAGCCGCCGCCGGTCGTCTGACGGCCGGTGGCTTCAGCTCCTTGTTGACGGCGATGGTCGCTCTGGTACCCGCACTTCGCCAACTCACCAATGTGCAAAGTATGTTGAACCGCGGCATCAACTCCGCCGACCGCGTGTTCGCGGTGCTGGATGGCCCGGACGAGATCGACAACGGCGCTTTGCCGCTGGCGCGCGCGCGTGGCGAACTTGAATTCCGTCATGTCAGCGCGCGTTATGAGGGGCAGGACATGCCGGCGCTGCACGATCTCAGCTTCACCGCCCGCCCGGGCACGGTGACGGCGATCGTCGGACGTTCTGGCAGCGGCAAGTCCACGCTGATCAAGCTGATCCCACGCTTCTACGAGCCCGAATCCGGCGTGATCCTGCTCGATGGCAGGCCGCTGGATGATTATCGTTTGGCTGACCTGCGCCGGCAGATCGCGATGGTTGGCCAGCAGGTGATGCTGTTTGATGGCAGCATCGCCGCCAACGTGGCCTATGGCGAGATGCAGGAAGCGCCAGCGGGCGACATCGAGCAAGCCATCCGCAACGCCAATGCGATGGAGTTCGTCGAGCGCCTGCCGCAAGGCGTGGACAGCGCTGTGGGCGAGCGGGGCGGGCGCCTGTCCGGCGGCCAGCGCCAGCGCCTCGCCATCGCCCGCGCGATGCTGAAGGACGCGCCGATCCTGATCCTCGACGAAGCCACCGCTGCGCTCGACAACGAGTCCGAGCGGCTGGTGCAGGAAGCGCTCGACCAGTTGATGCCGGATCGCACCACGCTGGTCATCGCGCATCGCCTTTCCACCATCGAGCATGCCGATCAGGTGCTGGTACTGGACGATGGGCGGTTGGTTGAGCAGGGCACGCACGTCGAGCTGATCGCCCGCGATGGCCTGTACGCGCACCTGCATCGCATGCAGTTCCGCGAGGCCTCGTGAGCAGTTCGCAGCGCGGCACGCCGGCGTGGTGGTACGGCGACGCACGCGTCCCCCTCCACGCACGGCTGCTTGCCGGGCTGTATGGCGTGGCCACGCGCTGGCGCGGCGCGCTGTACCGGCGCGGCTGGATGCGCACGCGCAAGGTCGGCGTGCCGGTCGTGGTGGTCGGCAACTTCACCGCGGGCGGCAGCGGCAAGACGCCGTTGGTGATCGCGCTGGTCAACCGCCTGCGCGCCGCGGGCTGGACGCCGGGCGTTGCCAGCCGCGGCTACGGTCGCGAGGATGCCGGCACGCCGCGCTGGGTGGAAGCAGGCAGCGACCCGCGTACCCATGGCGACGAAGCCGTGCTGATCGCGCGCCGCACCGGCGCCAAGGTCCGCGTGGATGTCGATCGCGTCGCCGCCGCGCAAGCGCTGGCCGATGCCGGTTGCGACATCGTCATTTGCGATGACGGCCTGCAGCATCTGCGCCTGGGTCGCGATGTCGCGATCGAGGTGATCGATGCCGGACGCCGCTACGGCAATGGTCGCTTGTTGCCTGCAGGCCCGTTGCGCGAATCCCCGGCGCTGGCGACGCCACCCGATTTCAAGGTGGTGAACCACGGCACCGTCGCCGACGTGCCGGAGCCGGCGCTCGGCGAGTGGCCGATGCGGCAGGTGTTCGGGCACCCATTCCCGCTGCACGGGCATCGCGCGCGGCCGTTCTCCGATTTCGCCGGGCGCCGCGTGCATGCGGTCGCCGGCATCGGCCACCCGGAACGCTTCTTCGACCTGTTGCGCTCGCAGGGGCTGGGCGTGATCCCGCATCCATTCCCCGATCATCATGACTACGTACCCGAGGACTTGCAGTTCAGCAGCGATCTGCCGGTGTTCATGACCGAGAAGGACGCGGTCAAGTGCGCGCGCTTCTCGCCGGCCGACAGCTGGTGCGTGGCGATCGAGGCGCGCTTGCCGGAAGCGTTCTGGTTGGCGCTGGATGAAAAACTCGCTCCATTGCGGAGGACAGCCGATGCCTGATTTCGTCGTCGCCATCCCGGCGCGTTTCGCCGCCTCGCGCCTGCCAGGCAAACCGTTGCGCCTGCTCGGGGGTCGGCCGCTGGTCCGGCACGTGGCCGAACGCGCGCTGGAAGCCGGTGCGCGTGAGGTCTGGGTGGCGGCCGATGACCCGCGCATCCTCGATGCGGTCGAGGGCAGCGGCGTGCGCGGCGTGCTGACATCGCCGGACCATCCCTCCGGCACCGACCGCCTGGCCGAATGCGCGGCGCTGGCGGGTTGGGCGGATGAAGTGATCGTGGTGAACCTGCAAGGTGACGAGCCTTTCGCGCCGCCGGCGGGCATCTGCGCCGTGGCCGCATTGCTTGATCGCAGTGATTGCGAGATGGCCACCCTGGCCGCGCCGATCCTTGATCGCGCCACGCTGTTCGACCCGAATGCGGTGAAGGTGGTGGCCGACGCGCACGAGCGCGCGCTCTATTTCAGCCGCGCACCGATCCCGTGGGATCGCGACGGGTTTGCCGATGACATGGACGCAGGACTCCCCGCTGGCCCGTGGCTGCGCCACATCGGCATCTACGCCTATCGCGTCGGGTTCCTGCGCCGTTTTGCCGCGCTGCCGGCCGGGCAGCTGGAACAGATCGAGAAGCTGGAGCAGCTGCGCGTGCTGGAAGCGGGTTTCCGCATCGCGGTCGCGACCACGCCCGAAGCCTTCCCGCCGGGCGTCGACACGCCGGAAGACCTGGCGCGGGCCGAGGCGCACCTGCAATCGCCGGCATGAAGCTGCTGATGGTCTGCATGGGCAACATCTGCCGCTCGCCGATGATGGAGGGCTGGCTGGCCGATGCCGCCCGTCGCCACCCGGGATTGGCC
>JACSSF010000214.1 GCA_014879375.1 Lysobacteraceae bacterium
AACCCCAAAATTGCTTGAGTGCAGACGTTAGTCCCAGACCCGAATCACTCGCTTGCATATTGCTATGCTATTGAATCGACTTGGTTCTGTTCGAACGTCTTGCTTATGGACAAACTTCCATCCGCCAGACGTCCGCACAAGTTACCTGCGTACACTTTCAAAGATCGGCGGGTTGGCCTCAGCGCCTTCCCGGTTTAGCCCCTTGGGCATTTCGCTCAAGTGAGCCGGTCACTATACAGCAGATTTCGTCCTTGTCAATACATCGTGAAGAACTTTTTCCTGCCGTTCACCTTCGCGTTTCCGCTGAGGTGAGCCCGCCATCTTAGCGCGTTTTTCGTATCCGTCAACACCTGATTCGAAAATTTTTGCCTGATGCGGCCCGCTTCCGGACTGGCCGTTGGCGGGGCGCGCATTGTGGATGAATGCGGGGGTCGAAGGCAAGCCCCTGGGGGAAAAATTTTTCCCTCCCCGCCTATCAGGGGCAAAATGCAGGCAACCACACGGGAGAGACCCATGCGACGCCCCATCCGACACATCCTCATGCAGCTCCTGCTGATCCTGCCGCTGGCCGCCTGCGCCAGTGACGCCAACCGTTGGGTGGAGCTGGGCGGCAAGCGCTATACGGTGGAAGTGGCCGATGACGATGCAGAACGCGCGCGCGGGCTGATGTTCCGCGACAGCATGCCTGCCGAGCGCGGCATGCTGTTCATCCACGAGGTGGAAGAGCCGCAGGCTTACTGGATGAAGAACACGCGCATTCCGCTGGACATTCTGTATTTCGACAGCGCACGGCGCCTGGTATCGCAGCAGCGCGATGTGCCCGCCTGCACGCTTGGCGATGGCTGCCCGCCCTATCCCAGCAATGCACCGGCGCGCTACGTGCTGGAGCTCAATGCCGGCCAAGCCGAGGCGATGGGTCTCAAGGATGGCGCGGAACTGAAGTTCGGGCCCGGCATCAAGCCTGCGCAGTAAACATCCGCGCAACGCAAAACGCCCTGCAAAAGCAGGGCGTTTTTGTTTGGCGATGCCGAAATCGATGCTCGATCAGACTTCCTGCATGTCGAAATCGTCCTTGGTCACGCCGCAATCCGGGCAGGTCCAGGTTTCCGGCACGTCTTCCCAGCGGGTGCCGGGCGCGATGCCGTCTTCCGGCAGGCCAGCCGCCTCGTCGTAGATGAAGCCGCAGACCACGCACATCCAGGTGCGGAACGGGGCGGGATTGTCGCTGGTTGCTTGCATGACGCTGAATGCCGGGATGGGAGAAGATGCGGCATTGTCCCATTCGCACGTGATGAACGCATGGCTCCGATCCGCTTCCCCGAGCGCGGCCTCTACCTGATCACCCCCGATGACGGCGACAGCGAGGCCTTGATCGCGCGCGTGCAACCGGTATTGCCGTTTGCCGCCTGCCTGCAATATCGACGCAAACGCACTGATGGCGCGCGGCGCAGGGATGAGGCCGAACGCCTGCGCGCGCTGTGCCACCACATGGGCGTGTGCTTCATCGTCAACGACGATCCGGCACTCGCCCGCGAGGTGCATGCCGATGGCGTGCACCTGGGCGAGCACGATGGCGGCATCATTAGCGCACGCGCACTGTTGGGGCCCGATCGCTGCATCGGCGTCAGCTGCTATGACGATGCCGCGCTCGCCCGCACCGCGACGGCGGCGGGCGCGGATTACGTGGCGTTCGGCGCGCTCTTCCCGTCATCGACCAAGCCCGGCGCACGCCACGCCACGCCGGCGTTATTCGCTGAAACCCGTGGCCTTGGCGTGCCACGGGTGGCGATCGGCGGCATCACGCCGGACAATGCACGGATCGCGGTGGCCGCGGATGCGGACCTCGTGGCGGTGATCGGCGGCGTATTCGATGCGCCTGACCCCGTTGCCGCCGCGCGCACGATTGCCGCCGCCTTCGACTGACATTCTGGATTGGACAAACCCATGGACCACACCCGCTCGCACGACCTCTTCACCCGCGCCCAGGCCCTGATGCCCGGCGGCGTCAATTCGCCGGTGCGTGCGTTCAAGTCGGTGGGCGGCGAGCCGTTCTTCACCGCGCGCGCGGATGGCCCATACCTGTTCGATGTCGATGACAACCGCTACATCGACTACGTCGGTTCGTGGGGGCCGATGATCGTCGGCCACAACCATCCCGCCGTGTTGAACGCGGTGGTCGAAACCGCGGCGCGCGGCCTGTCCTTCGGCACGCCCAATCCGCTGGAGGTGACGATGGCCGAGACCATCACCCGCCTCATCCCCAGCTGCGAGATGGTGCGCATGGTCAATTCCGGCACCGAGGCCACGCTGTCGGCGATTCGCCTGGCGCGCGGCGCGACGGGGCGCATGCGAATGGTGAAATTCGAGGGCGGCTACCACGGTCACGGCGACAGCTTTCTGGTCAAGGCCGGCAGCGGCGCGCTGACCTTCGGCGTGCCCACCTCGCCCGGCGTGCCCAAGGCGCTGGCCGACCTCACCCTGACCCTGCCTTACAACGACTTCGATGCGGCGACGGCTTTGTTCGACGAATGTGGCGACGACATTGCCTGCCTGATCATCGAGCCGGTGGTCGGCAACGCCAATTGCCTGCCGCCGCGTCCCGGCTTCCTGCAACACCTGCGCGAGCTGTGCAGCAAGCACGGCGCGCTGTTGATTTTCGACGAGGTGATGACCGGCTTCCGCGTGGCGCTCGGCGGCGCGCAGGCGCGCTATGGCGTCACGCCCGATCTTTCCACCTTCGGCAAGGTGATCGGCGGCGGTATGCCGGTGGGTGCGTACGGCGGTCGCCGGGAATTGATGCAGCAGATTTCCCCGGCCGGCCCGATCTACCAGGCCGGCACGCTGAGCGGCAATCCGGTGGCGATGGCAGCAGGTCTGACGATGCTGGAACTGATCCAGGCGCCGGGTTTCTACGAGGCGCTGGAGGCCAAGTCCAACGCGCTGTGCGACGGACTGGAAGCGGCGGCAAAAGAAGCCGGCGTGCCCTTCAGCACGCAGCGCGTGGGCGGGATGTTCGGGTTGTTCTTCAGCGCGGAAAAGGTGGACACCTATGCCGGCGCGCTGGCCTGCGACACCGCCGCGTTCAACCGCTTCTTCCACGAGATGCTAGATCGCGGCGTGTTCCTCGCGCCTTCCGCGTTCGAGGCGGGCTTCGTGTCCAGCGCGCATGACGATGCGGTGATCGCCGAGACGATCGACGCCGCGCGCGCCGCGTTCCGCGCGCTGTAAGCATCTGCCAAGGCAACATCGAACTGATGGATCACTCGCAGGATCATCCGCACGAACACGACGGCTCGTCGCAGGGCAGCATGTTCGAGCGCCGGCACCGCCCCGCCAGCAACACCGGCATCCGCAACCGGCTGTTCCACATCATCTTCGACCATGACGGGCGGCTCGAACGCGATTTCGACATCGCGCTGATCATCGCGATCATCGCCAGCGTGCTGGTGGTGATGCTCGACAGCGTGCCGTCGATCAAGGCGCGCTGGCACGGCCCGCTCTACGCCGCCGAGTGGTTCTTCACCCTGCTGTTCACCGCCGAATACCTGCTCCGGCTGTGGGTGGTGAAGCGGCCGCTGCGCTACGCCACCAGCTTCTTCGGCGTGATCGACCTGCTGTCGATCCTGCCGACGTTCCTGTCGCTGCTGTTCCCGGGCAGCGCGTCGCTGACGGTGGTGCGCATCCTGCGCCTGCTGCGCATCTTCCGCGTGCTGAAACTCGTCGAGTATTCCAGCGAGGCCGGCGTGCTGATCCAGTCGCTGGTGCGTAGCCGGCGCAAGATCGCGGTGTTCATCGCCACCCTGCTCACCATCACGGTGATCTTCGGCGCGCTGATGTACGTCATCGAAGGCCCGGCGCACGGCTTCACCAGCATCCCCACCGGCATGTACTGGGCGGTGGTGACGATGGCGACGGTGGGCTTTGGCGATATCGCCCCGGGCACCGCGCTGGGCCGGTTCGTGACCTCGGTGCTGATCCTGATCGGTTACAGCATCATCGCGGTGCCGACCGGCATCTACACCGCGGAACTGGCCCGCACCATGCGCGAACGCGACCGCATGAGCGTGCGTTGCACCGAATGCGGCCTGCCCGATCACGAGGCCGATGCCTGGTGCTGCCGCAAGTGCGGCCACTGCCTGCCCGATCGCGGCGAGAAATGACTCCGCTCAGCGGGCGATGTCGCCCAGCGCGGCGCGCAGGTGCATGAGGCCCTCGGCCACGTCTTCATCGGTGATGTTGAGCGCGGGCACGAAGCGCAGCACGTCCGGGCCGGCCTGCAACAGCAGCAGGCCACGGGCGGCGGCGGCATCGAGGATCTCGCCGGCACGGCCGACGAACGTGGCATTCAGCACCACGCCCAGCATCAGGCCGCGACCGCGTATCTCGTCGAACACATCCAGCTCATCATGGATTGCGGCGAGCCCTTCGCGCAGCGACTGTGATTGGCGCGCCACGTTGGCGGCGATGTCGGGCGAGGCGATGCGTTGCAGCACCACCCGCGCGACCGCAGCCGCCAGCGGATTGCCGCCGAAGGTGGTGCCGTGCGCGCCGAACTGCAGGGTCTGCGCAGCCTCGGGGCCGACCAGCATCGCGCCGATCGGAATGCCGCCGCCAAGCGCCTTGGCCAGCGTCACCACGTCAGGCACCACGCCATCGGCCCAGTGCGCGAGGAGCGGGCCGGTGCGCCCCATCCCGCACTGGATCTCGTCCAGCACCAGCAGCGCGTCGTGCTGGTTGCACAGCGTGCGCACGCCCTTCAGGTAGCCGTCGGCGGCCGGCATCACGCCGCCTTCACCCTGCACGGGCTCGAGCATCACCGCGCAGACATCGCCACCTGCCATCGCCGCTTCCAGCTGGGCGAGATCGTTGAAATCAACGTAGCGAAAGCCACCGGGCAGCGGCTCGTAGCCTTCCTGGTACTTCGGCTGCGCGGTCGCGGTGACGGCGGCCAGCGTGCGTCCGTGGAAGCTGCCGCGCGCGGTAACGATGACGCGCTTGTCCGGCGCGCGCGCCTGCAATGCCGCATGCTTGCGCACCAGCTTGATCGCGGCCTCGTTGGCTTCGGTGCCGGAATTGCACAGGAACACGCGCTCGGCGAATTTCGACGCAGTGACGAGTGCTTCGGCCAGGCGCAGTGGCGGCTCGCTGTTGAACACGTTGCTGGTGTGCCAGAGCTTGCCGGCTTGCGTGGTGAGCGCCTCGATCAATTCGGGATCGGCATGGCCGAGCGCGCACACGGCGATGCCGCCGGCGAAATCGACGTATTCCTTGCCGGCCTTGTCCCACAGGCGCGAGCCGCGGCCGTGATCCAGCACCATCGCGCGCGGCTTGTACACCGGCACGTAGCGCTCGCGCCCGATGCCGAGCAGCACTTCGGTGTCGTCATGGCTTGTCATGTCGGTCATCTCACCAGCTCCCGACGTTGGGCATCGACCGCCACGGTTCGGCGGGCGGCAGCTCGCCGTCCTGCAGCAATTCCACCGAAATCAGGTCCGGCGACTTGACGAAGGCCATGTGGCCATCGCGTGGCGGGCGGTGGATGGTGTAGCCGAGCGATTGCAGGTGCGCGCATTTGGCGTAGATGTCCTCGACGCGAAAGGCCAGGTGGCCGAAGTTGCGCGCATTGCCGTAGTCCTCCGTGCTGCCACCTTCAGCCGGCCAGTTGAACGTCAGTTCCACCTCGGCCTCCGGCGATTCATCGGCGGTGAGGAACACCAGCGTGTAGCGGCCCGCCTCGTTGTCCATGCGCCGGGTTTCGCGCAAACCCAATCCCTCGCAGAAGAAGCGCAAGTTGGCGTCCAGGTCGCGGACGCGGATCATCGTGTGCAGGTATTTCATGGCGACGGGCTAGCTCGATGGGACCGTCATGATCCCACGCCGCGCGTTACAGCAGCTTGCCGGGGTTCATGATGCCGGCTGGGTCGAACGTGGCCTTGAGCTTGCGCATCATCATCAGCGCCACCGGCGGCGCGGTCGCCGCCAGCGCCGCACGCTTGAGCTGGCCGATGCCGTGTTCGGCCGACAAGGTGCCCTCCATTTCCAGCGCCAGTGCGTGGACGGCGTCACTCATCGGCCCGCGCAGGGCATGGAACGCCGCCGCCTCGGCATCCACCGGCTGCGAGACGTTGAAGTGCAGGTTGCCGTCGCCCATGTGGCCGAAACAGGCCAGCCGCGCGCCGGGCGCGATGTCCTCGACGATCTGCGCCGCACGCGCAATGAAATCCGGGATGCGCGAGACCGGCACCGCGATGTCGTGCTTGATCGATGCGCCCTCGGGCCGTTGCGCGTCCGACAGCGACTCGCGCAGCCGCCACAGCGCGTCGGCCTGCGCCTGGCTGGCCGGGAGCACGGCATCGACCACCAGCCCCGCCGCCAGCGCCTCGGCGAGGATGCCCTCCATCGTGGCGTGCGCGTCGGCGTCCGACTGGTGCGAGGCGACATCCAGCAATACCGACCACGGCGTCATGACATCCAGCGGCCGGTGGGTGCCGGGGATGTGCGCCAGCGCGAAGCCGAGCGCGGTCTCGCCGATCAGCTCGAACGCGATGAGATCGCTGCCGGCGCGTTCCCGCGCCAGCTGCAGCAGCGCCAGTGCGGCTTGTGACGAGGCGACACCCACCCATGCCGTCTGCGTGCCGCGCGGCTGCGGCACCAGCCGCAACACCGCGGCGGTGATCACGCCGAGCGTGCCTTCGGCGCCAATGAACAGCTGCTTGAGGTCGTAGCCGGTATTGTCCTTGCGCAGCTTGCGCAGGTCGTCCAAGCGTTCGCCGGTGGGCAGCACCACTTCCAGCCCCAGGCACAGGTCGCGCATGTTGCCGTGGGCGAGCACCGCGGTACCGCCGGCGTTGGTGGACAGCAGGCCGCCGACCTGCGCGGAGCCCTGGGATGCCAGTGACAACGGAAACAGCCGGCCCGCGTCAGCGGCGGCCTCGCGCAGATCCTGCAGGACGACGCCGGCCTCGGCGATGACGATATCGGAAGCGACATCCACTTCGCGGATGCGGTTCATCCGCGCGAGCGACAACACGATGGCGCGACCGGAACCATCCGGCACCTGACCGCCGACCAGCCCGGTGTTGCCGCCCTGCGGCACCACGGGTGTGCGAGTGGCGGTGGCGAGCGCCATGATCCGGCAGACCTCGTCCACGCTGCCCGGGCGCAGCACCATCGCTGCGCGTCCCGGATGCAGGCCGCGACGTTCCTGCACGTAGGGCGCCATCGCGGCGTCATCGCGCAGGGCGTGACGCGCACCGACGATCGAGGCGAAGCGTTCCAGCACGTCATGGTCGGGGCTGGCCGGCATCGACGTCATCGCCTGCGCAGGTTCAGTCCAGAAACAGGTCCGGCAGCAGCGGGCGGGTCGGATCGACGGCGTACTGGTCGAAGTCGGTGACGCCGGACTCGCGCAGCACGTCCTCATCGATGAAGAAGCGACCGGTATTGGTCCTGGCATCGCGCAGCAGGATGTCGTGCGCGGCATCGGCGACGATCTCCGGCCGGCGGCAGCGATCGATCTCCACGCCCGGGATCATGTTGAGCGCGTCGGTGGCGATGATGGTGCGCGGCCACAGCGCGTTGATGCCGACGCCCTTGCGGCCGAACTCGCCGGCCAGGCCCAGGGTGACGAAGCTCATGCCCATCTTGGCCAAGGTGTAGGCGGTGTGCGGCGCCCACCACTTCGGGTCCAGCGAGGGCGGCGGCGCAAGGGTGAGAATGTGCGGGTTGGCCGACTTCATCAGCTCGGGCAGCGCCGCCTGCGCGCACAGGAAGCTGCCGCGCGAGTTCACCTGCGTCATCAGGTCATAGCGCTTCATCGGCGTGTCCAGCGCGCCGGCCAGCCAGATCGCGCTGGCGTTGTTGACCAGCACGTCGAGGCCGCCGAATTCGCCCACCGTCGCGGCGACGGCGGCGCGGACTTCGTCCTCGTCACGGATGTCGCACTGGATCGGCAGCGCCTTGCCGCCGAGGTTGCGCACTTCCTCGGCCACGCTGTGGATGGTGCCGGGCAGCTTGGGGTTGGCCACGGCCGATTTGGCGACGATGGCGAT
>JACSSF010000044.1 GCA_014879375.1 Lysobacteraceae bacterium
CCGACCGGGTTGATCTTCTCGGTCTTGTACAGCTCCATCATCGCCTGCTGGAACTTCTGCTTGTCGTCGCCGTAGCGCTCCTTCAGCTGCGCCAGGCGCGGCTGGAACTTGCGCATCTTCGCCGCCGACTTGTACTGCGCGTTCGACAGCGGGAACAGCGCGATCTTCAGCAGCACGACCAGGCCGATGATCGCCCAGCCCCAGTTGCCGATCAGCGCATGCAGCTTGGACAGGACCCAGAACAGGCCCTCGCCGAGCATCGCGAAGATGTCGAAGCGGCTGTAGTCCACCGCGCGATCGAGCTTGGGCACGCCCTGCGCCTGGATCAACGAGACTTCCTTCGGCCCGACCCACAGCTTGGCGCTGGTCGACGCGCTCTGGCCCGGAGCGAGGGTGAACTGCGGGCCAGTCGCGGAGATCGACGCCGCGGCGCCCTGCTGGTCGAGCGCGTAGAGCGCCGGCTGGTCGGGTTGCGGGATCCACGCGGTGAAGAAGTGATGCTGCAGCATCGCCAGCCAGCCGCCTTCGATGGTCTGGTTGAGCTTGCCGTCGTCCAGGTAGTCCTTGAACGCGCGACGCTCGTAGCCGCCGTCCTTGCTGTACCAGGTCGCGCCGCGGAAGCTGTAGGACTCCGGGTGGAACATGCTGGCCTTGATGTCCTGCGGCACACGCACCAGCTGGCGGTAGACGTAGCCGGTCCACGGCGCGGCGCCGGCGTTCTTCGCCACATCACGCACTTCCACCACGTAGCTGCCACGCTGCAAGGTGTAGGTGCGCTCGATGCTGACGCCGTTCGGGCCGTGCCAGACGAACGGGATGCTGAGGCTGTCCCGCCCGCTCGCGAGGGTGTAGCTCGCGCCTGGCGATGCCGGCACGAAGCCGGCCGCATGCGTCGGCGCAGCGCCGCCGTGCTGCCCGACCCAGCCGCTTTGCGCGGCGTAGAAATGCGTCGGGTCCGGATCGAACAACAGCACCGGCGGGCTGCCGGCCTCGCGGGTCTGCGGGAACTTCAGCAGGTCCGCCTCGCTGACGCTGCCGCCATCAAGGGTCAGCTTCAGCACGTCGGTGGTCGCGACGACCGACTGCGCGGAGGGCGTCGGTTTGCTGACCACCGCCTGGCCTGCTGCGACCGGCACGTTCGCGGTCGGCACCGCGCCAGGCGACGGCGTGGCAGCGGTCGGCGCCTGCCCCGGCACCATCGCCGGCGGCACGGCGACCTGCGCCACAGGCGTGGCCGGCGCCTGCGCGGTCTGCTTCTCTTTGCCCCACTCCATCCACAACAGCGTCGCCACCATCAGCCAGGCGAAGATAAGGAAAAGGCGGGTCTGGTTCATTCAGGCGTGCTCATGTCAGGCCGACCGCTGGGCGGCCTGTGGGGTGAAGGCAAAGAGTCGTGCATTGTGCCGCCCACGTCCGCGCGGGGCAACGCGCCGGCGCGGCGCAAGGTGTCGAGCAAGGCTTGCTTGAGGGCCTCGTTGTCCAGCGCCGCGGCGGCCGGCTTGGCCACCGCCACAATCGCGCGGGGTGCCAGTTGATCCCGATGCAGGCGGAAGGTTTCGCGCCAGATCCGCTTGATCCGGTTGCGGCCGACCGCGCGGCCATCGACCTTGCGCGACACCGCCAACCCCAGCATCGGCCCTGCCTCGTCCATCGGCGCGACATGCAGGGTCAGCGCGGGATGATGGGTGCGGCGGGCATTCTCGAACACGCGCGCATATGCCGCACGCGAACGCACCCGCGCCGTTTTCGGGAAACGGGCGGGTGCGAGGGAAATCATGTCAGCGACAGGCCGCGGCCTGCGCGCCGGGAACCGCGACGACGCAATGCTGCGCCGATCGTGCGGATCAGGCGGACAGGACCTTGCGGCCCTTGGCGCGGCGACGGGCGAGGATCTTGCGGCCGTCAGCGGTCTTCATGCGGGCACGGAAGCCGTGATCGCGCTTGCGCTTGAGGTTGCTGGGCTGGTAGGTGCGCTTGGTGGCCATGGTCAGGACCAAAAGAGATAAACGGAACCCGAAATTCTAGCCCGACGCCCGAGGCCCGGTCAAGCAGGCGTTTTCCGGGGCGCGCATCGCCCCGCCGCCGGTGCTAACCTGCCCTGTCTAGCACGCCGCTCTGGTTCGGCGCCCCTCGAGACCCCGTGATCCTCCTCTCGCGCCGATGATGTCCTCCCTGCATTCCCACTCCAGCGACGCCCTGCCCGACCCCTGGCCGCAGTGCATGGACCGGCTCGCGGCCGAATTGCCGCTGGAAGAGGTGCATACCTGGCTCAAGCCCTTGCAGGCCAGCCCGCAGGTGCGGGGGCTGGTGCTGTTCGCGCCCAATGCCTTCGTGCTGGACGAGGTGCGCGTACGTTACCTGCCCCGCATCCGCGAACTGCTGGCGCATTTCGCCGGCAACCCGGAGGTCCAGCTGGAGATCGGCACCCTGCCCGTCGCGCGTCCGGCGCAGGCCGCGCCGACGGCGACGCGACCGGCCGCCGCCATGCCCGCGACCGAGCCGTTCATCGGCAACATGGACAGTCATTACACCTTCGACAATTTCGTCGAAGGCCGCAGCAACCAGATGGCGCGCGCCGCCGCCTGGCAGGCCGCGCAGAAGCCCGGCGATCGCCTGCACAACCCGTTGCTGCTCTACGGCGGGACTGGCCTCGGCAAGACCCACCTGATGTTCGCCGCCGGCAACGAGATGCGCCGGCTGAACCCCCACGCGCGCGTGCTGTACATGCGCTCGAACGAGTTCTACAACGAGTTCTTCCGCGCGCTGCAGGAGCGCACCGCCGACCAGTTCAAGCGGCGTTTCCAGCAGATCGACGCGCTGCTGCTGGACGACATCCAGTTCTTCGCCGGCAAGGAGCGCACCCAGGAAGAGTTCTTCCACACCTTCAATTCGCTGTTCTCCGGCAAGCAGCAGATCATCCTGACCTGCGATCGCTACCCGCGCGAGGTGGAAGGGCTGGAGGCGCGGCTGAAATCGCGTCTGGGCTCCGGGCTGTCGGTGGCGATCGATCCGCCGGACTTCGAGACCCGCGCGCAGATCGTGCTGGCCAAGGCCGGCGAGCGCGGCGTGCAGCTGCCCGAGGATGTCGCCTTCCTCCTCGCCAAGCGCATGCATTCCAATATCCGCGAGCTCGAGGGCGCGCTGAATACGCTGGCGGCGCGGGCCAACTTCACCGGCAAGCAGATCACGGTGGAGTTCGCCCAGGACACCCTGCGCGACCTGCTCCGGGCGCAGCAGGCCTCGGTGTCCATCCCCAACATCCAGAAGACCGTGGCAGACTACTACGGGCTGCCGCTCCGCGAGCTCCTGTCCAAGCGCCGCACCCGCTCCCTTGCCCGTCCACGGCAGGTGGCGATGGCACTGGCCAAGGAACTGACGGAACACAGCCTGCCGGAAATCGGGGACGCCTTCGGGGGACGTGACCATACGACCGTGCTGCACGCCTGCAGGCAAGTGCGCACCCTCATCGTCACCGACGCCAAGCTGCACGAGGACTGGGACAAACTGCTGCGCAAACTCACTGAATAACCCGGTCGATGAGTCTGCGCGGCGCCTGTGGATAAGTTGGAGATGGTTTCGATCTGCCGATTTATCCACAGCTTGCTCCACCTTTCTCCGGAGGTTTCAAGTTGGGTTATGTTGGTAAGTTTTATCTCGTAAATCAATAATTTATGATGGTTTTCCAGCGAATTTCCGCCCTCCATCACCACCACAGTTCTTAAAGTTATTCGTTCTTAAAGCCAAGCTGTCCGACGACTTCCAAGGAATCCATCGATGCGTTTCTCCCTGCAACGCGAAGCCCTGTTGAAACCGCTGGCCCAGGTCGTCAACGTGGTCGAAAGAAGGCAAACCTTGCCGGTCCTCGCCAACCTGCTGTTGCAAGTGACCGATGGCCGGATCTCGCTGACCGGCACGGATCTGGAAGTCGAAATGATTGCCCGCGCCGACGCGCAGGACACCGAAGCCGGGGAAACCACGATCCCGGCGCGCAAGTTCTTCGACATCGTGCGTGCCCTGCCCGACGGCAGCAAGGTCACCGTGACCCAGGCCGGCGACAAGATCACCGTGCAGGCGGGTCGCAGCCGCTTCAGCCTGTCGAGCCTGCCGGCCAATGACTTCCCCTCCATCGACGAGGTCGATGCGACCGAACACGTGCAGGTGCCGGAGTCCTCGCTCAAGGAACTGATCGACCGCACCGCCTTCGCGATGGCCCAGCAGGACGTGCGTTACTACCTCAACGGGCTGTTGTTCGACCTGCGTGACCACTCGTTGCGCTGTGTCGCCACCGACGGCCATCGCCTCGCCCTGTGCGAAGCGCCGCTGGAGGAAGGCGGCCAGAAGCGCCAGATCATCGTGCCGCGCAAGGGCGTGCAGGAATTGCAGCGCCTGCTGGAGGGCGGTGATCGCGTGCTGGACCTGGAGCTCGGCCGCAGCCACATCCGGGTCAAGCGCGACGATGTGACCTTCACCTCCAAGCTGATCGATGGCCGCTTCCCCGATTACGAAGCGGTGATCCCGATCGGCGCCGACAAGCAGGTCAAGGTGGACCGCGAGACCCTGCGCGCCGCCCTGCAGCGCGCGGCGATCCTGTCGAACGAGAAATACCGCGGCGTCCGCGTCGAGGTCTCGCCGGGCCAGATGCGCATCCAGACCAACAATCCCGAGCAGGAAGAGGCGCAGGAAGACGTCGAGGCCGAGACCAAGGTGGACGGCCTCGCCATCGGCTTCAACGTGACCTACCTGCTGGACGCGCTGACCGCTCTGCGCGACGAGCAGGTCATCTTGTCGATGCGCGATGCCAACTCGTCGGCGCTGGTGCAGGAAGCCGGCAACGAACGCAGCCGGCACGTGGTGATGCCGCTGCGCCTCTGACGTGCCGCGCGCAAGGTTCCACGTGAAACACCACCGCCCGGCCAGCCCGGGCGGTTTCGCATGCGGGGGTGGCTGAAATGCGTGTCACCCGCCTTGATGTGCAGGACATTCGTTCGATCCGGGAAGCCCGGCTGATCCCGGGCCCGGGTCTGAACCTGTTGCTCGGCGAAAACGGCGCCGGCAAGACCAGCGTGCTGGAGGCCCTGCATCTGCTTGGCTACGGGCGCAGCTTTCGCGGCCGGGTCCGTGATGGCCTGATCCGCACCGAGGCCGAGGCCGCGCAGGTCTATGCCGAATGGGAGGATGGCACGGGCAAGGCGCATCGGGTCGGTCTGCGCCATGCCGGCAACGATTGGATGGGCCGGCTGGATGGTGAGGATGTCGCCCAGTTGGGCGATCTGTGCGCGGCGGTGGCGGTCACCACCTTCGAGCCGGCTAGTCACGCCTTGGTGTCGGGCGGTGGCGAACCCCGCCGGCGTTACCTCGATTGGGGTTTGTTCCACGTGGAACACGGCTATCTGGCCCAGTGGCGCCGCTACGTGCGGGCGTTGAAGCAGCGCAACGCCTTGCTCAAGGCGCGCAACGCCGGCGCGCAGCTGGATGCCTGGGACCATGAGTTCGCCGAGGCCGGCGAGCCGCTGCAGCGGCATCGCGAAAGCTACATGGCCGCCCTGCTCCCGCACCTGCAGGCGGTCACCGAGCAATTGCTGCCCGCCTTCGGCATCGCGGCGCTGGAATTGCAGGCCGGCTGGAAGCACAGCCAGATGTCGCTGGCCGACGCGCTGCTGCTGGGCCGCGAGCGTGACCTCGCCCTGGGCCATACCGGCGTGGGACCGCACCGGGCGGACTGGCGGGTCGATTTCGTCGCCCGGCCCGAGCGTGAACCCTATTCCCGCGGCCAGGCCAAACTGGTCGCGCTGGCCTGCCTGCTGGCGCAGGCGCGTCACCTGCGTGAGGCACGAGGCGAATGGCCGGTGATCTTGCTGGATGATTTTGCATCCGAACTCGACAGCAGGCATCGCGGACGCGTGCTTGAGCAGCTGGCCGCCGCCGGTGCGCAAGTCTTCCTGACCGGAGTCGAGGCGCCGCCCGAAGTGGCCGGAAAAACGGTGGCGATGTTCCACGTGGAACACGGCCAGATCAGCCCGGCAAGCTGAACGTTGGCGCCGGGTCGGGGCGCGCCGGATGCTACAATGGAGCGTTGAAATCCAGCCTTTCGGTGCGCCGCTCTGGCCGCGCCACAACGGAGTTCCCATCCGCATGACGGAAGCGACCGACGCTGCCCCCGAGCAGCCGAACACCCAATACGATTCCTCCAAGATCACCGTGCTGCGCGGCCTCGAGGCCGTCCGCAAGCGCCCGGGCATGTACATCGGCGATGTGCACGATGGCAGCGGCCTGCACCACATGGTGTTCGAGGTGGTCGACAACTCGATCGACGAAGCGCTGGCCGGCCATGCCGACGACATCATCGTCACCATCCACGATGATGGCTCGGTCTCGGTCAGCGACAACGGCCGCGGCATCCCGGTCGACATCCACAAGGAAGAGGGCGTCTCCGCGGCCGAGGTCATCATGACCGTGCTGCATGCGGGCGGCAAATTCGACGACAACAGCTACAAGGTCTCCGGTGGCCTGCATGGCGTCGGCGTGTCGGTGGTCAATGCGCTGTCGGACAAGCTCACCCTCGACATCTGGCGCGACGGCGGCTACCACGTGCAGGAATTCGCCTTGGGTGAGGCGGTGTCGCCGCTGAAGCGGGTAGGGGACCAGGGCACGCGACGCGGCACCACGCTGCGCTTCTGGCCGTCGTCGGAGATCTTCACCGACACCGAATTCCACTTCGACATCCTGGCCCGGCGCCTGCGCGAGCTGAGCTTCCTCAACTCCGGGGTCAAGATCACCTTGACCGACGAGCGCGGGGAAGGGGAGACCACCACGTTTCAGTACGAAGGCGGCATCCGCAGCTTCGTCGAGCACCTGGCCCAGTTGAAGACCCCGCTGCACCCGAACGTGATTTCGGTGACCGGCGAGCAGAACGGCATCACCGTGGACGTCGCCCTGCAGTGGACCGATGCCTATCAGGAAACGATGTTCTGCTTCACCAACAACATCCCGCAGAAGGATGGCGGCACCCACCTGATCGGCTTTCGCGCCGCGCTGACTCGCACACTGAGCAACTACATCGAGCAGAGCGGCATCGCCAAGCAGGCCAAGGTGACCCTGTCCGGTGACGACATGCGTGAAGGCCTGATCGCCGTCTTGTCGGTGAAAGTGCCGGACCCGAGCTTCTCCAGCCAGACCAAGGAGAAGCTGGTTTCGTCCGAGGTCAGGCCGGTCGTTGAGAGCACGTTCGGTGCACGTTTGGAGGAGTTCCTCCAGGAACACCCCCACGAAGCACGGTCGATCGCCGGCAAGATCGTCGATGCCGCGCGCGCGCGCGAAGCCGCACGCAAGGCGCGCGACCTGACCCGCCGCAAGGGCGCGCTGGACATTGCCGGCCTGCCGGGCAAGCTGGCCGACTGCCAGGAGAAGGACCCGGCGTTGTCCGAGCTCTTCATCGTCGAGGGTGACTCGGCAGGCGGCAGCGCCAAGCAGGGCCGCAACCGCAAGACCCAGGCGATCCTGCCGCTGAAGGGCAAGATCCTCAACGTGGAACGCGCGCGTTTCGACCGCATGCTGGCCAGCGCCGAAGTCGGCACGCTGATCACCGCGCTCGGCACCGGCATCGGCAAGGACGAATATAACCCGGATAAATTGCGTTACCACCGCATCATCCTGATGACCGACGCCGACGTCGACGGCAGCCACATCCGTACCTTGCTGCTGACCTTCTTCTACCGGCAGATGCCGGAGCTGATCGAGCGCGGCCATGTCTACATCGGTCTGCCGCCGCTGTACAAGATCAAGCAGGGCAAGAACGAGCTGTACTTGAAGGATGACGCGGCGCTGGATGCCTACCTTGCCAACAATGCGGTGGAAGGCGCTTCGCTGATTCCGGCCGAGAACGAACCGGCGATCGAAGGCGCGTTGCTGGAGAAGCTGCTGCTGGCTTTTGCCGAGGCGCGCGCGGCGATTGCCCGGAATGCACATCGCTACGACCCGATCGTGCTGGAGTCGCTGATCGACTTCACCCCGCTCGATGCCGCCTCGCTCGCCGCCAACACCGACGAGGCGCA
>JACSSF010000083.1 GCA_014879375.1 Lysobacteraceae bacterium
ATCTTCTCGGAATTCGGCCTGATCAAGGCGCGCGTCAAGGTGGAGGTCGAATGGCTGCTGGCGCTGGCCAATGATCCCGGCATCATCGAGCTCAAGCCGTTTTCCGATGCCGCCATCGCCCGCCTGCGCGCACTCGTCGACGATTTCTCCCTCGATGACGCCCAGCGGGTCAAGGACATCGAATCCACCACCAACCATGACGTCAAGGCAGTCGAGTACTTCATCAAGGAAAAGCTCAAGGACGATGCCGCGCTCGGCCCGGCGCTGGAATTCGTCCACTTCGCCTGCACCAGCGAGGACATTAACAACCTGTCCTATGCCTTGATGCTCAGCGAGGCGCGCCAGCACGTGGTGCTGCCCAAGATCGACGAGGTCATCACCCGCCTGCGCGATCTCGCCCACCAGCATGCCGCGCTGCCGATGCTCTCGCGCACGCATGGGCAGACCGCATCGCCAACCACGGTCGGCAAGGAAATCGCCAACGTCGTCGCTCGCCTCGAGCGTCAGCGCGCGGTGCTGGCGGCATTGCCGATGCCGGGCAAGATCAACGGCGCGGTCGGCAACTACAACGCGCATGTCGCCAGCTACCCCGACGTCGACTGGCCGGCGTTCTCGCGGACCTTCGTCGAATCGCTGGGTCTCGATTGGCAGCCCTACACCACGCAGATCGAGCCGCATGACGGCATCGCCGAGATGAGCGACGTGATGAAGCGCATCGATACCATCTGCATCGACCTCGCCCGCGACATCTGGGGCTACATTTCGCAGGGCTATTTCAAGCAGAAGCTGAAAGCGGGCGAAGTTGGATCGTCCACGATGCCGCACAAGGTCAACCCGATCGATTTCGAGAACGCGGAAGGCAACTTCGGCATCGCCAATGCCTTGTTCGAGCACTTCGCCGCCAAATTGCCGATCAGCCGCTGGCAGCGTGACCTGACCGATTCCACCGTGCTGCGCGCGCTCGGCACCGCGTTCGGCCATGCGCAGATCGGTTTCGATGCACTGTTGCGCGGCCTCGGCAAGCTGGAAGTCAATCCCGAGCGCCTTGCGGCGGACCTCGACGCCAGCTGGGAAGTGCTGGCCGAAGCCGTGCAGACGGTGATGCGTCGTTATGGCCTGCCCGAACCGTACGAGCAGCTGAAGGCACTGACCCGTGGCCAAGGCATCACGCCTGCCTCGATGCGCACTTTCGTCGAAAGCCTGGACCTGCCCGCCGATGCCAAGCAGCGCCTGCTCGAGATGACGCCGGGTAGCTACATCGGTTTGGCGGATCGTCTGGCCAAGGAGATCTGATGCACCTGCTGCGCCGTGTGTCATGGGTGGCTGGCCTCGCCGGCATCGGCCTCGTGGGCTGTGATGCGGCCACCACATCGGCCCAGGCGAACGCCGTGCCCCCGCCCTCCGCAGTCCAGTTGCCTGCCCCCACGCCCTGCGCCGAGGATGCCGGCTGGAGCGATCCCACCCCGCCGCGCCATGTGTTCGGCAATACCTGGTTCGTCGGCACCTGCTCGATCGGCGCGTTCCTGATCACGTCACCCGAAGGCCATGTGTTGATCGATGCCGCGACGATGGAGGCCGCACCTTCCATCGCCGCCAACACCCGCGCAGCGGGCTTCCGGCTCGAGGACATCAAGAAGATCCTCGTCACCCACGAGCACAACGACCATGTCGGCGGCGTGGCTGCGCTGCAGACACTGAGTGGTGCACCGGTATTCGCGCGGCCTGCCGCCGCCGATGCACTGAAAGCCGGCATCAGTGATCGTCGTGACCCGCAGTTCGAGGTCGTCGACCGCTTTCCACCGGTGGCAAACGTGCAGCCGCTGGTCGATGGCCTGGTCGTCGAAGTCGGCCCGCTCCGCATCGACCACCTGCCCAATACCGGCCACACCGCGGGGGGCTCCGGTTGGGCATGGACCAGCTGCGAAGGCGAAACCTGTCGCCGCATCGTCTACCCGGACAGCGTGAGCGCGATTTCCGACAAGACCTATCGTTATCTGGATCATCCCGACCACGTCGCCGCATTCCGGCAGACGCTTGCGACCATCGCGACGCAACGCTGCGACATCCTGCTCACCACCCATGTGCAATCGAGCGACATGCTGGCGCGCCTGGACGGCCACAAGCCTTTGGTCGATGCCGATGCGTGCCGGGCCTATGCCGCCAACGCCCTGACCGGGCTGGAAAAACGCCTCGCTGACGAAAAGAACGGAGCCGCCCCATGATTGAAGTCGATGCCGCCCAATCCGACCACGGCATCCTCGGCATGCCGCCCGTGCAGTTCCTGCGCGAGTACTGGCAGAAGAAGCCGCTACTGGTCCGCAACGCGTTCCCGGCGTTCGAATCGCCGATCCAGCCCGAGGACCTGGCCGGCCTGGCCTGCGAGGAAGGCGCGCTGGCCCGCATCGTCCGCCACGACCACGCCGACGATACCTGGCAGCTGGAAACCGGCCCGTTCCCGGAAGAAAAGTTCCCGGACATGCCGCACCAAGACTGGACATTGCTGGTGCAGGACGTGGACAAGTGGGATGCCGACGTGCGCGCGCTCTTCAACGATTTTCCGTTCCTGCCGCGTTGGCGGATGGACGACATCATGGTGTCCTTCGCCGCGCCCGGCGGCTCGGTCGGCGCGCACATCGACAACTACGATGTCTTCTTGCTGCAAGGCGTGGGGCATCGCCGCTGGCAGATCGACACCCGCGCGAATCCGGACGAGACCTATCGCGACGATGTGCCGCTGCGCCTGCTGAAACACTTCAAGCCCAACCACGACTGGGTGCTCGGTCCCGGCGACATGCTCTACATCCCGCCCGGCGTGCCGCATCACGGCACCGCCGAGGACGCCTGCCTGACGATTTCCGTCGGCCTGCGCGCGCCCTCCAGCGCGGAGCTGCTGGAGCATTACGCCGACAGCCTGACCTTCGACGCCGACGAGCGCATCCGCTATGGCGATGGCGACATCGCGCTGCCCAAGGACGTGAACGAGATCGACGAAGCGGCGCTGGACCGCGCGCTGGCCGCGCTCAACCAGTTGCGCCTGTCCGGTCGCGACGAACTTGGCGAATGGTTCGGTCGCTTCATCAGTGCGTATCGCGTGGCCGAAGGGCAGGCACCCTCGCCCGCCGATGCGACGGGCCGAGACATCATCGCCAGCCTGCAGGCCGATGAAACCTGGCTGCGCCACCCCTACAGCCGGATGGCATGGCGGCGAATGGGCGATGGCGCGATGCTGTTCGTCAACGGCGCAGCCTTCCCGGCTGCGGTCGCCGATGCCAGGTTGATCGCCGCCGCCGAACTGCTGGACGCCGCGCTGCCCGCCGCGCTCACCGCCAAGGGCCGCGAGCTGCTGCAGGCACTCGCCGATGGCGGCCATTACCAACCTGACGACATCCCCGAAGACGACGCGGAGGCTTGAGCATGGACACCCGGCGCGTGGAAACCGAAGACGAGATCATCGCGGCCATCGGCGACATCGCCGCTACTGCTGGCCGCCAGCTGATGTTCTACGTGCCCGAGGCCGGCGACCTGCTGTGGTCGTCGCCCGCGTTGCTGGACAAGGTGCGCAGTTACGCCACCGCGCGCAGCCATCGCGAGGCGCGCTGGTTGTTCGGTGCCGTCGACAACCTTGCCCGCGACCACGGCCCGCTGGTCGCGCTGGCCCAGCGCCTGCCGAGCCTGGTGCCCCTGCGCCAGATCGATGCCGACTTCGCGCACCCCGGCACCCAGACGTTCGTCGCCAACGACCAAGGCCGGCTGCTGCTGCTCGACAGCGGCGCGCGCCTGGCCGGCACGCTCACCAGTGCCAGCGAGCGCTCGCGCCCGCTCGCCGCCCGTTTCGACGAGGCCTGGGAACGCGCCCGCACGCTGTCGGAACTGCGCACGCTGGGCATCTAAGCCGAACGAATCGCAACCCCCACCTTGGTCGTGATGCAGCGCAGCGCTGGTCGGCTTATAATTCAGCCCCCTCCAACCGGCCATTCAGCTTGTCTTCCGAGGCGGCATGAAAACCTCGGAAATTCAATCTCCTGGCCCATCGCAGACGACAGCAGCCCGACATGGCGGATAGCCTCCTGAAGCAGTTTGCCCGGTCTTCCCAACTTGGCGCCAACGCGGCGTACATCGAAGACCTCTATGAGCAGTACCTTGCCGCGCCGGACAGCGTCGGGCCGAAATGGAAGCAGTATTTCGACGAATTCAAGGGTCGCGAGGCCGGTGACGTCCCGCATTCGGTGATCGCCGATGCCGTCGCGACCGCTGGCCGCCAGGCCAGGCGCGGCCAGGCCGCGGGCGTGACGAGCGGCACCGGCGACGAGCGCGAACGCAACGTCGGCCGCCTGATCACCGCCTACCGTTCGCGCGGCCACCTGGCGGCGAAGATCGATCCGCTCGACATGCTGGTGCATCCGGATGCGCCGGACCTGACGCTGGGCTTCCATCGCCTGTCCGATGCCGACCTCGGCAGCGAGTTCAGCACCGGCGGTGTCGCCGGCAAGGACCGGATGAAGCTGGGCGACCTGCTCAATACGCTGCAGAACACCTATACCGGCTCGATCGGCGCCGAGTTCATGCACATCGCCGATGCCGAGCAGCGCCGCTTCATGTACGAGCGGCTGGAAGCCGCCGCCGGCAAGTTCGGTCGCAGCAGCGACGACAAGAAGCGCATCCTCGAGCGCCTGACCGCCGCCGAAGGCCTGGAACGCTACCTCGGCACCAAGTACGTCGGCCAGAAGCGTTTCTCGCTGGAAGGCAGCGACTCGCTGATCCCGATGATGGACCACCTGATCCGCCACGCAGGCTCCGCCGGCGTCAAGGAGATGGTGATCGGCATGGCCCACCGCGGCCGCCTCAACGTGCTGGTCAATACGCTCGGCAAGCCGCCGCGCGCGCTGTTCGACGAGTTCGAAGGCAAGTTCGAGCATCCCGCCCATGACCGCGCCCACACCGGCGACGTGAAGTACCACATGGGTTTCTCCGCCGACGTCGCCACCCCGGGCGGCCCGATGCACCTGGCGCTGGCGTTCAACCCGTCGCACCTTGAGATCGTCAACCCGGTGGTCACCGGCTCGGTGCGTTCGCGCCAGTTGCGCCGCAACGACAAGGCGCGCAAGCACGTGGTGCCGGTGTTGCTGCACGGCGACGCCGCCTTCGCCGGCCAGGGCGTGGGCATGGAGCTGCTGCAGATGTCGCAGGCGCGCGGTTTCGCGGTCGGCGGCACCCTGCACATCGTCATCAACAACCAGGTGGGCTTCACCACCAGCGAGCGCCAGGACGCGCGTTCCACGCTTTACAGCACCGATGTCGCCAAGATGGTCGGCGCGCCGGTCCTGCACGTGAACGGCGACGACCCGGAAGCCGTGGTGTTCTGCACCGAACTCGCCTTCGACTTCCGCCAGCGTTTTGGCCGCGATGTCGTGGTGGACCTCGTGTCCTATCGCCGCAACGGCCACAACGAGGCCGACGAGCCGGCCGCGACCCAGCCGCTGATGTACCAGAAGATCCGTTCGATGAAGACCACGCGCGAGCTCTACGGCGATGCGCTGGTGGCCGAGGGCGTGATCGCCGGCGATGCGGTGAAGGCCGCCGCCGACGCCTACCGCGACAAGCTAGACGCCGGCCAGGTCACCGCGGACGTGGTCAAGGTCGCGCCCGATCCGCTGACGCCCGACTGGGGCAAGCTGCTCCAGGGCAAGCTGGACGACAAGGTGAACACCACCTTCCCGCGCGCCAAGCTCGACGCGCTGGCCAAGCAGATCAACACCATCCCGCCAGAGATCACCCTGCATCCACGCGTCGCCAAGATCTACGACGACCGCCTGAAGATGGCCGCCGGCGAGCAGCCGGGCGACTGGGGCTTCGCCGAGAACCTCGCCTACGCGACCCTGCTGACCCAGGACTATCGCCTGCGCCTGGTCGGCCAGGACTCGGGCCGCGGCACCTTCTTCCATCGCCACGGCGTGCTGCACGACCAGAAGACCGACCGCTACTACCTGCCGCTGCAGCAGCTGGTCTCCAACCCGGAATACGCCACCATCATCGACTCGCTGCTCAGCGAGGAAGCGGTCATGGCGTTCGAGTACGGCTACTCCACCACCGACCCCGACACGCTCGACATCTGGGAAGCGCAGTTCGGCGACTTCGCCAACGGCGCGCAGGTGGTCATCGACCAGTTCATCGCCTCGGGCGAGGCCAAGTGGGGCCGCCTGTGCGGTCTTGCGCTGTTCCTGCCGCACGGCTACGAAGGCCAGGGCCCGGAACACAGCTCGGCGCGCCTGGAGCGCTTCCTGCAGCTGTGCGCGCTGGACAACATGATGGTCTGCGTGCCGACCACGCCGGCGCAGGCGTATCACATGATCCGCCGCCAAATGGTCATGGATACGCGCAAGCCGCTGATCGTGATGACGCCGAAGTCGCTGCTGCGCCACAAGCTGGCGGTATCGACGCTGGACGAGCTCGCCAACGGCGAGTTCCAGCACCTGATCCCGGATGCCAAGGCGGACCCCAAGGCCGTCAAGCGCGTCGTGCTGTGCTCGGGCAAGGTCTATTACGACTTGCTGGAGGACGCCGAGAAGCGCGGCCAGACCGATGTCGCGATCATCCGCGTCGAGCAGCTCTATCCTTTCCCGCGTCCGCAGCTCACCAGCGAGCTGGCGCGCTACCCGCTGGCCCGCGATGTCATCTGGTGCCAGGAAGAGCCGCAGAACCAGGGCGCGTGGTTCCAGATCCGCCATCACCTGGTCGCCTGTCTCGCCAACGGACAGTCGCTGTTCTATGCGGGCCGCGCGCGTTCGCCGTCGCCGGCCGCCGGTCACCTCAGCGACCACGTCGCCGAGCAGCAGAAGTTGATCGCCGACGCCCTCGTCAATGACCCTGGCCTCGAGCCGGGCGTCGAGTAACCTATCCAATTCATCGAACATCCATCGGATCCCCAGACATGGCCACCGAAATCAAAGTCCCGGTTCTTCCCGAATCCGTCTCCGACGCCACCATCGCCGGCTGGCACAAGAAAGTGGGCGACGCCGTCAAGCGCGACGAGAACCTGGTCGACCTGGAGACCGACAAGGTCGTGCTGGAAGTGCCCTCGCCCGCCGACGGCGTGCTGAAGGAGATCAAGTTCGACACTGGCGCTACGGTCAACAGCCAGCAGGTGATCGCGATCATCGAGGAAGGCGCCGTCGCCGCCGCCCCGACCCAGCCTGCCGCGGCTGCTGCACCGGCGCCCGCCGCGGCTCCGGCTGCCGCTGCTACGTCCGCACCGGCCGCCGCCCCGAGCGCCACGGGTGATACCTCGCAGCTGCCACCGGGCGCCGCGTTCACCGCGAAGAAGGAAGGCATCGATCCGGCCCAGGTCGAAGGCACCGGCCGTCGCGGCGCGGTGACCAAGGAGGACCTGGTCAACTACGCCTCGGGCAAGACCGCCGGCGTCGCCGGCGGCGCGCGTCCGGAAGAGCGCGTGCCGATGACCCGCATCCGCAAGACCATCGCCAAGCGCCTGATGGAGTCGAAGGAATCCATCGCCATGCTCACCTCCTTCAACGAGGTGAACCTCGGCAAGGTGATGGCGATGCGCAAGGAGCTGGGCGAGCAGTTCGAGAAGGACAACGGCATCAAGCTCGGCTTCATGAGCTTCTTCGCCAAGGCCGCCGCCAACGCCCTGCAGAAGTACCCGGTGGTGAACGCCTCGGTCGATGGCGACGACATCATCTATCACGGCTATGCCGACATCTCGATCGCCGTGTCCACCGACAAGGGCCTGGTGACGCCGGTGCTGCGCAACGTCGAGCGCATGGATTTCGCCGAGATCGAGAAGAGCATCGCCGGCTACGCCAAAGCCGCGCGCGATGGCGGCCTGAAGCTGGAAGACCTGCAGGGCGGCACCTTCACGATCACCAACGGCGGCACCTTCGGCTCGCTGTTCTCCACCCCGATCGTCAACCCGCCGCAGAGCGCGATCCTCGGCATGCACGCGATCAAGGAACGCGCCATCGTCGAGAACGGCCAGGTCGTCGCCGCGCCGATGATGTACATCGCGCTGTCCTACGACCACCGCATCATC
>JACSSF010000078.1 GCA_014879375.1 Lysobacteraceae bacterium
CGAACTGCGCTTTGCAGCCATTCGCATCATGATCTTGACGGGCTTCCGAATTGGAGAGGCCACGCTCCTGCCCGCTGAGTGGCGAACAGACCGGCACTACTACGACTCGAAGCAGCGGCCTGCCGGGGAGCTAGGTGGGTATTCGCAATCGCTCATGATCCGGCACTTCGCGGAAAAGCAGCAGGCAAAGAATGCCGATAGCAAGGTGCTCGTCGCCAAGACTCACTACGTTCCCCAAATGTTCGAGGAGATCGTGAGCGAGACCCTGACCCGTGCTGAGGCAATCACAAATCCGCTACGAAGCACGCTGAGAAAGCAGACTGAAACAGGGCGCGTTCTGCCAGACTTTGCGATGGATGAACTGGTTCCGATTACGCGCCTCTACACTCGTCTCTCCGGGAACGCTTTCTGGCTAGACCTGCCTAAGGACAAGAAGCGCTATTGGATAGAAAGGTGCCGAGAAAATTACTCGGTCGACAGCTTCGACGAACTGCAGAAGATGCAAGAGCAGACAAGCGTTAGCCATCGAGGTGACATGAGCGCAGCTGCCCATCTGTACTTCCGTCGGATGACAGAGATGCCGGGGAAGGATGCTGGGGCGCTAGCAGTGAGAAGCGCTGACGGCACCATCGTTTCGCTCATGGACATGCGGGACATGAACAAGGTTTTCGTGAAGATCGAAGACCTCGAAAGCCACCTTCGAGTTGCGAAATCCTCAAAACTTCCCGACACCGATTTCTTCAACCTGACCGATCGCAGCTTTGCTTCCTGGGAATTTCTTTTCCTGCATCCGAAACGATCCTTGGCTGAGGAGCGAAACAACGGAATCTGCGATGTCACCCGATACGTCTCCATTGGGCGGCCAGATGCAAGTTTGGTCAATCTTTCCCTTGGCGAGCAGAAGTCCCGCGACACGCTGTTCAAACGGTATGGGCAATCTGACGACGACAAGGATCTGGTACTCACCTCCCACACCCTGCGTCACCTACAGAACACCGAGCTTTTCCGTCTCGGCGTGGCCGACACCATCATCTCCAAACGCTTCAATCGTCGCAGCGTGGCCCAAAGCTACGAGTACGATCATCGCAGCCTGGCGGAAGAGCTGGATCAACTCGAACTGCCTCCAGACGTGGAAATGGCACTCGGCGAGAAAGCCAGCACTGTCGCGAAGATGATCCAATCCGGCAAAGCCAGTGGTCCAATCGTGGATGCGTTCAAGAAGATCCAGAGCGCGGAGGGTGACACCGCAGCGTTCGAGTTTCTGAAGGTCGAAGCCGATGGCTTTCACGCGACTCCATACGGACATTGCTTGAACAGCTTCACTGTCGATCCGTGTCCAAAGCATCTGGAGTGCTTTTCCGGCTGCCGTCATCTGTCGGCAACCAACTTGCCGGAGAACCGCCGTCACCTGCGGACGCTCGAACTCAAGTTGGCCGCGGCTGTCGAGATCGCAGAAGCCAGGCCATCAAAGAGCATCGGCCGCACGAACCAGATTCAACATGCCAAGGTCAGACTTGACGGCGTGCGCACGCTCCTGGCGACCAAGGAAGGCGATAAGCCATTCCCTGATGGTCCCGACCTCTCTCTTCCTCGCCGCAGCGGAGTCATGGATGGATAACGACAGCTTGCAACAAGCCACATCCGCTTGCGATCCGGAAATGCGCCGAGTGCTGGAGGACCTGCTATCGCGCGACGAGGACATCACCGCGCGGGCGGTTGCACGATTGCATCCGCAAATCAAAGCCGCATCATCGATCACCCGCAGCAAAGAACGCAGCCGCATGCTTGCGCAGTATCAGGAGCGGCAAGCCGAATTCCGTCGTTGGCGAGGCAGGCCTGGAAAGCTCTCTGGTGATGCCGCGGCCAGCGCCCTGGCAGATCGCGATGTGCGCATCGCCGAGCTTGAATCGCAGGTCGCTCTGCTCACGGCATCCCACGTCGCGATGATCCGCGCAGTAGGCGAACTGGGCGGCTTCAGCAAGTGGGCACAGTTCTATGAATCGTACAGCGGCTCAAGGGACCAGCTGGCGCAGCTGGGCGCGCTGCCAGAAGCAACGGTGGAGTCACTTCCGCAGCGCAGGCCAAAGTAATCGGCGATGCTTCGACCGCGGTGCGGAAGCGTGTGATTCACGCGAATCTATTGCGGAGTAGCCACTGAGCGGGCGCCAATTCCTCAAGCGCGTAGACCGCGCCGTTGGGCAGCGGCAGGCCAGTCTGGAAACGCCGGAAGCGGCGCATGTCATCACTGGTGTCTGCGCCGAACCCCAACAGCTTCCACGCCACCATGCCGATCCAGATGCCGTGACCGAAGCAGACCGTTCCGTCGGGTAGCAGCGGGAGCCGGTCGGTCATGAACGCGGATACTCGGCTCGCGAACTGCCCGAAGCTTTCGGCCTGCTCGCCCATCTGCTTTGTGGGATCACCCTCTTTCCAGAACGCATCGGCGATCGGGCGCCGTTGGTCTTGGTCCATGCCGGCGATCAACACAGGGTCGATCATGTCGAATTCCTGCAGCAACGGCTCCTGCTCGATCTTGACCTGCCTTCGCTTGGCGTAAGGCTCGGCGGTGTCCAGCGCCCTGATAAAGGGCGAGGCAAGAATCCTGGGGGGCTGAGCTGGCAACCGAGCCGATAGCGCCTCTGCCTGCTTGCGCCCCGCTTCTGTCAGTGGAATCAAGGCATGAGGCATGGTGATGCCACCCGCATTGGAGACACTTTCTCCGTGGCGTACCAGATAGATGGAGCGATGCATCAAATTCGCCGCCCTGCCCTTGTTAGTCCGCCTCCAGCACCTGCGGCACGTAGATGCGGCGCAGCAGCAGCAGGCCCTTGTGGCGCGAATCGAACTGCTCGTAGTGGGCGAAGACCAGGTCCACCAGTTCATCGCCGTCGATCAGGCGCAGGTTGCCCTTGCCCTGCTCGAAATTGCGGCAGGCCGGGCTGTAGCTGCCCAGGGTCACGAACAGCCCGTATTCGCCGTGGGACAGCTTGCCGTACAGCGCCGACACGTCCTTGTCGGTCACAGTATTGGGGCTGCTCTTGACCTGCACCTTGATGATGGGCGGCTCGATGCCCAGGTGGTCCTTGCGCGCAATCACGTCCACGCTGGGTTCATTCACCCGGGTCTTGCGCGCGTGGTAGCCCATGCACTGCAGCAGGTGCACCACGAAATCCTCCAGTGGCAGGCCCTTCAGCTCCTGTGCCAGTCGCTTGAGCACGAAGTCGCGGGTGGTGTCTTCCATGTCATCGGTGACCAGGCCCACCGAATGGTCCTGATCCACCGGCAACGCAGGTGCGGACTCGCCGCCCACCGTCGCGCGGAATTCGTCGGCATAGCTCTTGACCTGGAACAGGCTGAGCGCCGAGCCGATTTCGTACAGCGCGCCCTGGGTGAACTGCAGGCGCGGCACGTGGCTTAGCCATTGCACGCTTCGGCGGTGCGGATACCCACGGGGGGCATCGGCCACGTATTGGTACGGCCCAGTGACGCGGCCAATGTGCACTTGCTTGTCCTGCTTGGAGGGGTACACCACCAGGTCACCGGCCTTCATCTCGTGCAGGAACCGGTAGGGAATGCCAGACACCGTGGCAATGCCGCCCTTCTTCGCCTCCGGGTAGGCCTGCACATAGCGCTGCCGGAAGGCGTCGCGGTCGGCTGCCAGCACGGACAGGTCGCCCATGGCGTCCCAGCCGATGGCAATGCAGCCTTGCTTCAGGAACAAGGCATCGGCATCGCCGGTGCGGCCTGCGTGGATGCCCCACACCACTTCATTCATAGGAATGTCCTTGTGCCTGCATGTTTCAGGGGTCAGCCGTCTTCACGGATATCCAGCGGTGGCAGCGCAGCGACGATCTTCTGCGTTTCCAGGCTGACGGTGACCACGCGCTGGAACAGTTCCAGCGGGTACTTCGGGTTGCCCATGGTTTCGATGGCCCAGTCGTTGGCATCGTTGACGATGCCGCTGGCCTTGTCCGTGCGCACGGCCTGGCGCTCCATCACCCATTCCAGTGCGGCCTTGCCGTTGACCACGTAGTCCCAGGCAGCTTCGGGGATGCCGGTGAGGGTGATCTTGTTGTTGTAGATCACGGTGCTGCGGTCGTTGACGGATTTCCCGGTGGCCGGGTCCTTGACCTTGGCGAACTTCATCTTCTCGACGCGGTAGTCGGCGTCGGTCAGGTTGCCCTTTGCCTCGACGGTCAGCGGGTACTTGTCCACCGTCTCGTAGTTCAGGTGCAGCGCGGCCAGATCACGGCCCGCCTTGCTGAAGTGCCTGAAATCAGCCGCTGTGCGCACGCGCGGGATGCGCGGCAGTTCCTTACTCAGGTTGTCGGCATAGCGCTCGCGGTAGTCGGGCGAATGCAGGATGCCGTAGACGTAATAGAACAGGTCTTCCTTGCTGATCGCCTCGCCCGGGTACGCGGACTGGAAGTGGTCGAGGCCGGCATCGGTGATGGCGTCGCGACGGCGTG
Source organism: Lysobacteraceae bacterium (assembly GCA_014879375.1). Taxonomy (GTDB): domain Bacteria; phylum Pseudomonadota; class Gammaproteobacteria; order Xanthomonadales; family Xanthomonadaceae; genus Solilutibacter. Next base: position 4,470 of record JACSSF010000078.1, read on the forward strand.
ACCCACTCCGAATCGGATCCACGAAAAGATCGTGGTCGTTCGCCTTTTTCTCTGAAGCATCGTAGATGTAGAGTGGGAAGCATTGTGTCCCGCCTGAAGACTGGACGTCGATGACCTGGTCAACGATCAGCGCTGGAAATCCTTCACCTTCCCAGCTTTGCTTCACGACAATCGCAATGTTCTCCCCTCCCCCATCGGGGAAGATGCGCGCCATTTGGTATCGGTTCTCGTTGAAGTACTGGTCGTAATACATCCAGCTCTTGTTGAAGGGGCGATAGATCGCTTGAGCTAGGCCATCCGCCCTAAATTCCCCGACGAACCCTTTTGTAAAGCGGCCACGAAGCACCCACGACCAGCAAATCCTGGTCGGGTCATTTACATCGAAAAGTGCAGTCCCGTTAGCAGCCTCGTTGTACGAGCCAATCATTGAGCTCATGTTGGAAGAAAGTTTGCCGCGAGAGGCGTTATAGGCCCAAGCGTCACGATTTGTCTTGACCCCACTTGAGAAGCTCTCGAAAAGTGTTGGGGCATCGCCCTTCTTGTCGCCAAGCACGATGAATTTCCTAAAGCCGTCATCGCGTTGCTTCAACCAATCCCCATGAGCGTCAGGGGTGATGACCTGCCACTCGGGAATGCCTGCCAAGCTGGCGTAAGTAGCGATCTTGTTCAGCTTGTCCTCACGGCTCAAGTAGTCGCCGATATCGTGAAAATGAATCTGACCATGCTGCTTAGCCTTCGGATTCTTCACCAAAAATGTAATAGCAATAGGAGCCAAGCTGCCGCCTTTTCCACCGTGAGCTGCAAATAGAGGGTGTCCTTCGCGGCGGCACCTTTCTCCAGAGGTTCGTCCATTGCCCCTTAGGTGGAAAACGTAGATGCTCGAAAACTCTTCGATTAAGCATTTGCGAAGGCCATCTGCTGCCTTCCCATCAACGAATCCAGCGTTTGTCACGTAGCCAATGACACCTGCATTTCCAACTCGGTCACTTGCCCATCGAATGGCTCGAATGTAGCTGTCATACAGGCTTCGTGGATTTCCGGTTGATCGTGCGACATAGGTTGACTGCAGTCGTGCATCGAGTGCGGGGTACTGAAGGTTGGCCGCCGCATCGTTGTCATCTTTCTGACCAACCGAGTACGGTGGATTCCCCACAATCACCCTAATATCCAACGCCTTCTGACGCCTGCGCCGCTTGCTGTTGTCCACCAGCAGCGCATCGACAAGATCCTCCTTCTCGTACATCTGGAAGGTGTCGGTCAGGCAGATGCCCTCGAAAGGCACGTAGTCACCACCGGCGATGCCGTGGTAGGTCGCCTCGATGTTGATCGCGGCGATGTAGTAGGCCAGCAGCACGATCTCGTTGGCGTGGATCTCGTGCTTGTACTTGTGCGCCAGTTCTTCGGGCTTGATCAGGCCGGATTGCAGCAGCCGGGTGATGAAGGTGCCGGTGCCAGTGAACGGGTCCAGGATGTGCACGTTCTTGCAGCCCAGCGTCTGCCCGAACTCATGCTCCAGCAAGTGATTCACGCTGTGCAGGATGAAGTCCACCACTTCCACCGGGGTGTAGACGATACCCAGGCGCTCGGTCATCTTCGGGAAGGCGTTGCGGAAAAACTTGTCGTACAGCTCGACCACGATCTTCTGCTTGCCGGCGGCGCTGTTGATGCCTTCGGCGCGCAGCTTCACGCTGTCGTAGAACGCCTGCAGGGTGTCGGCTTCCTTCTCCAGGTGCAGTTCGTCGAGTACGTCGAGCACGGCCTGCATCGCCTTGGACATCGGGTTGTGGCTGGCGAAGCTGTAGTCGGCGAACAGCGCGTCGAACACCGGCTTGGTGATCAGGTGCTGGGCCAGCATCTCGATGATCTCGGCGTCCGAGACCTTGTCGTTGAGGTCGTCGCGCAGTTCGTTGGCGAAGGCGCTGAAGGCTTCGCGGGCCTTGGCCTGACTGGGGTCTTCCAGCAGCGCCTTGATACGGTCGATATGGGTCTGGGCGATGCGGGCGATGTCGTTGGCCCAGTCTTCCCAATGGTGGCGGTTGCCGCACTTCTCGACCACTTTGGCGTAGAGCGCGCGCTCGACTTCGCCGATCTCGAACTCGAATTCGCTTTGCACTTCGGCTTCGTAGCCGGGCTGGGCTTCACCGATACTGTGCCTGCTCTTGGCTTTGGCCGCCTTGCGGGCATTGCCGTCCAGCAGCCGCGCGGTCTTGCGCTGCACCGTGTCGGCGACGGCGACGACTTCCATCCGGCTGCGGTCCGGGCCGACCAGGTCGAGCTTGTTGACCATCGCGTCGAAGCGGTCGTCATGGCTGCGCAACGCCTGCAGCACCTGCCAGACCACTGCATAGGTGCGGTTGTCGTTCAGCGCTTCGTGCGGCTCGATGCCGGCAGGGATCACCACCGGCAGCACCACGTAGCCGCGCTGCTTGCCCGGGGCATTGCGCATCACCCGGCCGACCGACTGCACCACGTCCACCTGCGAGTTGCGCGGAGTGAGGAACAGCACCGCGTCCAGCGCCGGCACGTCCACGCCTTCGGAAAGGCAGCGCACGTTGCTCAGCACGCGACAGGTGTCCGGTGGCGTGGGTGCCTTGAGCCAGTCAAGCTTCGCTTCCTTCTCGCCGGCGTTCATGCTGCCGTCGACGTGCTTGGCCTCGCAGGTCATGCGCGCGGCGTCTTCGATGTCCTCGGCGTCCTGGTAGGCGTCCACGACCGCCTTGAACATGTCGGCGATTTCCTTCGAGCTGACCTTGTGGGTCTTGCCACCCCGGCTGGGCTCGATGACCTGGCAGAACGCGACCGCGCGCTTCATCGGTTCTGCGCTTTCGCCGGCACCCTCGTGGATGCCGAGCTTGGCCAGCGCCTTCCAGCAGCCGACGATCTTGGCGGCATCATCCACGCGCAAGCTGTTGTTCTCGTCCTTCAGCAGAGTCTGGAGGCGGCGATTGATGTGGCTTTCCTCGACTGCCAGCACGATGACCTTGTAGTCGACCAGCAGGCCGCGTTTGACGGCTTCCGAGAAGGTGATGACGAACAGCTGTTTGCCGTACCAGGCCTCGTTGTCCATCGAGTACAAGGCCACGTTGTCGCGCTCGGCGACGGCCTTGGCCTCGTTGCCGTAGATGCGCGGGGTGGCGGTCATGTACAGGCGCTTGGCCGCGCGGATGTACGTGGCGTCGTGAACGCGGACGAAGGCGGATTCGTCGTCGCCTTCGAAGGTGGCGCCGGTGGTGCGGTGGGCCTCGTCGCAGACGATCAGGTCAAAATCGGCCAGCCCCTGCTGCTGGGCGTCGCGGATGACTTCGATGGAGTGGTAGGTGCTGAACACCACGGTCATGTGCGCGTCGTCGGTGCGCGCGGCGACGCCCTTGGCCAGGGCGCGGGCGTCGGTGGTGGCCGGGTAGCGCAGTTCGTGGGCGAGGGTCTGGACGGCGTCGTCCTCCTTGCGGCCCTTCTTCTTGCCGACGTCGCTGTCGGAACACACCGCGGCTCTGTTGCAAAGATTGGCGGCAGTCAGAGGTAGGCTGTCGCTCTGCGCCGATCAGGCGGCTGCTGC
>JACSSF010000117.1 GCA_014879375.1 Lysobacteraceae bacterium
CGGCATCGATCCCAAGCGCGTGTTCGTGCTCGGCCACAGCCAGGGCGGGATGATGGCGCCGCGCATCGCGATGAAGGACGGCAACACCGCCGGCCTCGTGCTGCTGGCCGCGCCCGCACGCAACCTGCTCGACATCCTGATGGAGCAAAACGTGCGCCTGCTCGGCATGCAGGGCATCCAGGACACGCCGGTCGGCATCGCGCATCTGGACAAGCTCAAGGCCCAGATCGCCAACGTGCGCGGCGCAGGCGATGCCGCGATCGGCGCGCCGATGGACCTGCCGCTGGCCTATTGGCGCAGTGTCGATGCGGTCGACCCGGTCGCCGAGGCGCGCAAGGCCGATGAGCCGATGTTGATCCTGCAGGGCGGCCACGACATCCAGGTGGTCGATGCCGACTGGCAGGCATGGCAGGCGGCGTTCGGTGGCGACAAGGCCGTGACGATGAAGCACTACCCGACGCTCAACCACCTCGCCATCGAGAGCGAGGCCAACGCCGGGCTGGAGAGCTACCAGAAGCCGGGCCACGTCGATCCTACGCTGATCGACGACATCGCCGTCTGGATCAAGGCCGATCGATGAGCAACGCGCGCAGCTTCGCCGTCACCCCGCCCGACATGCGTCTGCCGTGGCTGATCTTCGCGGTCACGTTGTTGGCCTGCGTCGGCGCGCTCGCGCTCAGCTGGCGAGAGCTGCAAGGCAGCCCGATGCTGTGGCTGGTGCTGGCGCTCACCATCGCCGCGCCGGCGCTCATCCTGGTCTCGCTGTTCCGCCGCAAGGTGGTGCTCGATGGCGACACCCTGCGCATCGTCGCCGGGATCAACCAGGCGCGCGTGCCGGTCGCTTCGATCAAGGCCGATGACGCGCGCATCGTCGATCTCGACACCAGCCCGGACTATCGCCTCGGCATCAAGAGCTTCGGCACCTCGATGCCCAGCTACCACGCCGGGCATTTCCGCCAGATCGGCGGTGCCAAGGTGTTCGCGCTGGTCACCGACAAGCGCCGCGTGCTGGTGCTGCCCGAACGCGACGGCCGCCTGTTGATGCTGAGCCTTGCGAAGCCGCAGGCCTTGCTGGATGCCTTGCAACACCCGGCACGCCGGCAGTGAACGAAGTCGCATCGGTTACCCTTTCGGGATGACGCCGCGCCCGCTGCTGCTGCTCAACAGCCCTGACATCGAGATCTGGCCCGCATGGTTGCTGCGCGCACGCGGCAACGCCGATGCACGGCTGCTAGCGCGTGCGCGCTGGGCGCTGCGTCGCAAGCGCGATGGCCGTTACCTCGGCGCGATGGACGCCGCCGGCACGCTCACCCCGATGCTGACGCGCCTGCCACACGAGCCGGGCCTGGACGATGCCCTGCGCTGGCGCCAGCGTCGCAGTTTCCGACTGGCGCGATCAGGCCACCCGGCGGTCGATCTGCCGATGCACGCACTCGCTGCCCGACTTGCCGCATTGGGTCTGGATGCCGCTGCGTACGCCACGCGCAGTGGCCTGCCGTTGGTCGCCGAACCCGACTGGCTCGCCTTCGCCGGCTTCGACCGTTGGCGTCGGCCGCTGTGGCTGCGCGATGACGCGGCGCGCGCCTGGACGCGCATGCAGGCCGCCGCGCAAACCGATGGCGTGGTGTTGGAGGCGATCTCCGGCTATCGCAGCCATGACTACCAACTCGGCATCTTCGAGCGCAAGCGCGCACGCGGGCTGGCGGTCGACGACATCCTGCAGGTGAATGCCGCGCCCGGGTTTTCCGAACATCATTCCGGGCTCGCCCTCGACATCGGCACGCCGAATGAACCGCCTGCCGAGGAAAGTTTCGAGGCGACGCCCGCCTTCGCGTGGCTGTCCACGCATGCGGGCGACCACGGCTTCAGCATGAGCTATCCGCGCGGCAACCCGCACGGCATCGTGTACGAACCGTGGCATTGGCGTTTCAACGGCGTCGCGCCAACCTAGTCCTGCGACCGCCTGGTCGGCGTCTTCGCTTCGGCACCGAAATCCGCGATCCGCCACAGATAGAAACTCGCCTGGGTGCGATACGGCGCCCAACGCGCGCTGCGTGCAAGCGCCTCGCGCGGCGTCGGCATCGCCTCCAGCTTGTCCATCACCTGGATGCCCTTGCGGATGCCGAGGTCGTCCACCGGCAGCACGTCAGGACGGCCCAACCGGGACATCAGCATCATCTCCACCGTCCAGCGGCCGATGCCGCGAATGGGCACCAGCGCATCGATGATGGCTTGCTCTTCCAGCCACGGCAGCCGGGTCATCGCGGGAATCTCGCCAGCCGCCTCGCGGCGGGCGAGATCACGCAGGGCCAGTGTCTTGTTGCCGGACACGCCGCAGGCGCGCAACGCGGCATCATCGACCAGGGCCAACGTGTCGCAATGCAGGCGCGGGCTGCCGATCGCCGCTTCCACCCGGCCGACGATCGTCGCGGCGGCCTTGCCCGAAAGCTGCTGGTAGAGGATGGCGCGGGCCAGTGCATCGACGGGATCGAAACGGCCGCGCCAGTGTTTCTGCGGCGCGATCGGCCCGATGCGCTCGATCCAACGAGCCAGCTTGCGGTCACGCCGGGCGAGGTGCGCATCCGCGGCCTCGGTGTCGAAGCCGCGCGGATGGCGGGCCTTCAGCGTCGCCATTGGCCGATGGCGTGCAGCAGCCAGCCGAGGATCATCAGGATGCCGCCGAAGGGCGCCGCGCCGGTCGAGATGCCATACATCGCGCCCAGCACCAGGCTGCCCGAGAACAACAGCGTGCCAAGCGCGATGCAGAGCAGGCCCAGCCATGCCAGACGACGCACCGCGAGCGGTGCTAACGCAGCCAGTGCCAGGCCATGACCGAAGGCAAAAAAGGCCGCTTGCTGTAGTGAACCTTGTGCCTTGTCGCCAAGGCCCGCGTGCGCAGCGTAGGCGGCCAGCGCCACCGACAGGCCGGCCAGGACCGAACCCGCCGAGGCCAGCCAGAAACGCCGGTGCATTTGTCGCTCGCTCAAGCCTGCGTGGATCATCCGGGTCATCGCTCCTCTCCTGAAAACGCGAACGCCGCGGGATGCGCGGCGTTCGGGGTGTTGCATGGCAAACCGGGGCGGATCAGTTCTTAATCGGCCAGTACATCTGGAACTTTCCGTTCTCGGTGAACGCCGGACCGACGCCGCCGACATAGACCTCGTACGGGCGATCGACGACTTCGTAGCCACGCACCGCCGACCAGGCGCGCACCGCGTTGCGCATCGCGTCGAGCTCGGCGAAGTAGCCGGTGAAGTCGCCGCGGGCGGCGCGACGGGCCGGGTTCATCGCGTACTTGACCGGACCCTGGGTGGCGACCTTCAGCTCGCCGCTGGCGGCGTCAACCGCTGCCGGGGCCACCGGGGCGGCGTCACCATCGGCGGCGGCGTCGGCCGGGGCCGATGCACCCTTGCGAACGACCTGGACGATGTCGAAGTTGTAGGTATCGCGGCCCAGCTCGTTGGTGATGATGCGGACCGGACCGACGGCGGTCAGACCATTGGCGGCCATGGTGCGCTTGATCCATTCCTGGTTGGCGGCGATCGAGGCCTGGATGCTCTCGTCATCACGCTTGATGCTGCCCGAGGTCACGAACAGCACGTGCTCGGCCGGCACCTGCACGACCTGCAGTGCGGTCAGGCGGCTGTTGCCGATGGCGTAGTCCTGGTTGGGGATGCCGGCCAGCAGATTGGTCAGGCGGGCCAGGCCGATCTTGATGTCCTCGCCCATGTAGCTCTTGACGTACAGGCCGGCGTAGCGGCCCAGCAGGTTGATGCCGTAGCTGACGTCATAGGTCTGCTTGATCTCGACGTTGCGGTTGTTGCGGCCGGTCGGGGTCAGGAAGATGGTGGAGAGCTTGTCCTTGCCGAAATCATCGTTGTCGATGGCGAACTTGACCTCGCTCTTGGGCGCGCTCTCGATGATCGTCCAGGAGCCGCTGCCGATGCTCTTTTCCTTCGACACGTATTCCAGCTTGGCGCCCTTGCCGGCTTCCGGGCCGGAGGTCTTCATCTGGATGGCCGGGTCATGCGCCGCCAGCGCATTCCAGTCACGGAAGCGACCGAAGCCGTTCACCACGTCGAACACGATGGTCTGCTTGCGGTTGGTTTCGACTTTCTCCGACACGTGGCGGTGCGAAGGCAGCACCAGGCCGACGATCAGGAACAGCGCGGCGACGATCGCCAAAGAAATCAAGAGCTCGATCAAACGGGTCATTCGGAAGTTCTCCAAGGCGGCCGTAGCCGTCGCGGGGTCGCGGATTCGACATCCTAACAAAGACCGGGTGCGCGACGCGAGATGCCCCGGGCGAATTTCCTGCCACGCGCCGCACAAATGAATGGCCCGATGCGCCCCGGAAACCCCACGCCCGGCGCTGCCGCGCCGGGCCGGCCATCCTGCCGGTCAGACCAGTTGCAGCTCGAACGCCTTCAGCACCGCCCGGGTGCGATCCCTGACGCCCAGTTTCGACAGGATGCTGGACACGTGGTTCTTGATGGTGCCCTCGGCCACGCCCAGCGAATTGGCGATCTCCTTGTTGGAGAAGCCGCCCGCCATCAGGCGCAGGATCTCGGTCTCGCGGTCGGTCAGCGGATCGGGGCGATCCAGGCTGACGAAGGCGTTCTGCATGTGCTCCAGCCCCGAGAGCAGGCGCTGGGTCACTGCCGGCTGCACCAGCGAGCCGCCGCCGGCAACGGTCTGGATGGCGCCGACCAGTTGCTCCAGCGAGACATCCTTCAGCAGGTAGCCGCGTGCGCCGGCCTTCAGGCCCGCCAGCACCAGCTGGTCGTCGTCGAAAGTGGTGAGGATGATGGTCGGCGGCAGCTGGTTGGTCCGCGAGAGCGCCTGCAAGGCTTCCAGTCCGGACATCACCGGCATGCGCATGTCCATCAGGACCACGTCCGGGGCCACCTCGGGGATGCGCTCGACCGCCTCGCGGCCATCGGCGGCCTCGGCCACCACCTCGATGTCGTCGGACAGGGCCAGCAGCGAGCGTACGCCCTGCCGCACCAGCGTCTGGTCGTCCACCAGGAATACCCGGATCATGTCGTCGCTCCCATGTTCATGTTCTGCAGCGTTTGCGGCTGCGAGATGCCATCGCCGAGGGGCAGGCGCATCTGCAATGCGAACCCGTCGCCCGGCGCCGTGTCCACCACCACGCTGCCCTGATACTGCCGCAAACGCTCGGACAGGCCACGCAAGCCGTTGCCCGGCGCCATCGATTCCGCGCCGCGCCCGTCATCGCGCGCATGCAGGATCAGCACGCCATGGTCGCGCCACAGGCGGATGTCCAACCGCGAGGCGCCCGAATGCCGCACGGCATTGGTGATGATTTCCTGCACCGAGCGCAGCAGCACGTGGGCGCGCTCGGGATCGGTGACGACGAGGTCCTCCGGCACGCTCATCTCGATCACCATGTTCGGCACGTTCTCGGCCAGCGGCTTCAGCGCGCTGGCGACGTGCAGGGCCGCGGCATCCTCGCGCATCGTGCTGACCGCCTCGCGGACGTCGGTCAACAGCAGTTTGGCGAGGGTATGCGCCTGGCGCACGTGGCCGGCGGCCTTGCCTTCGGTCAGGTGGCCGGCGACTTCCAGGTTCAGGCTGAGCGCGGTCAGGTGATGGCCCAGCAGGTCATGCAGCTCACGCGAGATGCGGGTGCGCTCGTTCACCCGCACGCTTTCGGCCAGCAGCGCGCGGGTCGCCCGCAGTTCCGCGTTCAGGCGGCGCTGTTCCTCGCGCGCCTCGGTCTGCTGCCGCGCGACCAGCCCGGTGATGAAGCTGAAAGCGCAGAAGCCCACGTAAATCATTGATTGCAGGATTGCCGATGGCCAATCGAAGCCCTGCCACCACACGTAAAGCGGCGCGATGGCCGCCTGGCTGATCGCAAGCAGCGCGATGCCCCACGGGATCGGCAAGGTCCACGGCAACACGGTCGCCGCGACCACCATCAGGATGCCGCCCAGGCCGCTGCCGCTGAAATGGCTGACCGCCACCGAGCACGCCAGCAGCAGCATCATCAGGATGTAATCGAGCGCGCCCCGACGATGCGGGCGCCCCATCCGCAAGGTCAGGCCGAAGTACAGCGCGCCGAACGCGAGGTAGGCCAGCCAGCCCCAAGGGCCGATGGTCGGGACGGTCGATCCCTCCTCGCCGCGGCTCAGCACGAAGGTCGTGTACAGCAGCGGCGCGCCCACCATGGCCCAGGTGAACAGGCCGGCGTAGCGCAGCAAGCGGGTATGGGAGATGCTGCTGAACATGCGGCATCTTAGTCGCATGCTGATCGCGGCCACCTCGCCCGGAAGTCATGCCTTGTCCGGCCGACCGTGCGATAATGCGCCGCAAGAAGCCGCCGAAGACGGCGATCCACCCGAACGGAGTCAGGAATGTCGATTGTCGTCCGCGACGTGCGCGAGCACGAGCTGGATTCCGTCCTTGCCCTCAACAACGCCGCCGGCCCCGGCATCCTGCCCATCGACGCCGTTCGCCTGCGCCGCTTCTTCGACACCGCCGAATACTTCCGGGTCGCCGAGCACGACGGCAACCTGGCCGGTGTGCTGATGGCCTTCGGCTCCGATGCCGGGCACGACAGCGCGAACTTCCACTGGTTCCGTGAGCGTCATTCCGACTTCCTCTACATCGACCGCATCGTGGTCGCCAGCCGCCGCCGCGGCGGCGGTGTCGGCCGCGCGCTATACGCCGACGTGCAGGGGTATGCCGAGGCGCGCTATCCGGAGCTCGCCTGCGAAGTGTTCCTGCAGGAAGGCAGCGATCCCGCCCTGCTCTTCCACGGCAGCTTCGGCTTCCACGAGATCGGCCAGAACCAGCAAGCCGACGGCACCCGCGCCTGCATGTTGATCAAGCCGATGTGCAGCTACGAATGGATCCGCGCCACCTACGGCGAGCAATTGCCGGACGTGCCCTGGCTGGCACGCCCGCGCGCCTTGCCGGCCGAGCAGCGACCGACCGGAACCCATCCGTGAGCCTACCGAACTACGAACCCGCCGGCGAGCTGAAGATCGGCCAGGTCGGCATCGCCAACCTGAAGATCCGCACCCTCGACATCCCGGCCCTGGCAGAAGAAATGCGCCAGCGGGTCACCCGCGCACCGAAGATGTTCGACCGCGCCGCTGTGATCCTGGATTTCGGTGGCCTGTCCTCATTGCCGAGCGCCAGTCAAGCCCGCGAGCTGGTCGAGGCGCTGCGCGGCGCGGGTGCGTTGCCTGTCGGTCTGGCCTACGGCAGCAGCGAAAACGATGCGCTGGCCGTCGAACTCGGCCTGCCGTTGCTCGCCAAGTTCCGCGCCCAGTACGAGCGCGCGGACGGGGCAGCAGTCGATGCCGCGCCGCCGCCTGCATCGGCCAAACCCGCAGCCAAGCCTGACAAGCCCCGCGCGGCTCCGGCGGCAAGTGGCGCGGTCGAGCCCGGCCTGATGCAGGTTGCCTCGGTGCGTTCGGGCCAGCAGCTCTACGCGGAGCAACGCGACCTGACCGTGGTCGGCACCGTTGGTGCCGGCGCGGAAGTGATCGCCGATGGCTCCATCCACATCTACGGCGCCCTGCGTGGCCGCGCGCTGGCCGGCGCCCAGGGCATGGAGGCCGCGCGCATCTTCTGCCGCGAATTCCACGCCGAACTCGTTGCCATCGCCGGCACCTACATGGTCGCCGACGATTTTCCCCGTGAATTGAAGGGCCGCGCCGTGCAGATTCGCCTGGAAAAAGGCAAGCTGGACATCGCCGCGCTCGATTGACGCGCCAGAACCCACGTAAGGAGAACACCCTTGACTGAAATCATCGTCGTCACTTCCGGCAAAGGCGGGGTCGGCAAGACCACCACCAGCGCCAGCATCGCCACCGGCCTGGCACGTCGCGGCAAGAAGGTCGCGGTGATCGATTTCGACGTCGGCCTGCGCAACCTGGACCTGATCATGGGCTGCGAACGCCGCGTGGTGTACGACTTCGTCAACGTGGTGAACGGCGAGGCATCGCTCAAGCAGGCGCTGATCAAGGAC
>JACSSF010000040.1 GCA_014879375.1 Lysobacteraceae bacterium
ACCATTCGCCGGCGTCGCGTGGCATCCATGGTTTCCCGTACACTTACCACCAGCTTTCATCCGAACAATCCCCCGGAGGGGTCACACATGAGCAATATCGAAGAGCGCGTCAAGAAGATCGTGGTTGAGCAACTGGGCGTGAAGGAAGACGACGTCACCAACAGCGCGTCGTTCGTTGACGATCTGGGCGCCGATTCGCTTGATACCGTCGAGCTGGTCATGGCACTGGAAGAAGAGTTCGAGTGCGAGATCCCGGACGAAGATGCCGAGAAGATCACCAACGTGCAGCAGGCCATCGATTACGTGAAGGCTCACGTCAAGGCTTGATCCTGCGTTCGCAGGCTTGACGCGCAGGGCCGCCTTGAGCGGCCTTGTGCATGTTTGAAGCCGCGACATCGAACCACGCAACACACGCATTACCGGAGCCCGCATGTCCAAACGTCGCGTCGTCATCACCGGCCTCGGCATCCTTTCGCCGCTCGGCAACGACCTTGAATCCACCTGGGCCGGCATCAAGGCCGGGCGTTCGGGCATCGGCCCGATCACCCATTTCGATGCCAGCACCTTTCCAACCCGCATCGCCGGCGAGGTGAAGGATTTCGATCCGGCCACGTTCATCAGTCCGAAGGACATCAAGAAGATGGACCCGTTCGTGCACTACGGCGTCGCCGCGGGGCTGATGGCGATCAAGGACGCCGGGCTGGAAATCGCAGGCGACGACGCCGAGCGCATCGGCATCGCGGTCGGCGCGGGCATCGGTGGCCTGTCCGGCATCGAAGACACTACGCTGAAATACGCCAACGGCGGCGTGCGCAAGATCTCGCCCTTCTACGTGCCCAGCACGATCATCAACATGGTCTCCGGCCAGTTGTCGATCATGACCGGCGCCAAGGGCCCGAACATCGCCGCGGTCACCGCGTGCACCACGGCCACCCACAACATCGGCCTGGCCTACCGGATGATCCAGTACGGCGAAGCGGACGTGATGGTCTGCGGCGGCGCCGAATACGCCACCACGCCGACCGCGGTCGGCGGTTTCTGCGCGATGAAGGCGCTCTCCACCCGCAACGACGATCCGACGCGCGCCTCGCGCCCGTGGGACGAAGGCCGCGACGGCTTCGTGATGGGCGATGGCGCCGGCGTGCTGGTGATCGAGGAATACGAACATGCGAAGGCGCGTGGCGCGCGCATCTATGCGGAAATCATCGGTTTCGGCATGAGCGGCGACGCCTACCACATGACCGCGCCGAGCGAGAGCGGCGAAGGCGCCGCGCGCTGCATGGTCAACGCGATGCGCGATGCCGGCCTCAATGCCGGCGACATCGGTTACATCAACGCGCACGGCACGTCCACGCCTGCGGGCGACCTGGCCGAGACGATGGCGGTCAAGGCCGCGCTCGGCGAGGCCGCGAAGTCAGTGATGGTCAGCTCGACCAAGTCGATGACCGGGCATTTGCTCGGCGCGGCGGGTGGCGTGGAAGCCGTGTTCTCCGCGATGGCGCTGAAGGAAGGGGTGATTCCGCCGACGATCAACCTCGACCATCCATCCGAAGGCTGCGATTTGGACTACGTGCCACATACCGCGCGCGACGTGCAGGTGCATGTCGTGATGTCGAACTCCTTCGGCTTCGGCGGCACCAACGGCACGCTGGTGTTCCGTCGCGTCTGAGCACGAGCGCCGGCCAGCCCGGCGCCAAGCCCCATGTTGATCGAATCCATCGCCACGCCGCTCGACCTTGCGGCGCTGCGACGCGTGGCGCCTGCACGTTACCCGTTGCTGGCGGTGTCGTCCGCCGCCGCGCTCGACGCATCCGCGCGCAAGCACGCGCGCTGGGACTTGCTGCTCGCGACCAATGGCGAGGGCTTCGTGCGCGAAGCCGACGGCCCGTTGCGCGATCTGTCCGGCAAAACGCTGGCAGGCGGATTCCTCGATCACCTCGAACAGGTTTGGCAGGCGCATCGCCTGCCGCATCGTGATGCGAACAGGGCGGTCGATGCGCTGCCGTTTCGCGGTGGCTGGGCGCTCCATCTTGGCTATGAGTTGGTGCAGGAAGTCGAGCCGATCCTGGATCTGCCACGCGCCGCAGGACGTCTGCCGATGGCGGCGGCCCTGCGCTGCCCGGTGGCGGTGCTGCATGACCACGCGACTGGCGACGTGCTGCTGATGTCGGAAGCGGGTGCGGAAGAGTTGCGCGATGCGGTGCTGGCCGATATCGCTGCGGTCGCGGCATTGCAGGATTTGCCGGAATGGCAGCCACCCACATCGATGGAGGAAGACGCGCCGGCACGTTTCACCGACGGCGTGCGGCGCGTGCTTGACTACCTCGCCGCCGGCGACGTGTTCCAGGTGAACCTGTCGCGTGCCTGGCAGGCGCGTTTCGACGCGCCGCTTGATCCCGCGATGCTGCATCGGCAACTGACGCAGGCCAATCCCGCGCCTTTCGCAGGCGTGTTCGCGTTTGAGGACTGGGCCGTGGTCAGCGCATCGCCCGAGCGCCTGGTGTCGATCCGCGGCGATGTCGCCGAAACCCGTCCCATTGCCGGTACCAGGCCGCGCATGGCGGGTGATGACGATGCCGGGCGCGTGCGCGAGCTGATCGGCCATCCCAAGGAGCGCGCCGAGCACGTGATGCTGGTCGACTTGGAGCGCAACGACCTGGGCCGGGTCTGCGTCGGCGGTAGCGTGGAGGTGGACGAGTTGATGACGGTGGAGAGCTACGCGCACGTGCATCACATCGTCAGCAACGTGCGTGGCGTGTTGCGCGACGATGCAAGCCCGGTCGACGTGATCCGCGCGACGTTCCCCGGCGGCACCATCACTGGCGCGCCGAAAGTGCGCTGCATGGAGCTCATCGCGGAGCTGGAGAACCTGGGTCGCAGCGCCTATACCGGGGCGATGGGCTGGCTGAACCGCGATGGCGATCTTGATCTCAACATCCTCATCCGCAGCGCGGAGGTCGAGGACGACATGCTGCGCTTCCGTACCGGCGCCGGCATCGTGATCGATTCCGATCCGGACAAGGAACTGGCCGAGACTCGCGCCAAGGCGCGCGGCATGTTGCGCGCGCTCGGGGTGGCGGGATGACGGTGCGGATGTTCCTGGGCAGTGAACCCGTGACGGCCGTCGCGCCGGATGATCGCGGCCTGGCGTATGGCGAATCCTTGTTCGAGACGATGCGCGCACATCGCGGCACGCTGCCGTGGTGGACGGCGCACATGGCAAGGTTGCGGCATGGCGCCGAACGCTTGGCGATGCCGTTGCCCGATGTTGCGCACATGCACGCGGCGGCACGGGAATTGCTGGATGGCGCGGATGGCGTGCTCAAGCTGCAGCTCACGCGTGGGGGTGGCGTACGCGGTTATGCGCCGGACATGGACGCACCACCGTTCTGGATGCTGTCGGTCCACTCGTTGCCGCCACATGCCGATGCTCTTGCAGTGATCTGGTGCGAGACGACATTGGCCTCGCAACCGCGTCTTGTCGGACTCAAGCACGGCAACCGACTTGAGCAGGTTCTCGCCGCGACCGAAGTGCGCGCCGTGCAGGCCAACGAAGGTTTGATGCGCGACGCCGCGGGCAACGTGATCGCCGCGACATCCGCCAATCTCTTCGCCTTGATCGACGGACGATGGCAAACCCCGGCGCTGGATGCCTGCGGCGTGGCGGGCGTGATGCGCGGCTGGCTGCTGGCGCATGCCGATGCGCAGGTCACGTCGCTTGCACCTGACGACATCGACGGCGCCGATGCGGTTTTCCTGTGCAACGCGGTGCGCGGTATCCTGCCAGTCCGACGGTTGGACGCTCGCGTCTGGTCACAGGTCCGTCCGGAGATTCGCGCGCTGCAATCGGCGTTGGCGCAGGCGCATCCGGGATTCGACGCATCCATGGAGGCATCGTGAAAAAAACAGGTTGCCGCAGCGCCCTGACCACCGCGTTCCTGTTCCTCGTCTGCGTCGTGCTGGCGCTCGGCGTGGTCTGGCAGCGCGGCAAGCACTTTGCCGATGCGCCGATCCAGGGCCTTGCGCCGGATGCCTCGCTGGTGGTCGCGCGGGGCGATTCGTTCAAGACGGTGCTCGGCAAGATCCGCGCGGTGGGTATCGAGTCCGGCCATGACGTCGAATGGCAGGCATTGGCGAAATTGACCGGCGCCGCCGGCAGGATCCAGATCGGCGAGTACGCGCTGCCGGAGGGCATCACCCCGCGCCGGCTGTTGATCGACATGCGCGACGGCAAGGTGGTGAGTTATCGCTTCACGCTGGTGGAAGGCTGGAACATCCGCGACCTGCGCCGTGCGCTCGCCCGCGCATCCAACCTCAAGCAGGAAACCGCCGGTATGAGCAACGAGGCGCTGATGAAGGCGCTGGGCCACCCGGATCAGCATCCTGAAGGGCGCTTCCTGCCCGAGACCTACCAGTACAACCGCAGCGAAAGCGACCTGGGCGTGCTGAAGCGCGCCTACGCGGCGATGGAAAAGGCGCTGGACGAGACCTGGCAGGGCCGCGACCCGGAAACGCCGTTCAAGACGCAGTACGAGTTGCTGACCATGGCCTCGATCATCGAGAAGGAGACCGGGCTCGCCGAGGAACGCGCGCAGATCGCCGGCGTGTTTGATCGTCGCCTGAAGCTCGGCATGCGCCTGGAAACCGACCCGACCATCATCTACGGGCTGGGCGATGCCTACCAAGGCAACATCACCTGGGCGCACCTGCGCACCGACGGCCCGTACAACACGCGCACGCGCGCCGGCCTGCCGCCGACCCCGATCGCGATGCCCGGCCTTGCCTCGCTGCAGGCAGCGGCGCATCCGGCGCCGGGTGATGCGATCTTCTTCGTGGCGATGGGCGATGGCAGCGGCCGCAGCCGCTTTGCTTCCACCTATCCCGAACACCAGCGCAACGTGGCGGCTTATCTTGCGAATCGTCGTGCCGATGCACGCCGCGCCGACGAGCCCATGCGCGGCACCGTGACCGTGTCGCGCGATGGCGCGGTCGAAAGCGTGTCCGATGCCGAGCCGGCCGAGGGCGCGGCGCCCGCGCTGCCGGCCGAGCAGCCATTGCCTTCTGCAACGTCGCCCGCACGATGAAGCCGCTGCAGACGTATCCGCGCTTCGTCAGCATCGAAGGCGGCGAGGGCGCCGGCAAGAGCACGGTCATCAATGCCCTGCGCAGCGTGCTGGAAGCGCAAGGCGAGCGCGTGGTCAGCACTCGCGAACCGGGCGGCACGCCGCTGGCGGAGATGATCCGCGACCTGCTGCTGGACCCCGCGCATGAACCCGCCACGCCGGAAACCGAGACCCTGCTGATGTTCGCCGCGCGTGCCCAGCATGTGCGCGAAACCATCGTGCCTTCGCTTGAATCCGGTGCGTGGGTGCTGTGCGACCGCTTCACCGATTCGAGCTACGCCTACCAGGGCGCCGGGCGTGGCGTGGATGCGGCGTTCATCGCCACGCTGGAGCGCGATTGCGTCGGCATCGTCCCGGCGCTGACCTTCCTGCTGGATATCGATGTCGCGGCAGGGCGTGCGCGCATGCACTCGCGCGGCGGCGCTCCGGATCGCATCGAACGCGAACGCGATGAATTCTTCCAGCGCGTGCGTGCAGGCTTCCTCCATCGCGCCGAGGCCGATCCACGGCGTTTCCGCGTCATCGATGCCGCCCAGCCGATGGATGTCGTGGCTGCGGCAGCGCTGTCCGCGCTCGAGGCATATCGCGCATGAGCGAAGTGCTCGCCCCGTGGCAGCAACGCGTGTACGACAAGGCCGCGGCCGCGTTGGATGCAGGACGCCTGCCGCATGGCCTGTTGTTCGCCGGGCCACAGCGCCTCGGCAAACGCGCCGTCGCGGAAAAACTGGCGATGCGTGCGTTGTGCATGGGGCACGCACCGGGCGAGGAAGCCTGCGGTCGATGCCGCAGCTGCCAGCTGTATTCATCGCGGAACCAGATGGATCCGGTCGAGACGCGGCCCGATGGCACGCTGGCGCATCCCGATGGCCATCCGGCGCATCCGGACGCGCGCTTCATCAGCTATGCCGTCAATGACAAGACCCACAAGATGCGCAGCGAAATCGTCATCGAGCAGATTCGCACGATGAGCGGCAAGCTGGCGCTGACCCCGCAGTACGGCGAGAACCAGGTCGCGATCATCGAGCCTGCCGACGCGATCAACCACGCCGCCTGCAACGCGCTGCTGAAGACGCTGGAAGAGCCACAGCCGGGGCGTTTTCTGTGGCTGGTGAGCGCGCAGCCCGCGCGTCTGCCCGCCACCATTCGTAGCCGCGTGCAGGTGCTGGAGTTCCGCCTGCCACCACGGGACGAGGCGCGTGCGTGGCTGGTTGCGCAGGGACACAAGGCGGCGCAGGCCGACGAAGCGCTCGCCATCGCGCGTGGCCATCCGGGCCTGGCCCACGAATGGCTGGAGCAGGGCGCGCTGGCCTTGCGCGCCGAGGTCGTCACCGATCTTGACCGGCTGACGCGGGACGATTCGGGCGCCGCGGGCATCGCCCAGCGCTGGGCCGGCGATGAAGACGTGGCATTGCGCCTGCGCTTTGCCGCCGACATCGCTGCCGAACGCGCGCGTGTGGCCGATGGCCACGACATTCGCCTCTTGGCTGCATGGTTCGACCAGGCCAATCGCACACGCGAGCTGCTGCGCACCACGGTTCGCGCGGAGCTGGCGATCCTCGACCTGCTGCTGGCCTGGCCGCGCCCACGCAGCTGAAACATCCGGCGCGGAACTTCGCGTCGTCCGCCTTGTCACATCCGCATCGCCGCAGGGAAGCGCGCATGCAAACGACGACAGGCCACGCATCGGGAAGGAAGATGTCGCAGGATGGCGGCAGGCTGTCATGGCCGGCGCTGCTGGTTTCGCTTGCCATCAACGGGCTGGTCTGGGGCGGGTTGGCACTGGTCTATCAACGCGCTTCGCGCGGAAGTGAGGATGTCGCATTGCCGCGCACGCCCATCGTCTGGCTGCAGCCGATCGCATCGCCGCCTCGGGACGTACCGCTGCACCCACGGCCACGTGATTCGGGCGCCAGGGCGCTGCCATCGAAACGGTCGCCCGCGACATCGACCCGCCTGCTCGACATCGCGCCATCGCCGGCCGAGAACGTGCAGGCCGATGACGACTGGCATTCCGCGCAAAGGCCGGTCGATGCAGGCAAGCCAGGCAGCCAGGGCCCGATGTTTCCTGCCGATCCGCTGCAATTGCGCCGCGCCCAGCCGTTTCCTCCGGCCATCACGCGGCTCAAGATTCGTCTGCGCGAGGCTCGCGGGCTGGCATCGATCGCGCAGGCCAAGACGTGTGGGGTCTTGTTGCGGCAATGGGAAGGCATGCGACTGAACGCGGCCATCGACCGGGTGCCGTTTGGTCTGGATCAACCCGCGGGCCGGGAGGTGGTCTGGCGCACGATGCAGGCGGAGGGCTGTCTGGATTGAGCGCAGCAGGTATCCTCGTCCCAATCCCGCGCAGGAATTCCCGATGACACCCCCTCCCGGCGGCACCCGCCAGAGCATTCTCAACGTCAGCCTGCCCGACGAAGGCGCGCTCTACAGCGCCTACATGCCCTTCATCAAGGGCGGCGGGTTGTTCGCGCAGACGCCCAATCGCCTGCCGCTGGGCCAGCCGGTCTTCATGATGGTCACCTTGCCCGGCTCGTCGGAGAAACTGCCGGTCTCGGGCCGGGTGTGCTGGTTCACCCCGGTCGGCGCGCAGGGCAACCGGCCCGCGGGCGTCGGCGTGCAGTTCGACGACACCCCGGAGGGCTACCAGTTGAAGGCGAAGATCGAATCGTTGCTGGCCGGCCGCCTGGAAAGCGAGAAACCGACCTACACGATGTAAGGCCGGGTTCCACGTTCGCTCAGAACTGCGGACGGTGCTCGGGGCCGGAGAAGCCGATCACCAAGCCGCCCGGGCCGAAATTCATCATCCCGGTGATGCTCATCTGCACGAGGTGCAACTGGATGCCTTCGTTCTCGCATGCATGCTGCAAGCGGGAGAAGTCGAGGTTGTCCTTCACCTCTGCCAGCGGCCCGGCATAGGACACGACCACGTGCGGCACGTTGAGGCCGCGGCTGACTTGCTTCGCCACCAGCCCGAACAGGTTGCCCCAGGCTTCCTTGCGGCCACGGAACTTGCCGACGGCTGCGGTGTTGCCCTGCGCGACCTGGATCACCGGCTTGATGTCGAGTGCGCCACCCAGCAATGCACTGACCATGCCGATGCTCTTGTCCCCGCGCAGCCTGGATCGCGCACGGGCATAACCCAGGTCATCCGGGACGGCATAGGCATAGCTGCTGTCGATGACCCGGTAGAGCGCATCGCGGATCTCGCGCGTATCCATGCCGGACTTCAGCATGTCGTGCAATGCCAGCGGGGCGATGCCGGAACCGGCGAACATCTGCTTGGTGTCGATGACGCGGAACTGGAAGGGCCGTGAGATATCCGCCGCCTGGCGCTGCGCACGGATGGTGCTGAGGGCCTGGATGCTGCCCTGGCTTGCCGCGTCGTAGATCGGGCTGCGGCTCTGGGTGATGGTCAGGCAGTAGACGGAATCGTAGTCCAGCGAAAAACGCTCGACGAAGAGCGCCTTCATCGCTTCGGCATCCAGTGGCACCGACTGGCCCGTCGCACCTTCGCCATTGGCGTTCTCGCGCATGTAGCGGCGGGTGGCCACCGGATCGTGCTGGTCCACGTAGGTGTGGGCGCCGATGCGGATCGGGATCGGGATCACCGCGACATCGGGGTCATTGAGGAATTCGTCGGGGACGTCACAAGAGGCATCGATCACGATGCCGACCCGTGCCTTCGCGATGCGCGGCTTGTCCTGGGCGGGGAAAGTCAGGGGGGTGACATCGGCAACCATCGACGGAACTCCATGTAAGTGATGTTCCGCGGATATAAGCACGGACCGTGCCAATAAATGAGACGCGGGTCACGCTTGCTGCGCCAGTGATCAGGGCCAACGCAGACAGGCTACATACGCCTGGGTATTCAAGGATCGCCGCTTTGATGCTCCCTTAATGTCAGTGGGTGGCAGGCTGCAGCGCCGGATTGTCCCAACCCGGGCGCGGCGCGAAGCGGTCGCCATGCTTGGCCTGCAGCGCCATCAGGCGGCCGAGCACGGCATCGACGCCGGTCTCGCGTACGTACTGGATCGGGCCGCCACGGAACGGCGCGAAGCCGGTGCCGAAGATCACGCCGCCATCGAGCAGGTCCGCATCGCTGACCACGCCGTCATGCAGGCAGGCCACGGCCTCGTTGATCATCGGCAGGATCAGGCGATCCTGCAGGTCTTCGGGCGCCTTGTAATCGCCCGGGACCTCGGGCTTGACCGGCTTGCCGTTCTCCCATTTGTACAGGCCCTGGCCATCCTTCTTGCCGCGCTTGCCGCGCTTGCCGGCTTCCGGCGGCGCGGCGAGCGCGGCGGGAATCTGCAGGCCGAGGAACGGGGCGAGTTCCGCGCCGACGCCGGCAGCGACATCCAGCCCCACGGTGTCGATCAGTTCGATCGGTCCCATCGGCATGCCGAACTTCACTGCGGCCTTGTCCAGGACCGGGCCGGGGATGCCTTCGGCATAGGCGGTCATCGCCTCCAGCATGTACGGGAACAGCACGCGATTGACCAGGAAGCCCGGGGTGCCCGCGACCGGCACCGGCAGCTTGTCCAGCTTCTTGCAGAACGCGGCCAGGCGGGCCTGCGTTTCCGGCGCCATCTCGTCGTGGTGGATGATCTCGACCAGCGGCATCAGTGCGACCGGGTTGAAATAGTGCAAGCCGGCGAACTGGGCCGGGCGCCGGATGTGCTCGCGCAACTCGACGAGCGGGATCGACGAGGTGTTGGTGGTGAGCAGCGCATCGGCCTTCATGCGCGGCTCGACTGAGGCATACAGCTCGCGTTTGGCCTCGGGCTTTTCGATGATGGCCTCGATGACGAGATCGGCATCGGGCACACCATCGCCATCGAGGTCGCTCTTGAGGCGCGCGGCAACGGCAGGACGCTTGGCCTCGTCCTTCACCTTCTTGGCGAACAGCTCATTGGCGCGCGCCAAGGCGCCATCGATGAACTTCTGCTCGCGGTCCTGCAGCGTGACCTCGAAACCCTTGTAGGCGCTCCATGCGGCGATGTCGCCGCCCATCACGCCGGCCCCGATCACGTGCACCTTCCGGATGCCGCTCTCGCCGCTGCCGAGCGACTTCATCCGCTCCTGCAGGAAGAACACCCGGATCAGGTTGCGTGCGGTCGGGGTGGAAGCCATCTTGACCACGCCGCGACGCTCCGCATCGAGCTGCGCCTGGATGCCGCCTTTCGCGTTCTTCCAGCTGTCGATCAAGGCGTAGGGCGCGGGGTAGTGGGCCTTCGGCGCCTTGCGTGCAACCTGCTTGATCAGCATGGGTGCCAGCAACTGGCGCGCTGGCCAGGTGTTGGTGGTCCAGGCCAGCAAGCGCTGCTTGAGCGGGCGCTTGATCCCGCGCAGGGCGAGTTGTGCGGCGGTGTCTTCCAGCGTGGCGGGCTCGGCGGTCTTGTCGACCAGGCCCATCGCCTTCGCCGCGCTGGCCGAGACGCTGCGGCCGGTCAACATCAGGTCGAACGCGGCGGGGGCGCCGATCAAACGCGGCAAGCGCACGCTGCCACCCCAGCCCGGGAAGATGCCCAGCTTCACTTCCGGCAAGCCGATCCGGGTGGAAGGATCGGTCGATGCGGCGCGGTAGCGACACGCCAGCGAGATCTCGGTGCCGCCGCCCATGCAGAAGCCGTGGATCGCGGCGGCAGTCGGGCAAGGCAGGCGATTGAGCTTCTGGAACACGGTCTGGCCACGGCGGATCGCGTCGTTCACCGTGCCTTTCACGTCGAACTCGGCGAACTCCTTCAAGTCCGCGCCGGCGATGAAGCCGGACTTCTTGGCCGAGGCGATCACCACACCCTTCGGCGGCTCCAGCGCGATGCGTTCGAGCAGCGTGTCCAGCTCGATCAGTGCATCCTGCGAGAATGCATTCACGCTCGCATCGGCGCGATCGAACGCGAGGACCAGCACGCCATCGTCGCGCATGCGGGTTTGCCAGTGGCGCGGCTTGAGGCCGTCGAGCGCAGCGATCATGGGGCACATCCGAGGCGGTATGGAAGCCCGTTATCATCCAACTGGCGTTGATATCGCGTCAAATCGCCGCATGATGGGGTATTCCCTGCGCTGTCGGATGTCGCATCGGGAACTTTCGCGCATCGTCCCGGTCAGAACCGGCAATCATCCGAGACGGCGCCATGCATTCTGGAGCTGCGGCTTTGACAGCCGGCAACGACATCGACGACAGCCATGCCCCGATCGACGTGCTCGACCACGAGCTGGTGCGTCGCGTGCAGGACGGCGAAACGGCGGCATTCGACTTGCTGGTGCGCCGCTACCAGCATCGGATCGTCGCGCTGGTCGCGCGCTACGTCGGTGACTGGTCGGAGGCGCAGGATGTCGCCCAGGATGCGTTCATTCGCGCCTACCGCGCGATCGGCGGCTTCCGCGGTGACGCCCAGTTCTACACCTGGCTGCACCGGATCGCGGTCAATACCGCCAAGAATCACCTGGTCGCGATGAAGCGACGCCCGCCCACCGCCGACATCGACGCGATCGATGCCGAGCAATATGCCGGCGCGCTGCAGATGCGCGACACCGACACGCCCGAGCGCGAGCTGCTGCGCCACGAGGTGGAGCAGGCGGTGATGCAGACGGTGAACGCGCTGCCGAAGGAATTGCGACTGGCCATCACCCTGCGCGAGGTGGAGGGCCTGTCATACGAGCAGATCGCCGAGCAACTGCGTTGCCCGATCGGCACGGTGCGCTCGCGCATCTTCCGTGCCCGCGAGGCGATCGACCGCGAATTGCGCCCGCTGTTGGGCGCACAGGCCACATCGCGCGAAAGAGGACGTGCATGAACCCCAACGACACCCATCGCGAACAACTCTCCGCCCTGATCGATGGCGCGCTCGACGCCGACCAGCGTCGTTTCCTGCTGCGCCGCCTGCAGCACGATGGCGAATTGACCGACAGCCTGTCGCGCTGGCAAATGGTCGGTGATGTGCTCCGTGGCCAGGCCGAGGCGCCGGCGCCCGCCGGGTTTGCCGAGGCCATCGCTACGCGCATCGCCGACGAGCCGCTGCCGTTGATCGAAGACGGAGGCATCGACATGCCGGTGCGCAATGCATCGGCAAGTGAGGTGGCTTCTAAGGCGGTCGTCGCCCGTGGCGCGCGCTGGCGCTGGTTTGGCGGCGGCGCGCTGGCGGCGTCGCTGGTGATCGCAAGCGTGCTGGCGCTGCGTCCGGACACGAGCCCGGTTGCATCGGCTACTTTCGCCACCAATGAAGCCGCATCGTCCACGCCTTCCGCAAAGGTGGAGGTCGCATCGGGCGGCATCGTCACTGCGGCGCCGCTCACCGTGGCCGCCGAAACCACGCCGCTGCCCGCATCCTCTCCGACCACGCGCGTGAACGCTGCGGCGCGTGGCCCCGTGCGCGTAGCCCGTGCCGCGCCCATGCCCGCACGATCCGCAAGCCCGGCGCCTGCAGCCGAGCGCGACATCGAAACCGCCGCGTCGCGCGTGACGCTGCCGGCCGAGTCGGCCCCGCGTACTGCGCAAACGGAACCCAGGCCCGCTGCCAATCCCTTCCAGGCACCGGCCGCGAAGGCGTGGCCGCGTGCGGTGATCCCACGCTCGGACAACGGCACCTTCAATGCCAGCTTCAACAGCGATGCGTCGTACTACCCGTTCGCGCCCAATGGCGCGGAGCCCGCCAGCGAAGAGTAAGCGCTGCGCACGGCATCGCATCGAATCCCCTGACACCCCCAACGTCGAAGATCCCTCCCGATGAAGAAACTCCTGCAACCGCTGATGCTTGTCCCGCTCACCGCGCTCGCCACCGCGGGCGTGGTGATGCTGCCCGCTGCCGATGCCCAGCAAGCCGCCGTTCCTGCCCCCGCTGCCGCGCCGCAGCCGGAGCTGGTCACCGGCTTGCCCGATTTCACCCGCCTGGTGGACCGCGTCGGTCCGGGCGTGGTGAGCGTGGAGGCGCGCATCGCCTCGCGTAGCCCGGGTGGCATGAACGATGACCCGATGGCCGAGATCTTCCGCCGCTTCGGCATGCCGATGCCGCCGGGCATGCAGGGCCCGCGTGGCCAGATGCCGCAGGCGCCGCGCGGCATCTCGCTCGGCACCGGATTCCTGATCTCCCCCGATGGCTACGTGCTGACCAACCACCACGTCGTCGACAACGCCGACGAGGTGACGGTCAAGCTCGGTGATCGCCGCGAACTGAAGGCAAAGGTCGTTGGCAGCGATGCGCAATCGGATGTCGCCTTGCTGAAAGTCGAAGGCAGCAACCTGCCGGCGCTGCGCCTGGGCAATTCTTCCGGCGTGCAGCCGGGCCAGTGGGTGGTGGCGATTGGTTCGCCCTACGGCCTTGATCATTCGGTGACTGCCGGCATCGTCAGCGCGATCGGCCGCAACACCGGTGGCGGCCAGCAATACGTGCCCTTCATCCAGACCGATGTCGCGATCAACCGCGGCAACTCCGGCGGCCCGTTGCTCAACACGCGCGGCGAGGTGGTCGGCATCAATTCGCAGATCTTCAGCGTGTCCGGCGGTTACCAGGGCATCAGCTTCGCGATCCCGATCGATACCGCTATGAACGCGGTCGAGCAGCTCAAGAAGACCGGGCAGGTGCGGCGCGGGATGCTGGGTGTCGCGATGAATCCGGCCATCGATGCGGATCTCGCCCGCAGCCTTGGGCTGCCGGACAGCCGCGGCGCGCTGGTCACCCGGGTCGAGGCCGGCAGCGGCGCGGCCAAGGCGGGCATCCAGCCGGGCGACGTGATCCGCAGCTTCAACGGCGCCGCCGTCGGTGACGTGGGTGACGTGGCGCCGATGGTCGGCGCGTTGCCGCCGGGCAGCCAAGTGAAGCTGGGCGTCTGGCGCGACGGCCGCGAACGCAACATCGACGTGGTGCTGGGCGAGGCCGAAACCGAGCGCACCTCAGCGTTCAACCAAGGCGATGGCGGGCGCAGTGATGCCCCGCAAGTCCAGCCCACGCGTGGCCTGCTGGGCCTGCGCATCGCCGAGCTCGATGCCGACGACCGCCGTGAGCTGAAACTGGGCGCGAGTGAAGGCGTGGGCGTTACTGGCGTGGAGTCCATGGCGGCGCGCGAGGCCGGCCTGATGCCGGGCGACGTGATCCTGGCCGTGGGCCGCACGTCGGTCGGTTCGGCCAGGGCGCTCGAATCGGCGCTGGCAGGCGTCAAGCCCGGCGAGACGGTGATGCTGCGCCTGGGCGGCCGTGGCGGACCGCGTTTCGTCACCCTCAAGGCCGGGAGCTGATCCCGCGCCGGCAACCTCGCCGATCTTGCATGACCGGTCCGGACGGCGTGGTCCGGGCCGGCATGCGATAATGTTGGGCTGAATTCACGTAGGGCCGCATGGGCGGCTGATTGCCGCCAATGTCGTCCGAAACCCCCGCCAGCATGCCCAACGCCGAGATGGCGAGCATCCGCAACTTCTCGATCATCGCCCACGTCGATCACGGCAAGTCGACGCTGGCCGACCGGATCATCCAGCTGTGCGGCGGCCTGACCGAGCGCGAGATGGAATCGCAGGTGCTCGACAACAACCCGATCGAGCGCGAGCGCGGCATCACCATCAAGGCGCAGTCGGTCTCGTTGCCGTACACGGCGAAGGACGGCAACACCTATTTCCTGAATTTCATCGACACGCCGGGCCACGTGGACTTCAGCTACGAAGTGTCCCGCTCGCTCGCGGCCTGCGAGGGCGCGCTGCTGGTGGTCGATGCGGCGCAGGGCGTGGAGGCGCAGTCGGTCGCCAATTGCTACACCGCGGTGGAGCAGGGGCTGGAAGTGATCCCGGTGATCAACAAGATCGACCTGCCGACCGCCGACATCGAGCGTGCGAAGGAGGAGATCGAGGCGGTCATTGGCATCGACGCGGACGACGCCGTGCCGATCAGTGCCAAGACCGGCCTCAACGTCATCGACGTGCTGGAGGCGATCGTGCATCGCATCCCGCCGCCCAAGCCGCGCGACACCGACAAGCTGCAAGCGCTGATCATCGATTCGTGGTTCGACAATTACCTCGGCGTGGTGTCGCTGGTGCGCATCATGCAGGGCGAGCTCAAGCCCGGCGACAAGATGCTGGTGATGTCCACGGGACGCTCGCACCAGGTCGATGCGGTCGGCGTGTTCACCCCCAAGCGCAAGGTGCTGAAGGCGCTGAAGGCCGGCGAGGTGGGCTGGATCACCGCGTCGATCAAGGACGTGCACGGCGCCCCGGTCGGCGACACCCTGACTCTGGCCAACGACCCGGCCCCGCATCCGCTGCCCGGCTTCCAGGAAATGCAGCCGCGCGTGTTCGCCGGCCTGTTCCCGGTCGATGCCGAGGATTATCCCGACCTGCGCGAGGCGCTGGACAAGCTGCGCCTGAACGATGCCGCGCTGCGTTTCGAGCCGGAAAGCTCGGAGGCGATGGGCTTCGGCTTCCGCTGCGGGTTCCTTGGCATGCTGCACATGGAGA
Source organism: Lysobacteraceae bacterium (assembly GCA_014879375.1). Classification (GTDB taxonomy): domain Bacteria; phylum Pseudomonadota; class Gammaproteobacteria; order Xanthomonadales; family Xanthomonadaceae; genus Solilutibacter. The sequence goes on from JACSSF010000040.1 coordinate 15,562, forward strand.
TCGTGCAGGAACGCCTGGAGCGCGAATACAACCTCAACCTCATCAGCACCGCGCCGACGGTCATCTACGAAGTGCTGAAGACCGACGGCACGGTGATGCCGCTCGACAACCCGGCCAAGCTGCCGCCGGCCAACATGGTGGCCGAGATCCGCGAGCCGATCATCCGCGCCAACATCCTCACCCCGCCGGACTACGTCGGCAACGTGATCAAGCTGTGCGAGGAAAAGCGCGGCATGCAGGTCGGCATCACCTACATGGGCAACCAGGTGCAGATCAGCTACGAACTGCCGATGGCCGAGGTGGTGCTGGATTTCTTCGACAAGCTAAAGTCGGTGAGCCGCGGCTATGCCTCGCTCGACTACCACTTCGTGCGTTTCGAGGCGGGCCCGTTCGTGCGCGTGGACACGCTGATCAACGGTGACAAGGTGGATGCGCTGTCGATCATCGTGCATCGCCAGCATGCCGATCGCCGCGGTCGCGAGCTGACCGAAAAGATGAAAGAGCTGATTCCGCGGCAGATGTTCGATGTCGCCATCCAGGCCGCCATCGGCAGCCAGATCATCGCGCGCACCACGGTCAAGGCGTTGCGCAAGAACGTGCTGGCGAAGTGTTACGGTGGTGATGCCTCGCGCAAGAAGAAGCTGCTGGAGAAGCAGAAGGAAGGCAAGAAGCGGATGAAGCAGGTCGGTCGTGTGGAAATCCCGCAGGAAGCCTTCCTCGCCGTCCTGCAGGTGGACAACAAGTAACATCGCCGGCGCGCGTCGCCGCACTCATAAGGAACACGCATGCGCTGGTTCGAAATCATCCTTGTCTCGCTGACCCTGGTCTCCGGCCTGTTGTGGGCATTGGACCGCTGGATGCTGCGCAAGCGCCGCGCCGAAGGCAGCCTGCTGGAGCGTGACGAGATCCCGTGGTACATCGATTACGCCAATGCGTTCTTCCCCATCCTGCTGGCGATCCTGATCCTGCGCAGCTTCATCGCCGAGCCGTTCCGCATCCCGACCGGCTCGATGATCCCGACGCTGAAGATCGGCGACTTCATCCTCGTCAACAAGTTCGCCTACGGTCTGCGCCTGCCGATCACCAACACCACGATCGTGCCGATCGGCCTGCCCGCACGCGGCGATGTCGCCGTGTTCAAGTATCCGGGCATGGGGCCGGACGACCCGGATCGCGGGGTGGACTTCGTCAAGCGCGTGGTCGGCATGCCGGGCGACAAGGTGAGCTACCACCGCGGCGTGCTGTCGATCAACGGCGTGCCGCTGAAGTACCAGGTGGTCGGGCAGGAGTCGATCGGCAACGGTAGCGACCGCTTCGACCTGCCGGGCGTGGTGGCTTGGGAGCAGCTGGGCGAGCACCGCCACCTGGTCCAGAACTACATCCAGTCGCTCGAGACCGGCAGCCAGGGCGATGGCGAGTTCGAGGTGCCGGCCGGGCATTACCTGGTGATGGGCGACAATCGCGACAACAGTCTGGACGGCCGCTTCTGGGGCATGCTGCCGGAGGCCAACCTGCGCGGCAAGGCGTTCCTGATCTGGATGAATTTCAACGACTTCTCGCGCATCGGCGACCGTATCCCGTAAGCTTCGCCTAGGCGCAGGCGTGCGCCGTACCCGTACGACATCCTCTGGGGGAGGAGTGATGATGAAGCAGAATCAGAAAGGCATATCCTTCACCGGGTTCCTGGTCACCCTGGCCGTGGTCGGCTTCGCGCTGTTCATCGGCATGAAGCTCTTCCCGATGTACCAGGAGTACTGGGCGCTCAAGAAGGCCTTGAAGAGCGTGGCCGCGGATGACGCGGTGGGCTCGGATGCGATCAGCATTCGCAACTCGCTGGAGAAGTATTTCGACGTGGGCTACATCACCGGTGTGAGCGCGAAGGATGTCACCATCGAGCGCGCGCCCGAAGGCGTGCTCATCACCGCCGATTACGAAATCCGCAAGCCGTTGATCTACAACCTCGACATCGTCGGCAAGTTCAAGACGAGCGAGATCAAGCGGCCCGGTGCGCAATAACGCCATCCGCCACACGTTCCGCGATGCCGACCTGCTGGCGCAGGCCCTCACGCATCGCAGCGCAGGCCAGCCGCACAACGAGCGGCTGGAGTTTCTCGGTGATGCCATCGTCAACCTGCTCGCGGCCGAGGCGCTCTACGCGGCCTGGCCCAAGGCCGACGAAGGCACGCTGACCCGCGCCCGCACCGAGCTGGTGCGCGAGTCCGCACTGGCCGGCATCGCGCGCACGCTCGAGCTTGGGCAGCAACTGCAAATGGGGCCGGGCGAGATGAAATCCGGTGGCCATCGTCGTGACTCGATTCTCGCCGACGCGGTCGAGGCCGTCGTCGGCGCGATCTACCTCGATGCGGGCCTCGCTGCCTGTCGGCAGGTCGCGATGCCGTGGTTCGAGCCGCTGATCGCGGGCCTGCCGCCGCCGAACAAGATCGGCAAGGACGCCAAGACCGCGCTGCAGGAATGGCTGCAGGCTCGGGGACGTGCGTTGCCAGTCTATGAGTTGCTGGCCGAATCCGGCGAGGAGCACGCCCGCCATTTCGAGGTCGCCTGCCGGATCGAGTCGCCGGCGCTGCAAACCGGCGGGGAGGGGGCTTCGCGCCGCGCCGCCGAACAGCAAGCCGCGGCGGCGATGTTGGCCCTGCTGGAGCAAGCCTGATCACATCCGCCGGCTTGGCCTCGCCTACAATGCCGGGATGAGCGAGCAACCCTATCGAGCCGGCCTCGTCGCCGTCATTGGCCGCCCCAACGTCGGCAAATCCACGCTGATCAACGGACTGGTCGGCACCAAGGTCAGCATCACCTCCGATCGCCCGCAGACTACGCGGCATCGCATGCTCGGCATCGCCAGCTTCGACAACGGCCAGCTGGTGCTGGTGGACACGCCCGGCATCCACGGCGCGCAGAACAAGGCGATGAGCCGCGTGCTCAACCGCGCTGCGCGTGGTGCGCTGGAAGGCGTGGACGCCGCGATGCTGGTGGTCGAGGCCGGTCGCTGGGACGACGAGGACCAGATGGCCTTCGATGCGCTCAAGCAGGCCAAGGTGCCGGTGGTGCTGGTGGTGAACAAGATCGATCGCCTGCGCGAGAAGGGCGACCTGCTGCCTTATCTTGCCCAGGTGACCGAGGGGCGGGATTTCGCCGCCGTGCATCCGGTGTCTGCGGTGAAGCGACAAGGGCTGGAGCCTTTGGTCGAGACGCTGCTGTCGCTGATGCCCGAGCAACCCGCGCTGTACGACGTGGACGACGTTACCGACCGCAGCATGCGCTTCCTCGCCGCGGAGTTCGTGCGTGAGCAGCTGATGCGCCAGCTCGGCGCCGAGCTGCCGTATGCAACGGCGGTGGAGATCGAAAAGTTCGAGGAAGACGGGCAGATGTTCCGCATCGGCGCGGTGATCTGGGTCGAACGCGACAGCCAGAAGGCCATCGTGATCGGCAAGGGCGGCGCGCGGCTCCGCAGCATCGGCACCAAGGCGCGCGAGCAGATGGAGAAGCTGTTCGGCCGCAAGGTGTTTCTGGAAACCTGGGTGCGCGTGCGCCAGGGCTGGTCCAACGACGAAGCCGCCCTGCGCGCGCTCGGCTACGGCGACTGAGCCTTTCGGGCTAGGCCGGCGGCACGATGCAGATCGCCAGCGACTCCGCCTACGTCCTGCACGCGCGTGCGTGGCGCGAGACAAGCCTGCTGGTCGAGGTTCTGTGCGCCGACCACGGGCGGGTGGGACTGGTGGCGCGCGGCGTGTCCACGCCGAAACGGCATCCTTTGCGGGCGGCCCTGCAACCACTGCAATGCATTCGCCTTGAAGCCGTCCAGCGCGGCGAACTGGCGACCTTGCGCCATGCCGAAGCCATCGATGTCGCGCCGCGCTTGTCCGGCGAGGCGGCCTTGGCCGGCTTCTACTTGAACGAGCTGACCCTGCGTCTTGCCCCGCGTCTGGACCCGTTGCCCACGCTGCATGCCGCCTACGCGCGCACTCGCGGGCTGCTGGGTGAACCGGCACGTTCGCTTGCCTGGGCACTGCGTTGCTTTGAGCGCGATCTTCTGGACGCGATCGGTTTCGGTTTCGACTGGCATGTGGATGGAGATGGCGCGGCGATCGATCCGGCCGCGCGCTATCGCCTCGATCCCGAGCACGGCCCGCGTCGGCTCCTGCATGACCGGGGCAGCCAGGATCGCAGTGATGCCACGACCGGCGCCGCCCTGCTGGCCCTGGCCGGCGACCATCCACCGGACGACGAGGACCTGCTCAGCCTGCGCCGGCCGATGCGTGCCCTGTTGTCGCATCACCTGGGTAGTCGCGGCTTGAAGTCGTGGGAGATGGTCGCGCAGCTGCGACGCCTGCAATCCGAGCCGGGGGCTTGAACAAACGGTCAGCGCATCATGCGCTCGCCGGCGCGGCAGCGATCACGTCCGCCACCGCCTCATCGAACTGCCTGCGCGTCTCACCATCCAGCGGGGCGGCGTGCAAGGCGTCGGCGGCGCGTTGCATGCGCGCCGCGCCGACAAAAGCGCAACTTGCCTTCAGTCGATGCAGCTCGTCCCGCGCCGCATCGCCATCGCCACGTGTGATGGCGGCAAGAATCGTGCGATGTTGCTTCGGCAGTTCCGCCAGGAAAAGCGATCGCAACGATGCCACCGCCTCCGCGTTGCCGCTGAGCGCACGCAACGCACTGTCGTCGTCCCACGCCGGCGGCGGTTCGGCATCGCCCAAGCACGCACGAATCACCGACTGCCACGCCTCCGGCGCCAGCGGCTTGCTGGCCACGGCGTCGAAACCGGCCACGCGCAAGGCCGCAAGGTCCTCCGGCTGCCGTGACGCGGTATGGGCCAGCGCGGGCGGGTGGGGCGAGGGCTGCGCCCGGTGCAGGCGAGACAACAATTCCGTGCCGCTGCCGTCGGGCAGGTGCGCATCGATCAACCAGGCGTCGTACCGATGGCGGTCGGCCAGTTGCATCGCCTGGCTGAGGCTGCCGGCGCAATCGACCTCGGCAGGCAGCGCGCGCGCGGCCTCGGCCAGGTAGATCTGGCTGATCGGGTCGTCCTCGACCAGCAGAAGGCGTGGATTCATTCCGCCGTCGCGCATCGTCTTTATCCTCTGACGCATGTTGCTCCGCATCCTACGCCCGTGTTGCTGGATCGTGCTTGGCCTTGCGGCCTGCGGGCCGGCATGGGCGCGGACGGCCGAAGCACGCATCGCCCGCGTCACCACCCCCGTCGCCACGCTGGAAGGCGTGCAAGTGCAACTCGCATGGCCGGCGGATGCCGCGCAGGGACAATTGACGATGCACATGCGGCAGGTGCGTGCGGCAGACCTTGGTTACCGCTTCCGCGACCTGCAATGGCGCTGTCCGCTGCGGCGCCTGCCGCGTTCGGGCTGGGCCTGCGATGGCGTGATCGATGCGCCGGGCGCATCGCCGTTGCGCTTGTCGGTTCGCCTCGACGATGCAAGCACCGAGGCCTCGCTCGCGCGCGGGGCGTCGCGACTGGCCCTGCAACGCAGCACCGATACGCCGGACCTCACCCGCATCGACCTTACCCGTGTGCCGGTGCAGTGGGCGGCGGCCCTGGCCGCGCAAGCCCGGCCCGGCGGCCGTTTCAGCCAAGGTCGGCTGGATGGCCGGCTGGCGATCACCACGCCACGCGATGGTGCGGTGCACGTACAGGGGCCGCTGGCACTGGCAGGCGGCGCGCTGCAATCGGATGACGGCAGCATCGTCGGCGAAAACCTCGACGCCCACCTCGACATCGATTACCGCACGCACGAAGGCAGCAGCCAACTCGCGCTGGATGGCACCTTGGGCGGCGAAGCGTTGTTCGGCGAAACCTACCTGGGTCTGGCCGGACAGCCGGTCCGGTTGGCGCTGCGCGGGGAGACATCGCCGGGGCAGGGCTGGCGTTTTCCGCTGATCGAATGGCGCGATGGCGCGACCTTGCACGCACATGGCAGTGCCCGCGTTGGCGCGGATAACGCGCTTGCCGCGCTCGACCTGACCCTGGATGGCGGCGACGCCGCGGGCCTGCGTGACCGCTACCTCAGCGCCTTGCTGGGCAAGTTCGGGATGAGCGATGTCGAGATCAGCGGGCAGTGGAATGGCCGCATCCGTTTGGCGGACGGTCGCCTGCAGCAGGCTTCGGCGACCCTGCACGATGTGGACCTGCATGACCCGCGCGAGCGTTTCATCCTGCGCGGGCTGGATGGCACCGTCGCGTTTTCGGCCGGGGCGTCGATGGCATCGGAATTGCGCTGGCGACAGGCGCGCATGTACGGCCTCGACTTCGGCGAAACCCGCTTGCCCTTCGACAGCCGCGATGGCGCGCTGATGTTGCAGGAGAACGCGGTCGTGCCGCTGTTCGGCGGACGCACGCTGATCCACGACCTGCGTATCGTGCCGCCGAATGATGCCGCCGGCCTGCAGATGGATTTCGGCCTGACGCTTGAGGCGGTGGACGTGGGCGCGATGGCCAAGGCCTTCGGCCTGCCGGCGTTCCGCGGCGAATTGAACGGCGAGATCCCGCACGCGCGCTACGCCGACGACCAGCTCACCTTCGATGGTGGCCTCAGCCTTGGTGTGTTCGATGGCGCGGTGCAGATCACCCGGCTGGCGATGGAGCGGCCGTTCGGGACCGCGCCGACGCTTTCAGCCGACATCGACATCAGCGACGTCGACCTGCTGCGCCTGACCGAGGTGTTCGACTTCGGCAGCATCACCGGGCGGTTGGACGGCTACATCCACGGATTGCGGCTGGTGGACTGGACGCCGGTGCGCTTCGACGCGGCCTTCGCTACCGATCGCAAGCCCGGCGTGCGCCAGCGCATCAGCCAGCGCGCGGTGCAGAACATCTCCAGCGTGGGTGATGCCAGCTTCGTGTCCAGCCTGCAGGGGCAGCTGATCGGCCTGTTCGACGACTTCGGCTACAGCCGCCTCGGCATCCGTTGCCAGCTGAACAACGAGGTATGCCTGATGGGCGGCCTGGGTGACCTCGACACCCCGCGTTCAGATTCGTCCGGCTTTACTATCGTGGAAGGTGCCGGCCTGCCGCGCCTGACCGTCGTCGGCTACAACCGCCGGGTCGACTGGCCTACGCTGGTGGAGCGGATGAAGGCGGTCGGCAAGGGCGACGTGAAGCCGGTCATCGATTGACCAAGGGAGAACACTGCACATGGCGATGAAACACTGGATGCCGCTGCCTGCCGCGCTCGCGCTGGCTGCCTGCGTCACCATCAATGTCTACTTCCCGGCCGCCGAGGCCAAGGAAGCGGCCAAGGAATTCGTCGACAAGGTGATCGGCGAGGACGGCCAGCCGGTGCCGCAAACGGAGAAATCCGGTGGCGGAATGGCGATGTTGCATCGTCGCGTGGACCTGTGGTCGGTGCTCGGCGTCGGTAGCGCCTACGCGCAGGCCACGCCCGACATCACCATCAACACCCCCGCCATCCGCGCGATCCAGTCCTCGATGGAGCAGCGTTTCAACAGCACGTTGCGCGCGGGTTTCGATGCCGGCGCACTCGGCTTCAGCAGCGATGGCCTGGTCACCGTGCGTGACGCCTCGAAGCTGCCGTTGAAGGATCGCGTGGCAATCAACAGTGCCGTCGCCGACGACAACCGCGACCGCAAGGCGCTCTACCGCGAAGTGGCGGTGGCCAATGGCCATCCCGAGTGGGAAGGGCAGATCCGCGACGTCTTCGCGCGCCAGTGGGTCGACAGCGCTCGCAGCGGCTGGTGGTATCAGTCGGGCGGCAGCTGGAAACAGAAATAACCCATTTGAGGAGTCCCCCATGACCCTGACCAAGACCGCGGGCGCCTTCGCGCTTGGCACCATCATGTTTGCGACCAGTGCAGCGCAGGCTGCAGTTGGTGCTGGCCAACAGGCCAGCCAGTGTTTTGTCATCTACAAGATGGCGGCGGCCGCGCCCGCCAATGCCGCGCACAAGGACGAGATCGCCAAGCTGGGCGGCCTGATGTCGCGCACCATGCAGGATGCGAAGGTGAGCAAGGCCCAGTTCGATGACTGGACCGGCGACTTGCTGACCCGCATCGGCTCCAAGGACAAGCCGAACAAGTCCGTGCTGGACAAGGAAATCCAGGCCTGCAACGCCTTCGCCAAGCAGCGGTACGCGCACTACACCGCGACGGCAGGGAAATAGGCCGCACTGCGGCAGCTGGGCAAGGGGCGTGCGAAAATGCACGCCCTTTCGTTTCCGGGCTTTCCGTGGCACGCATCGACCAGACGCCTTTCCAGGCCCACATCCTCGACCTCAGCCACGATGGCCGCGGCGTCGCCCGGCGCGAAGGCGGCACTCACGAGGGCAAGACCGTGTTCGTCTCCGGCGCGCTGCCGGGCGAGACGGTGATGGCGCAGCAGACCGCCCGTTCGCGCAGTTTCGATGAAGCGAAGACGCTGGAGGTGCTGGAAGCCTCGCCTGATCGCGTCACGCCGCGCTGCCCGCATTTCGGCATCTGCGGTGGCTGCGTGCTTCAGCATCTGGCCGAAGACAAGCAGATCCACGCCAAGCAGCGCGTGCTGATGGAAAACCTTGAGCGGATCGGCCACGTCACCCCGCAAGCGGTGTTGCCGCCGTTGGTGGATGCCGCCTGGGGCTATCGCCGCAAGGGGCGTTTCTCGGTGCGCCGGGTCGAGAAGAAGGACAAGACGCTGGTCGGGTTCCGCGAGCAGGACCCGCGTTTCGTGGCCGACATCGGCGAATGCCACACGGTGGTGCCGGAGATCGGCTTCAAGATCGCCGCGCTCTCCAGCCTGGTCGATTCGATGGATGCGCGGCGCGTGCTGCCGCAGATCGAGTTCATCGCAGGTGACGAGACACGCGCACTGGTCTTCCGCCACCTCGAACCCCTGTCCGAAGGTGACCTGCAGAAGCTGCGTGATTTCACCGCCGCCGAGGGCTTCGCCATCTACTTGCAGCCCAAGGGCCTGGATTCGGTGCACACGCTTGATGACGCGCCGCCGCCCAAGCTCTCGTTCCGCCTGGCGCCTTGGGACGTTGAATTGCTGTTCCGCCCGCTGGACTTCATCCAGGTCAATGGCGGACTCAACGAAAAAATGATCGCGCGCACGTTGGAGTTGCTCGACGTGCAGCCCGGCGAGCGCGTGCTGGATCTGTTCTGCGGCCTCGGCAACTTCACCTTACCGCTCGCCCGCACCGCCGCGGAGGTGGTGGGTGTGGAGGGCGATGCGGGCCTCGTCGCGCGGGCGCGACAGAATGCCGAGCACAACGGCCTCGCCAACGCCGAGTTCCACATGGCCGATCTCACCACCGACCTGCGCCAGGAGCGCTGGTTCAAGCAGGGCTTCGACAAGCTGCTGCTGGACCCGGCGCGCGCCGGTGCGCTGGAGGTGCTCAAGCAGATCCCGCTTGAGGGTATCCAGCGTATCGTCTACGTCAGCTGCCATCCGGGCTCATTGGCGCGCGATGCCGGCTATCTGGTCAACGAGCGTGGCTGGAAGCTCAAGAGCGCAGGCGTAATGGACATGTTCCCGCACACCGCGCACGTGGAATCCATCGCGGTATTCGAACGGAGTTGAGCCATGGCCATCGAGATCGAACGCAAGTTCCTGGTCGCCGCAGATTCGTGGCGTGCCCGCGCGCATCGCAGCGTGGAAATGGCGCAGGGGTATTTGAATGATGCCGAATCGGTGGTGCTCGGGCGCCAGAACGCATCGGTACGGGTGCGACTGGAAGGCGACGAGGCCAGGCTCAACATCAAGTCGCGCGAGATGGGCGCGGCGCGGCAGGAGTTCGATTACCGCATCCCCGTCGAGGATGCCCGCGCGTTGCTCGCCTTGTGCGTCGGCGGCACGGTGGTCAAGCGCCGCCATTACGTGCTGAACGAAGGCCATGAATGGGAGGTCGACGAGTTCTTCGGTGATAACGCCGGGCTGATCGTCGCCGAGCTGGAACTGGGCAGCCTAGATGAAACCTTCGACCTGCCGTCATGGGCGGGGCCCGAAGTCACCCACCTGCAGCGTTACTACAACCTCAACCTCGCCTCGCATCCGTTCTCGCGCTGGAGTGCGGAGGAACGCGAGGAAGCTTGATTCCACCTGCGATTGGCCCCACCTTGGGCGTCATGGACACGAAAAAAGAACCGTTGCGCGTCGATGTCTGGTCGGACGTGGTCTGTCCGTGGTGCTGGATCGGCAAGGGTCGCCTGCGCGAGGCGCTGAAAGCCGAAGGCGCTCCCGAGGTCGACATCCACTGGCATCCCTTCCTGCTGGATCCGGACATCGCGGTCGATGCCGCGCCGGTGCCGCTGCGCGAAGCCTACGAGAAGAAATTCGGCGGCGCCGACAAGGTCGAGCAGATCCTCGGCCACACCCAGAGCACCGCGCAAGCCGAAGGCCTACCGATGGATTTCAGCCGCGGCCAGGTGCGCGCCAGTACCCGCGATGCACATCGCCTGATGCTGCTTGCCGCGCATGAAGGGGTGGCCGATGAAGTGGGCGAGGCGTTGTTCCGCGCGCATTTCGCCGAAGGCCGCAACATCGCCGATCACCACGTGCTGGCCGATGTCGGCGCGTCTGCCGGGATCGATCGCCAGGCGGCGCTCGATTTCCTCGTCTCCGATGCCGGCAAGCAGGAAGTCGAGGCCGAGATCGCGCAGGCGCACAACCTCGGCATCCGCGCGGTGCCGACTTTCGTCTTCGACGGCCAGCTGGCGGTGCAGGGCGCGCAGCCGCCGGCATTGTTCGCCGAGATCTTCCAGAAGCTGGGCCATGCGGCGCCGGCCACACCCGAGGCAGGCAAGGACGAAGCGGCGGCCTGCGGGCCGGAGGGTTGCAGCATCGACTAGCCTCAGCTGGATGCGGCTTCATGCCGCGCCCCGCGCTTTGAGCGACAATGCAAGGCCGCGCACCCCGCGGCCTTTTTCATTGCCATGAGGATTCCCATGCTGGTCATCGGCATCGCCGGACACGAACTGAGGGCGCAGGAGCGCGAATGGTTGCAGCACGATGCCTGTGCCGGCGTGATCCTGTTTAGCCGCAACTTCGCCAGCAAGACGCAGGTGGCGGAGCTGACGCAGGCCATCCGCGAGGCCGCGCCGCGCCCGCAATTGCTGTGCGTGGATCAGGAAGGCGGCCGCGTGCAGCGTTTCCGCGAGGGCTACAGCGACCTGCCGGCGTTGCAAGGTTTCGACCAGCTGCATGCGAAGGATCGCGGCGCGGCGCTTGATCTCGCCCGCGAACACGCGTGGCTGATGGCGAGCGAAATCCGCGCGACCGGCATCGACCTCAGCTTCGCGCCGGTGGTGGACCTTGGGCGTGGCAATCGCGCGATCGGCAACCGCGCGTTCTCGGCGGACCCGAACGTCGTCGCCGATTTCACCTGCGCCTATGTCGAGGGGATGCACGATGCCGGCATGGCGGCGACGCTCAAGCATTTTCCCGGGCATGGATCAGTGTTGGAAGACACCCATTTCGACGAGGCGGTGGATGATCGCTCGCTGGACGAGATCCGCGCGCTGGATCTGGTGCCGTTCGCGGCCGGCATCGATGCCGGCGCCGATGCGGTGATGATGGCGCACGTGGTGTATCCGCAAGTCGCGCCCGAGCCGGCGGGTTATTCCCGGCGCTGGATCCAGGACATCCTGCGCGGCGACATGGGTTTCCGCGGCGTGGTGTTCTCCGACGACATCGGCATGGCGGCGGCGTTCTCCGCCGGCGGGGTGAAGGCGCGCATCGATGATCACCTGGATGCCGGCTGCGACGTGGTGCTGGTCAGCCACTCGGAGATGGTGGCCGAGTCATTGGCGGCGGTCGAAGGACGCAAGAGCAATACCGCGGCGCTCACCGGCTTGATCGGTCGTGGTCCGCTAGGTTGGGACGCATTGCTGGCCGATGCACGCTACGGGCGCGCGCAGGGTGACCTGGCCCGTGAACTGGGAAGCATCGCCACTTCCACGGGTTATTCCCGTGCCTTTGACGTGGGAGATGTCGCATGACGCCGAGCCTGTCCGCCGCCCTGCTGGACGCTGACGTGGTGCATGATCGCGCCGCGATCCGTGCAGCCATCGAAGCCATGGCCGATGACCTCCGTCTGGACTACGACAACGAGCAACCGCCGCCGCTCTACATCACGGTGATGAACGGCGGCATGTTGTTCGCGAGCGATCTGGCGATGGCGCTGGGCGAACGCGGCCTGGACCTCGAATTCGATTACCTGCATGCCACGCGCTATCGCGGGCAGACCAGCGGCTCGGGGCTGGCCTGGCTGCATCGCCCGGCCACCCCGATGCGCGGCCGTCGCGTGCTGCTGGCCGATGACATCCTCGACGAAGGACACACGATGCTGGCGGTGAAGCGCTGGTGCGAGGACCAAGGCGCCGAGGACGTGCGCATCGCGGTGCTGGCGGTGAAGGTGCATGGGCGCTGTGTGGACGGGATCGAAGCCGATTACGTGGGGCTGGACGTGCCGGACCGCTACGTCTTCGGGTACGGCATGGACTACCACGAGCAGGGCCGCAACCTGCCGGCGATCTACGCGCTACGGAGCTGAACATGGCGGGCATCGACCTTGCGATCATCGGCGGTACCGGCGTGTATGCGCTGGTGGACTTGGCCGATGTCGAGACGCACCAGCCGGTCACACACTATGGCCCGCCATCCGGCCCGATCCGCATCGGCACGCTCGCAGGAAAACGTGTCGCGTTCCTTGCGCGCCATGGCGAGGGGCATTCCATCCCGCCGCACCAGATCAACTATCGCGCCAACCTCGCCGCATTGAAGGCGCTCGGCGCGCAGACGGTCCTCGCGCTCAACACCGTCGGCGGCATCACCGGCCGCTGCGGGCCACGCGCCCTGGTGATGCCGGACCAGTTGATCGACTACACCTGGGGCCGGATCTCCACATTGAGCGAGGAACCCGGCACCGAGGTCCTGCACGTGGACTTCGGCGATCCGTACACGCAAAGCCTGCGCGAGCGCGTGATGGCGGCGGCGGGTCGGCTGGGCATCGATCTGGTTGCGCAGGGCTGCTATGGCGCGACCCAGGGCCCGCGTCTGGAAACCAAGGCCGAGATCACCCGCATGAAACGCGACGGTTGCGATCTGGTCGGCATGACCGGGATGCCGGAAGCGGGCCTCGCACGCGAGCTGGGGCTGGATTACGCTTGCCTCGGCATCGTCGCCAACTGGGCCGCAGGCGCGGGTCCCGACCCGGACGAGATCATCACGATGGACGAGGTGCTGGCCAACGTGAAGGCAGCGATGGACCAGGTCCCGCGCATCCTGCAGGCGATGCTCGACTAAGGCGTGCGTCGGCACGTCGCCATCGTCGGCTACGGCACGGCGGGACAGGCATGCGCATTGGCGCTGACGCATGCCGACGACAACATCGAGGTCTTCGAGCGCGTGCCCGAACCGGGCCCGGTGGGCGCGGGTTTCCTGCTGCAACCGACCGGCTTGCAGGCGCTCTGGCAGCTGGGCCTGCTGGATGATGCACGTCGGCATGGCGCGCCGGTCATGCGCCTGTACGGCGAGAATACCCGTGATCGCGTGGTGATGGACATGCGCTACGCCGATCTGGATGCACGCCTGCACGGACTGGGCATGCAGCGTGGCGCGTTGTACTCGATCCTCCATCGCGCCATCGGTGGTCGTGTGCAAATGCATGCAGGCACCCGCATCGACCAGATGGATCACGATGCCGGCCGCGTGCGCGACCAGCATGGCCGATGGCATGGGCCGTTCGACCTCGTGATCGTCGCCGATGGCGCGGCCTCCTGCCTGCGCGAGACGATCGCTGCGCCCGCCATCAACCAGCCATATCCGTGGGGCGCGCTGTGGTGCCTCCTGCCGGCGCGGGATTGGCCGTGGCTGGATGAACTGCGCCAGCGCTACCGGCTTGCACGCAACATGGTCGGCCTGTTGCCCGTCGGCACGACGCCGGACGACGACACCCCGCGGCTAAGCTTCTTCTGGAGTCTGCCGACCACCGGCTTCGAGCCATGGCGGCAAGCGGGTGCATCGGCCTGGCGAGCGGAACTGGCTGCCCTCTGGCCGCAAGCAGATGCCTTGCTGGAGGAAGACTTCGATGTCGGCCAGCTGGCACGTGCGGCCTATCGCGACGCCGTCATGCCGGGCTGGTGGCGCGGCCGCGCGGTGCTGGTGGGCGACGCCGCGCATGCGATGAGCCCGCAGCTGGGGCAGGGCGCGAACATGGCCCTGCAGGATGCGGTGACCTTGATGGAATCACTCGACTTGCACGATTCCCTGCTCGAGGCGCTGGCGCGTTTCACTCGCCTGCGACGTCGGCATCTGGCGGCCTACCATCGTTGGAGCCGCTGGCTGACGCCGATCTTCCAGTCGCATCACGACGGGCTGGCACGGGTGCGGGACATTGCTTTCCGGCCCTCCGGCAAGCTGCCGGGCGCGCGCGGCCACATGCTGCGAGTGCTGGCGGGCACCCAGCAGGGCTGGCTGGGGCGATTCGCGTTGCGGGAGGATTTCCTGCGTGCCTGGACCGCGCACGACTGATCTTTTTCAGTCGAGGAATTGCAGCTTTGCCAGCTCCGCGTACAGACCGCCCTGCGCGAGCAATTCCGCGTGGGTGCCTTCGGCGACGATGCGCCCGGCGTCCATCACCACGATGCGATCTGCCTTGAGGATGGTGGCGAGGCGATGGGCGATGACGAGCGTGGTGCGGCCGGCCATCAGGTGCTCCAGTGCGGTCTGCACGGCACGTTCGCTTTGCGCGTCGAGGGCGGAGGTCGCTTCGTCGAGCAGCAAAATCGGCGCGTCCTTCAGTAGCGCGCGTGCGATGGCGATGCGTTGCTGCTGGCCGCCGGACAGGCGCGCGCCACGTTCGCCGAGTTGTTCGTCGAAACCTTCCGGCAGGGCGTGGAGGAAGTCGCTGGCTTCGGCGGCGCGCGCCGCGACTTCGACTTCCTCGTCGCTGGCGTCCAGCCGACCGTAGCGGATGTTGTCGGCGGCACTGGCGGCGAAGATGGTCGGTGACTGCGGCACCAAGGCGATGGCGCCGCGCAGCTGGGCCGGGTCGAGCGTGCGGATATCGACGCCGTCGACATCGATCTGGCCGTGCTCCGGGTCGTGGAAGCGCAGCAGCAGCGAGAACACGGTGCTTTTGCCGGCGCCGGAAGGACCGACCAGCGCGACCGTCTCGCCGGGCGACACGTGCAGGCTGAAATTCTCCAGGGCGGCGGTGTCGGGGCGCGCGGGGTAGTGGAAGGTGACATCCTCGAAACGCACCTCGCCACGCAGTGGGACGGGCAACGGCTTCGGATTGGCTGGCGCACGCACGCGAGCCTCTTCGACCAGCAGTTCGTTGATGCGGCCCATGCCGCCGGCAGCGCGTTGCAATTCGTTCCAGACCTCGGCCAGCGCGCCGACGGAGCCGCCGCCGATCAGCGCGTAGAACACGAACTGGCCCAGCGTGCCCGCGGTCATGCGCCCGGCGATCACGTCGTGCGCGCCGGTCCACAGCACCAGCGTCACCGCGCCGAAGATCAGCACGATGGCGAGCGCGGTGACCAGTGCCTGCCAACCGATGCGGCGACGCGCGGTATCCACCGCGATCGCGATGGCCTGGCTGAAACGACCGCGCTCGTAGGGCTCGCGGGCATGCGCCTGCACGGTCTTGACCGCGCCGAGGGCCTCGGCGGCATGGGTATTGGCATCGGCAAGGCGATCCTGCCCCTCGCGCGAAATCTTCTGCAGGCGGCGGCCGCCGATGACGATCGGCAACACGGCAAGCGGAATGCCCAGCATCGCCCACGCGGCGAGCTTCGGGCTGGTCACGAACAGCATCACCAGCGAGCCTAGCACGGTCACCGTGCTGCGCAAGGCCACCGACATGCTGGAGCCGACCACGCTGCGCAGGAGTTCCGCATCGGCGGTGAGGCGAGAGATCAATTCGCCGCTGCGGTTGCGATCATGGAAGGCGGCGTCCAGGCCGATCAGGTGCGCGTACAGGCGCTCGCGCAAGTCGGCGACCACGCGCTCGCCCAGCAGCGAGACGAAGAAGAACCGCGCGGCCGTGGCCAGTGCCAGCACCACCACGACGATGAAGACCAGACTGAAGGTGCGGTCGATGTTGCTGCCGCTGGAGAAGCCGTGGTCGATCATCTGCCGGAATGCCACCGGCAACGTGAGTGTCGCGGCGGAGGAACAAGCCAGGGCCAGCAGCCAGGCAATGAACAGGCCGCGCTGGCGCATGACATAGGGCCAGAGCGCGCGCAGGGTGCCGACGGGAGTCTTGCCAGCGGGGGCCTCGGTCGAGGTCGGATCAGGGTTGGACATCAGTCTGCGATGGTGGCGATGTGCGGATTTTTCAATCCTCGCACGTCGTCAGGGTTGGGAGGACGGCGCGGGCGCCGCGGGCGCCGCGGGCAGCAGCGGCTTGAGATCGGCCGGGATCTCGGCCTTGGGATTGCGCCTGGCGAACGCGGCGAGGCTCTGCCGGGCTTCTTCCAGTTCACCCGCATCACGCAGTTCGCGGATGCGCGC
>JACSSF010000184.1 GCA_014879375.1 Lysobacteraceae bacterium
GGTAGAGCACTACCTTGACATGGTAGGGGTCACAGGTTCGAACCCTGTACCGCCCACCACTTTAAGTGGTTGATTCGGCGCATCTTTCACGGGATGCGCCGTTTTCATTTATGGGGCGACTGCCCCCGGACTGACCCCGCGCTTCGCTTGGCCGGCCTTTGTACCGTCGAATTTGCCGTACCCCTCGGCAACCCCGCTGCTGATATGGTCCATGAAGCCCTTCACGGCCCCACCCCTTAACGTCGCATGGGCGCACTTTCGAGGCCATGGGGTGCCGGGGCTTTGGAGACGAACCATGCGGGCAGCTTTGTCTCAGCCCGGGGTTTCCGCCACGTCGTCTTGACCGAGAAGGTACGACGGCCCTCACAGCCGGCGTTGAGTCGGATGGCCATCTCGGGCTTCAGTCAGGAATCGTGACACTCACCCTGAGGCCGCCGCCGTCCCGGTTGGCCAACCCGATTTTTCCACCATGGGCCTCCGCGATTTCCCTTGCCAGTGCCAAGCCAAGGCCGGTGCCGTTGCGTTTGGTCGAATAGAAGGGCAACAAGGCATGGGCAATCACGGCTTCGCTCATGCCCATGCCGCGGTCCAGGACTTCGATTCGCCAGCCATCGGGCAAGCGCCTGAGCTGGAGATTGACGTCGGATGGCTCGCCACCTGATTCCTGCGCATTCTTTACAAGGTTGAGCAATGCTTGTTCCAGTTGTGCCCGGTCAAAGCGGGCGATGTCATCGCCGTGTTCTCCCTTCCAGCTGAAGTTGATTTGCGAAGACAGGCTGGTCAGGAATTCGCGCCAGCGGACCGGTTCCCTGCGCGGAGCAGGGAGCTTGGCGAAGCGCGCGTAGTCGCGAATGAAGCCTTCCAAATGACGAGCGCGATCCTCGATCGTCGAAAGCACTTGCGGCAGGCGCTCGTGCTGTCCGCGACGCAACAGTTCGCCGCCCGAATGCGCGAGGGAAGCAATGGGCGCGAGGGAATTGTTCAATTCATGGCTGATGATGCGGATCACCTTCTTCCACGTTTGGACTTCTTGCCTGCGCAGCTCGGCAGTGAGTTGTCGCAGCAGGAACAGTTCGTGGGGTCGGCCATTGAGCCTGAAGGTGCGACGGGACAAATGGAGCACTTCCTCGTCCTCTTCGTTGCCGACACTGAACAGCGCATCACCGCCGCGAACGACGACTTCAGCAAGGGTGGGATGGGTGTGAGCCATCACGTCATCCAGATGATGACCTTCCAGCCGATGACCATCACCCAGCAATCGACGCGCGGCAAGGTTTGCCAGAATCACGCGGCGACTTGCATCCACCAGAACCAATGCGATGGGGGTGTTCTGCACCACTGTGTCCAGCAAGAGTTCGCGCTGGACAAGAGCGATGCGTTGCTCGCGCAGAGTATCGCCCAGTGCATTGTGGGCGGCCACGATCTCTGCTAGGTCATTGTCGGGTGGCGACAGGCCCATGCTGTAATCGCCGTCCTGATAGCTGGCGACGAGGCCCACCAGTGCGCGTCGAACGCCGGCCTCGCGGGATAGCATTCGCCAGATGGCCGCCGTGACTGGAATCCAGGGCAGCAACATTGCACCCACGATCCAGGCCGCGTTCCAGCGGATGTATGCGAGATACAGGCCGATCGCGGCTGAAACCAGCACGCCGGCCAGCATCCATGACAAGGCCCGCCAGCGATCCGGGATACGTGCCAACCGCACGGTCAATCGCGCCCGATGCCGTGGCGCTCCATGCGCCGATACAGTGCTTGGCGTGAAAGCCCAAGCTCCGCAGCAGCCTGCGCGATCACGCCGCGGTGCCGGGCCAGCGCGGTACGGATCGTGGCGGCGTCGGGTTCGGGCACATCGGCCGCGATGGTCTCTGGCAATTGCAGGTGCTCCGGACGCACCTCATCACTCGGAGTGATCACGCAGGCGCGTTGGATCACATGTCGCAATTCACGCACGTTGCCGGGCCAGTCATGGGCGAGCAGCACACGTTCGGTGGATTCGGCCAAAGCCTTGCCGTCGATCATGAAATTTCGAGCGAGCGGCAGGATGTCGTCACGCCGATCGCCAAGGGGCGCGATGGCCAGTGTGATGCCGTTGAGGCGGTAGAACAGGTCTTCGCGGAAACTGCCGGCCTTGACCATTGCTTGCAGATTGGCATTGGTGGCACTCACCACGCGCACGGTTACCGAAATTTCGCGCGTGCCGCCCAGTCGGGTGAATTTGCCTGTTTCAAGCGCGCGCAGCAGGCGCGTTTGTCCTGCCAACGGCAGGGTGCCGATCTCGTCCAGGAACAGCGTGCCGCCATTCGCCGCCTCGAACTTGCCAATGCGCATGCGGGTTGCCCCTGTGTAGGCGCCTGCCTCAGTGCCGAACAGTTCGGACTCGATCAGCTCCGCCGGCAGCGCGCCGCAGTTCACGGCGACGAACGGCCCCGATGCGACGGCGGCATTGGCATGCACGATGTCGGCGATGCGTTCCTTGCCACTGCCGTTGGGCCCCATGATCAGCACGGGCAGGGCAGAGCGTGCAACCTGGCAGGCCAGCGTCAACAGTTGTTCACTACGTGCATCCTCGAACACGTAGCCGCGGAGATCATAAGTCTCCTGCAGCTGCCTGCGCCGCAAGCGGCCTGCCGTCCGCGTACGCCTGGATTCCCGCTGCAACTCGTGCAGTTCAATCAGGTTTTGCGCCGTGGCGACCAGCTTGGCATCGTCCCACGGCTTGCCGATGTAGTCCGCCGCCCCCGCACGCACCAGGGCGACCGCCTGTTCGAGTTGTGTCCACGCCGTGAGCAGGATGATCGGCAGGTCAGGCCAGCCATCGCGGATGGCATGGAACAGGACGCGCCCTTCTTCGCCGCTGGTCGTGTCGGCTTCGAAATTCATGTCCTGGATGACCAGGTCGATATCGCCGCGTTGCAGGCGATGCAAGCCGGCGGTCGGCGATGACGCATGCTCGACCTCTATGTCATGTAGGGAGAACAGCGTGTCGAGTGCGGTCGCGACCGCGGGATTGTCGTCTATGACGAGGATCGAAGGCATCTGGTTAGACTAGCCGAAGAAGTCAAACGCTGCGGGTTGCCGTGGCCGGCGGAATGGATGCCGCACGCAGCGCAGGCCAGAACACCGCGATCTGCCCGAGCAGCCACAGACTCAGTGCGCCGATCGGCAGATAGAACCAGGGAAGGCGCGGCAATTCGTATTTGCTCATCAGTAGCTGGTTGATGCCGTAGGCCAGCAGCATGCCGATCACGACGCCCCCGGTGACGATGATGAAGTTCTCGGTCTGGAAATAGCGCAGGATCTGCCCGCGGGTAGCGCCGAGCGCACGCCGCACGCCGATCTGCTTGGTGCGCTGTTGCACCCAGAAGCTGGCAAGGCCGACGATGCCGAACGCGGTGACCACAAGCAGGATCACGCAAACGATGGAAAGCAGTGCAACCATCGACCTGTCCTGGGCGAAGAACTCATGGCGCATGTCCGGGAAGTGTTCGGTGTCCAGAATGACCCGACGCGGGTTCAGCTTTTTGAGTTCTGCCACGACCGCATCGAGAACCTGTTTCGGGTCGGCATTCGGCTTGGTGCGCACGATATAGCGATGCGCCAAGGTATATGGGAAGTGGACCGGCAGGAGCATCGAATATTCGGCTTGCTCGGCAGAAAAGCCGCTACTGGGGCGCCTGAGCGAGTCCACCAGGCCAATGATGGTGATTGGCGTGGATGTTCCCATGTAGAAGGATTTGCCGATTGCATTTTCCCCGGGATAGAGCGCTTCCGCCATGCCGCGAGTGATGATTGCGACCTTGGGGCTGAATTGGTTGAATGCCGCCTCGTCCTGCACCTCGGTGAATTCGTCCGGATTGAAACCGCGGCCGGCCACCACTTTCAATCCAAAGGTATCCAGCATTGCGTCCTCGCCGATGTAAAGCGTGGCATTGATGGATTGGGCCTGGTCATCCATGGTCTTGGTCACGCCGCTGTTCCACGAGCTGTTGGTGAGTGGCAGCTGCGAAACGAGACTCGCATTGGCTACACCTGGAAGAGAACGAAGGGCGGTGAGGTCGGTACGTGTCTGCGCCATCGCATCGTCCTGTTCGCCGATGCCGGTCAGACTGATATGGAGCAGGCCGGTTTCCTCGACCCCGGAATCCACGTGAATCGCCTCAAGGCGACGCTGGATGAGGAAGAGCGCGTTGCACAGGATCGCGCAGGTCAGCGCAACCTCGGCGAAAAGGATGGCCACCGCCGACTTGTGCCGCGCCAACGAGGACAGAATAGGGCGAAGGTTCATGTCGATCCTCATTGGGTCTTGAGTTGGATGGCTGGGGCGATGCGCATCGCGCGCCAGGCGGGAAGGGCGCCCGCCAACAGACTGCACAACAGCGAAATGGCAAGTGTTGCAAGCAGCATCGGCAGGTTCATTTCTGCCAGTTCTGCATATTGGGCGGGCTGCTGTCGTACGCCCCATAGCCCAAGAAACGCGAGGCCAAGGCCGATAATTCCGCCAATGATGCCGACCACGCCCGCCTCGACCAGCAGTTGCATGAATATCTGGCGACGGCTGGCACCCAAGGCGCGGCGCACGCCGATCTCGCCACTGCGACGCAGGAACTTGGCAAGAAGCAGGCCTACGACGTTGACCAGGCAAACCACGAGGAAGCCGAGCGACAGCCACAGCTGCAACTTGACGTCGGAAGGCACGGCCTTGGTGAAGTCCAGCCATTCCATCACGTTGCGCAGGCGCACATTCGGGTCACGGCCATAGCGGCCGGCAATCTTTTGCTGCTCGGAATAATTCTCCAGGTAGCGTTTGAACTCGCCTGCCTGAGATGGCGATGCCAACTCGACCCAGTACTGTAGCCAGACGCACGGCGCATTGAGGTCGGTGTTCTTCCCGTCGCTGCCCGCCGAGAAACAATTCATGTTGCCGCTGACGTTCCAGTCGAGGTCACGTGACGTGGCGTAAGGCACGATGGCCATCTCGGTTTCGCCAAAGGTGTCGGCGTTGCTGTCGTAGAAACGTGGCGATGGGCGCCACTCGTCCATTACACCCACGATCTGAAAGGCCGTGTCTTCGATCCGGACGTACTTGCCTACGGAATTGCCGCCGTTGAACAGCTTTTCATTGAGTTCAGGTGATATGACCGCGACCCGTGCGCGGCCGGCATCTTCAGCGGCGCTCCACGGCTTTCCGTATTTCATCGGCACGAGAAACATGGAGAAGAAGTCGGCCGTCGTGTTTCGTACACCCGAAATAAAGGGGGCGACGTTACTGCGTTCTGCGGATTCAATCACGCTGAAGTTGTAGGAAGTCGCGGTTTGCCGTGTCGCGCGCTTCTGTGCAAGCAAGGTCTCTGCATCAAGGCGACTAACGTCGGAGGGGGGTTCTCCATCGGAGTTGCGAGCCGCTTTGGGATACATGTCCAGTTGGACCCGGAACAATACGTCGCTTTTCTGGGGAATCGGATTGCCGGCCAAAGTCCGGAACACGGTCAATGTCGTCATCGCGGCACCAATGCCCACCGCGATGGTCAGGATCATCAGCGCAGTCAATGCGCGGTTGCGCTTCAAGCTGCGCAGTGCGAGGTCAAGGTAATAGCCGAACATCTCAGGCCCTCGCCTCGACTGCCGAGGGAGCGGTCGGATAGGCCAGTGGCGATACCTGGCTGATGTCGGTGGCGATACCGTCCACGATATGCACGTTGCGCTGGGCACGCGCCGCAAGTTCCGGATCGTGCGTCACCATGACGATGGTCGTGCCCGACGCATTGATTTCTTCCAGCAGTTCCATGATGCCGCGCGCCATCTGTGAATCGAGGTTGCCGGTGGGTTCGTCCGCCAGCAGCAGGCGGGGGCTACCGGCGAGTGCGCGGGCAATCGCCGCGCGTTGTTGCTGCCCGCCGGAGAGCTCGGCCGGGTAATGCTTCATGCGCGATCCAAGGCCCACATCGGTCAGTGCTTTCTCGATGCGCTGCTTGCGTTCCGAGGCGGCCATTCCGCGATAGCGCAACGGCACATCGACGTTGTCGAACAGGTTGAGATCGGGGATCAGGTTGAAGCTCTGGAAGATGAAGCCGATCTTCTGGTTGCGCAGTCGTGAGCGGGCGTCATCCGACAGGCCGCGCACGTCCTGGCCGTCGAGCCTGTATTCGCCGCCACTGAACTCCTCTAGCAGCCCGGCGATGTTGAGGAAGGTGGTCTTGCCGGAGCCCGAAGGCCCCGTGACCGCCACGAATTCCCCTTCAGCCACATGCAGGTCCAAGGCCCTGAGTGCGTGGGTTTCCACCAGTTCGGTGCGATAGACCTTGGTGACCTGAGACATTTGCAGCATGTTGATGCTCCCGGGAAATGGATTAGTTGATGCGGAGGCGTTGGTCGGGCTTGAAGTCTTCGGCGCCCGACACGATCACCCGGTCACCCGCCTTGAGACCCGAGCGGATTTCGATGGCGTTGAGGCTTGCGGCGCCGGTTTGAACGGGTTGACGGCCGGCGATGTCGCCGTGAACGACCCATGCGTGACTGGTGCCTGCATCAAGCGACGGGCCGCGCTCGGCCATCAATACGTTGCGACGGGTATCGAGGAGGATCCGCGCCGACATGCGCTGGTTCTGGCGAAGCTCCGGTGGTTGTTGTCCTTGCGCGAAACGAATGCGAGCACTGACTTCCCCGCTCACCACTTCAGGTGATACGGCGGCTACGTTGGCCTGCACGGTGCGGTTGTTGGAAGTGAGCTGGGCCGGCATGCCGATGGCAAGATCGCGGGCGAAGCTTTCCGGCACCTTGATCTCGACTTCGAGCCTGGAGAGATCCACCACGCTGAGTATCGGGGCGTTCACCGCGACGTTCTGGCGGGGGCTGACGAAGACCTGCCCGACTTGCCCGTCGAACGGGGCGCGGATGCTGAGCGCCTCGATCTGCCGATGCAGCTCGTTGACCACCGCGCGCTGACGTTCGGCCAATGCCACCTTGTTTGTAGCATCCAGTCCTGCCGCGGCGCCCTGGAGTCCGGCATCCTCTTGTGCATGCGCCAGTCCGATCGTGGCCTTCTTCACGGCATCCTGTGCGCGCGCCAAGTCGACTTGCGGCACGGCGCCACCATCGAAGCCACGTTGGTTGCGCTGCAACTCGCGATTGGCGCTGAGCTGTTCGACACGCGCCTGATCCAGCAGCTTGCGTGCATTGGAGCGTGCAAGCCGGGCATCAAGGGCCGAGCGCCGCGCTTCACCTTCCAGGCTTGCCAACGTCGCGGCCTCCTGCGCAAGGCGGCTGCGCAGTTCAGGGCTGTCCACTTCGGCAAGCAGGTCGCCTGCCTTGACGGTATCGCCCGCCACGACCTTCAGGTCCACGATGCCCGCACTGATCGCATACAGGGTAGGGCTGTTCGCGGCGATCACGCGGCCATCGGCTGCGATGTCGCGCACCAGGTCCCCCCGCACAATTTCTGCAACGCGGATGCGGTCTGCTGAAACGGATTGCGTTCCCGACCACCAGTTGCGCCCGATCCACCACATGAAGGCAAGCAGGAGCAAACCCAATGCGACGAAGACGACGAGCAGCCGCTTGCGTTGACGTTTCACTTCAAAGGATGGCTTGGCGACATCCTGCGCACTGGTATCTCTGATGCTCATGCATTCCGACGTGTCTGTTCCCAGACAGTACAAATGCAAGTCGCGTGCCAACCGCAAGTTGTTGATTAGTTTGGCAATGGACCCGATGAAAAGTGTCCGCGGACACTTCCGGATGTCCGGTGGACATGCGGGAGGAGGGCGCTATGGGCAAGCCGGAAAAGCAAGATCGGGCCATCTATGCGGATTATTGGTTTATTGCCCTATCCGTTCTGCAGTGTTTTGGGTGTGCGATCCCCACGGCACGGCCTGCCAGACCGACAGCGGGGAAGAGGCCCAAGCCTTGGTTGTCCCGCGCGCAGGCCCCACCTAGAATGGTGA
>JACSSF010000069.1 GCA_014879375.1 Lysobacteraceae bacterium
CTTCAACTGGGGCAGCGTGTCGGTGGACCCGACCCGCAACATCCTGGTGGTCAACGACAGCCGCATGCCGGAAACCACGCACCTGATCCCGCGCGCGGACTACAACCCGAAAACCCCGGCGGTGCCGCACGGCATGTTCGCGCCGCAGTTTGGAACGCCGTTCGCGCAGCAGTTGAAGGAGTTCATGGGGCCGTTCGGCGGACCGTGCCTGCAACCGCCGATGGGCACGATCAGCGGCATCGACCTCGCCACGCGCAAGGTGGTTTGGCAGCGTCCGGCCGGCACGATGAAGGACCTGACCATCGGCAAGATCCAGCCGGGCGTCGGTTTCTACGTCGGCATGCCGACGATGGGCGGCCCGCTGACCACGGGCAGCGGCCTGACCTTCTTCGCCGGCACCCAGGACTACTACCTGCGCGCCTTCAACACCGCGACCGGCGACGAGTTGTGGAAGGGCCGTTTGCCGGTGGGTTCGCAGGGCACGCCGATCAGCTACGTCGACAAGGCGACCGGCAAGCAGTACATCGTCATCGTCGCGGGCGGTGCGCGCGACAACCCGAAGGATCGCGAAACCAACATCGTCGCGTTCGCGCTGCCGGGCAACGCGGCCGCCAAACCTTGAGCAAGTGAGGCATCCGCCGGGCATGCGCTGACGGCGGCGTTGTAACAGGGATGGATGGGGAGCCGGGGCGACTCGGGTCCCCATCTTTTTTGAAGCCGCGAACGTCGGGGGTGGCATCATCGCGGTGACACTCCTGCAAGGACATCGCATGAAGATCCTGCATGCCGGCGCGACCGGACTGGTTGGACAACAGGTGTTGCCGCGCCTGCTATCAGCGCCCGGCGTCACCCAGGTGATCGCACTGACGCGGCGACTACTGGAAATAGAACATCCGCGCCTGTTGAACCCGGTGGTAGATTTCGACACGTTGCCTGAGGACGCCGACTGGTGGGCGGTGGATGCGGTGATCTGCACGCTCGGGACCACGATCGCCGATGCCGGATCGCAGGCCGCGTTCCGCCGGGTGGACCACGATTATCCGCTGCACATCGCGCAATTGGCGCGGCGTCGCGGCGCACACACCTATGCGCTCAATTCCGCGATGGGCGCGAGTGCCACCTCGTCGATCTTCTACAACCGGGTGAAAGGCGAGCTGGAAGCCGCGCTGATTGCGCTCGACTATCCCTCGCTGGTGCTGGTGCGTCCGGGTTTGATCGATGGTGATCGCGCACAGTCACGCCCGGGCGAGGCACGGATGTTGGCGGTCTCGCGCCTGCTGCGTCCGTTGCTGCCGCGGAAATGGAAGCCCAGCCGCGTCGCGCGCATCGCCGATGCCTTGGTGGATGCCGCATTGCATCCGCCACCCGGGATCAGCGTGGTCGAAGCCGATCGCCTTGCCTAACTGGCCTGCGCGGACAGCACCGACACCACCTGTTTCGCCGTCGCCTTGGCCGACGACGGGTTTTGTCCGGTCACTAGGCGCCCATCCACGACCACGTTTGGCACGAACGGCAGCAGCGCTTTTTCGTAACGCGCGCCGCGCCGTTTCATTTCGTCCTCGGCGTTGTACGGCATCATCTTGGCGACGCCGGCCAGCACTTCCTCGCGCCACGAGAAGCCGGTGATGGTGCGTCCTTTCACCAGCAGCGAACCGTCCGACAACGTCGTATCCAGCAGCCCGCAGTAGCCGTGGCATACCGCCGAGACGATGCCGCCGCGCTCATGGATGGCGCGGGTGATGCGCTGCAATCCGGCACTGCCGGGAAAGTCCCACATCACTGCATGGCCACCGGTGAAATAGATCGCATCGAAATCGGCCGGGTCGATGTCGTCGGGCCGCGCGGTATCGCCGAGCATGGCCATCTTCGCGTCATCGGCCAGCCAGGCCTTGGCCGAGGCATCCAGCAGCGGCCATTTCAGTGCGCGCGGCTCAAGCGGTGTCGGGCCGCCTTTGGGGCTGACGATGCGCTGCGTGTAGCCGTGCGATGCGAACACGTCATGGGCGTGGGTCAGTTCCGACAGCCACAGGCCGGTCGGGACGTCGAAGCCGGCGTAGTGATCGACATTGGTGACGACGTGGAGGATGCGTGGTGTCATGGGGCGTAGGCTTCCCGGTCAGGTTGCGGGAGGGACAAGACCGCAACGATGGAACGTAATCAAAACCGTCAGCGCAAACGGCACGATATCGTTGATCGGTGTGCGCCGACCAGACGCGGGTGGTTGAGGCTGTTGGATTGGAGGCATCATGGCATCGCGGCATCACGGCATCGCCGGTGATGGCCGGCGGCTTGGCGAGAATTCAGCCCTCGCCGCGGAATACGGAAGCCTCGCGCTTCTCCACCAGGAAATCGATCAGCGCGCGCAGCTTGGGCGGCATGTGCTCGCGCGACGGCGCGTAGAGATAAAACCCGGCCATCGTCCTGCGCCAGTTCTTGAGCACCTGCACCAGCCGGCCATCGGCCAGTTCGGTGCGGATGCCGATGTCGATGTTCTGGATCAGGCCAATGCCCTGCAACGCGGCGCGGGTCATGCCGGCATCGTCGTTGACGGTCAGGTTGCCGCGGGTGGCCACGGTGAAGTCGTGGCCGTCGTCGGGGTCGGTGAACTCCCAGGCGTGCAGCGCGCCGCTGCTGTTGTAGCGGTAGCTGAGGCAGTTGTGGCAGGCCAAGTCGAGCGGCGTGTCGGGCACGCCGTGGCGGGTCAGGTAATCGGGCGAGCCGACGACGATCATCGACAACATCGGCGTGACCGGCACGGCGATCATGCGTTCGTCCAGGTTGCTGCCAAAGCGGATGCCGGCATCGCATCCCTCGCTGACGATGTTGGACAGGGCATCGTCCATCACAAGCTCCAGCGATAGCTTGGGGTAACGCGCGTAAAACTCGCCGAGATGCGGCTCGATGGCGACGGCCGCGGCCATGCGCGAGGTGTTGATGCGCAGCAGTCCCGAAGGTTCGCGGCCTGCCTCGTCCAGCACGTGCAGTGCCCGGTCGATCGCGGCGAGCGATGGGTCGAGCGTTTCCAGCAGCTGGCGGCCGGCCTCGGTCAGCGACATGTCGCGGGTGGTGCGGTTGAGGAGTCGCATCCCCAGCCTGCGCTCCAGCGTGCGGACGGTCTGCGACAGGGCCGAGGGCGAGACGCCGAGCGCAGCCGCAGCCCGGCTGAAGCTGCCAGCGCGGGCGACCTGGGCGAAGGCCGAGAGGGCGGGGAGCAGGGAGGCATTCATGCCCTGATTATGAAGCACGGCTTCATTCATATTCCAGAACAACCCCGTTTTTCTGGATGGATGAACGCGCAAAAATGCCTTGCCAGGCCCGCACCGGGCATCCGATCCCCCCGGAGAACCCCCATGACCTGCATGCCGCCCCATCTCTTGGACGATACCGAGACGGCGCCGTTTGGGGCGAAGGAGGCGCGCGCCGTTGTAGGGGCGGTGACGGGATCTTCGGGCGCCCCCCGGAAAGTGCCCGGCCGTTCATCAGACAGCCCAAGCAGTGAGGCGACGGCCGAGATGCCCAGCAATGTCCTCATCCTGGGCGCCGGCGGGCAGATCGCCCGCCACGTGATCGCCGGCCTGGGCCGGGATGAACGTATCCGGCAGACGCTGTTCCTGCGCAACACGCACAAGTTGAACGGCAGCGTGCCGGGCAATGCGCGGGTGACGCAGGGCGACGTGCTGGACGAGACGATGCTGGCCGCGGTGATGATGGGACAGGACATCGTGTACGCCAACCTGACAGGCGATGACTTGGACGTGCAGGCGCAGGCGGTGATCGATGCGATGCAGGCGATGGGCGTGAAGAGGCTGGTGTTCGTGCTCTCGCTCGGCATCTACGACGAGTTGCCGGGCCGGTTCCAGCAGTGGAACCAGGCGATGATCGGCGAATACCTCAAGCCCTTCCGCCGCGCGGCCGATGCCATCGAGGCCTCGGGGCTGGACTACACCATCGTGCGCCCCGCCTGGCTGACCGACGAGGACGGCGTCGATTACGAGATCACCGCCAAGGGCGAGACCTTCAAGGGCACCGAGGTGTCGCGCAAGAGCGTGGCCAACCTGATCGCCGACATCATCCTGACGCCGTCGCTGCATGTCGGCGGCAGCCTCGGCATCGACAAGCCCGGTACCGATGGCGACAAGCCGGCGTTCTACTGACCCCTTTCTTCACCGCCGCGACCGTGGACGACGGCATGACATCGCCGATGCCGGCCGCGATCGACCCCGCGCGCTTCATTAGCATCACGCATTAGCCGCGATGGCCTTGCGCCGCTGCATCCCGACCCCATCTCGATACGAACCCGACGGACATCCGACACATGCCCGCTTCCTCCCCTGCAAAGAAGCTGTTGCGCCGCCGTCGCTGGTGGCGCTGGCTGCTCCTCCTTGGATTGATTGTCTTGAGTATCTCGATCGCTATGCGTGCGCCCATTGGCGATTACGCAACGTCCCCGCAATTCGCGGACGGACAGTTCCGCAACATCACGCCCATGCGCGCTGACTCGCCCGAGCCGGACGCGAAGACCATGTGGGACTTCTTCTTCAACAAGCCGGCCGACACCGTGCCCGCTGGCGCCATCCCGGTGCACAAGCTGACCCGCGCTGAGCTGGACGCCGCGCCGGACCGCAGCCTGTATCGCCTCGGCCATTCCACCATCCTGATGAAACTGCGCGGGCAGTGGTGGATTACCGACCCGGTGTTCTCCGAGCGCGCATCGCCCGTGCAGTTCGCGGGCCCGAAGCGTTTCCACGCACCGCCGATCTCGATCGAGGAATTGCCGCCGATCCGCGGCGTGCTGCTCTCGCACGACCATTACGATCATCTCGACCGCGCGGCGATCAAGGCGCTGGCCGGCAAGGCCGATGTCTTCCTCACCCCGCTCGGGGTGGGCGATCGCCTGACCGCCTGGGGCGTGCCGGCGGAGAAGGTGAAGCAGTTCGATTGGTGGAACGGCTTCAGCATCGACGGCCTGAAGTTTGTGCTGACGCCGACCCAGCATTTCTCCGGGCGCGGCCTGCGTGACGGCAATCGCACGCTGTGGGGATCGTGGGTGATCATCGATGGCGACAAGCGGGTGTTCTTCAGCGGCGACAGCGGCTATTTCAAGGGCTTCGCCGAGATCGGCGAGCGCTACGGCCCGTTCGACCTGGCACTGGTCGAGACCGGCGCCTACAACACGCAATGGCCGTACGTGCACATGATGCCGGCGCAGACCGTGCAGGCGTACATCGATCTGGGCGGCAAGTGGTTGCTACCGATCCACAACGGCACCTTCGATCTCGCCATGCACGCCTGGGACGATCCGTTCGAGCAGGTGCTCAAGATCGGCAACGAGCGCGGCATCAAGATCAGCACGCCGATGATGGGCGAGCGCATCGACATCAACGCCCCGCACGAGGGCGAACGCTGGTGGCGCAGCGTCGGGCCTGCCCCACAAAAAGCCCGGCCTTGAGCCGGGCTGGATGTTCAGCGCATCTGCTTGAAGTAGCCATCTAGCGCGGCGCGAATCGGGAATGAGGCGGCTTAGCTGCCGCGCTCGCTGGTGATGGTCGCGCCTTCGCGCATGACCTTGGTGACGGGAGTCTTGGCAGCGACTTCCAGCAAGCGCTGCCACTGCGCGTCGTCCAGCGGGCCGCTGGCATGCAGGATGCGATTGACGTGCAGGTGGCCGTCATCGTCCATCTCGGCCTGCAGCTCGGCGCGGAATTCGCCAAGGTCCCAGCCTTTGCGCTCGGCGTACATGCGTAGCGTGATCGCAGTGCAGGCGGAAAGCGAGGCAAGGTAGAGATCGAATGGCGCAGGCCCCAGGCCCTTGCCGCCCAGCGCGACCGGCTCGTCCGTCTGCAGGTCGTGGCGACCGGCGTGGATGTTGTGCAGGTAATGCGCATCGGTCGATGTGATGCGGGCGCGGGCGATGGTCTTCATGCGATGCGGCTCCTGTCAGGCGGCGTCATTGGGCGGGGCGTGGTTTTGCGCGATGGCGAGCAGCGGGATGACGAGGTCCTCCTCGTCCAGCAGGTGTTGTCGCAGCGACGGGCCGAAGCGATGCAATGCCTGCGCCAGTTGCTGGATCAACCCATTCGCCTCGGGGCTTTGCATGTCCTGCGTGGCGAGGCGTCGGGCGAGGTCTTCCAGCGCATCGATGTCGCCGTGCAGCGCGCCGTGGTCACCCTCCAGCGCATCGAAGCCCTTCGCAAGCTGTGGTTCGATGCTGCGGAACTGCGGGAAGTAATGCGTGTCCTCCAGTCGATGATGGCCATGCAAATGGCCGAGATGCTGCTGCAGCAGCGGCAAAGCGCGCTCACGGAATGCCGCCGCATCGATCAGCTTCAGCTGCCAGTGGGTGGCGAGGCGCTCCAGCATGTCTTGGCCGCTGCGCAGGCTGTCGTGCATCGCGATCCACGTGCCGGGCAGGCTGCCTTGCGGCAGCGTGCCCCATGCCTCGCGCGGCATGCGCTCACGCAACACCAAAAGGTCAGGCGTCCACCGTTCCTCCCTGGCCGGCGTGGGCTTGTCGCCCTGGGATGTCATCCGGCGGCCTGCGCGTCCAGCTCGCGCTGCGTGCGGGTCGCGTTGCCCCACCAGACGATCTCGTTGAGCATGGTCTGCGCGGAAGGCGCGATGTGTTCGCTGATGGTCGACATCGGCTGGCGCTGGTGCACGGTCGCGATGTAGTCGCTGCCGCCGATGTGCACGCCGGTACGCACCGGGACCATCTGCAGCTCGACCGCGATGTTGCGCGCATGTTCCACCGCGCGCGCGCCGCCCACGCCGCCGTAGGCGAGGAAGCCGATCGGCTTGTGCGCCCATTCGACATAGGCCTGGTCGAAGGCGTTCTTCAGCGCGCCGGTGATCGAATGGTTGTACTCGGCGGTGACGACGATGTAGCCGTCGAACTCGCCGATGCGTTTCTGCCACGCGACCGCGCGCGGGTCCTCGCTGGGCATCCAGGCGTTCGATGCCTTCTCGTTGAACAAGGGCAGGTCGAACTCCTTCAGGTCCACCAGTTCGAGTTCGACGTCGCCGCGCGCAGCGGCCTGTTCCATCATCCAGGCGGCGGGAATCGGCGCGAAGCGCGCATCACGGGTGCTGCCGAGGATGAGGGCGATCTTCAGGGGCTTGTTCATTGGGGTTCTCGAAAGTCGATAAAGGATTAGGGCGTATCGGGAAAGCACGAAACAGGGAGGACGGGCAGAGCATGGCCATCGCGACATCAAGGCGATGTCGCGATGGCAGTCACGCGGGCTTAATGCATCTGGCCGAACTTGCCGCCGTTGAAATCGCGGATGGCCTCGGCGATCTGCGCCTGGGTGTTCATCACGAACGGCCCGTAGCCAACCACCGGCTCGTCGATGGGCTCACCGGCGAGCAACAGCACCTTGGCATCGCTGTTGGCCTCGATGCGCACGTCGCTGCCTTCCGCCGACAGCGTCGCCATCTGCGCCTGGCGCAGCACGGCATCGCCATTGACCATCACGGTGCCTTCCAGCACCACCAGCAACGTGGTCCAGCCTTCCACCTGCGGCAGGCTGACGCTCTTGCCGGCCGCCAGGCGCAGGTCCCAGACGTTCATCGGGCTGTAAGTGCTGGCCGGGCCCTTGGTGCCCTCCAGCTCGCCGGCGATGATCCGGGCGATGCCGGCGCCGTTGGGCAGGGTGACCTGCAGGATGTCGGCATCGGTAATGGCCTGATAACCCGGCGCGGTCATCTTGTCCTTGGCCGGCAGGTTGACCCACAGCTGCACCATCTCGAACGGGCCGCCTTCGCGGCT
>JACSSF010000175.1 GCA_014879375.1 Lysobacteraceae bacterium
GGAGCGGGCCAGGTCCAGCAGGCTGCGGGCCTGCGCGCGCAACGAGGCGGGCTCGACGATCTCCGCGTCGGCGCCGTAATGCAGCACGTCCATCAGCAATTCCCGCCCCGCGCTGTAGGGCACCTTCAGCTCGTAGCGGCCATCGGGCAGGAAACGCCCCTGCTGCTTGGAATGCCAGCGCTCGTCCGCCACCCAACGTGCGGCCTTGGCACTGAAGAGGATCGTCGCCCAGCCTTTCGGCTCGCCGGAGAAGATGCCGTAGCTGCCGGCCAGATGCTGATCGAGGTCGGCGTCGGCCACATCCATCGCGACCTCCTTCGACAACTGCGCGGCGCTCATCCGGTCCACCGAGAAGCTGCGCAGCGCCTCGCGGTCGTGATCCCACGCATCCAGGTACCAATTGTCGCGGTAATGGGTGATGCGCTGCGGCGACACGTTGCGACGGGTTTTCTCGTCGGTGGAACGGGCGCGATATTCGAACGACAAACGACGACGCTCCAGCACGCCGGAAGCGACGGTGCGGAAACTCGCCTCGTCCAGCTTGCGGGTGCGATGCGGGATCACCCGCACGCGCTCGACCGGCCAGCGCTCGCCGCCGGCCTGCTCGGCCAGCAGGGCCTCGACGCGTTGCTGCAGCGGCGCCATCGCCGAGGACAGCACGCCGCCGCCGGTGCGCGAGAGCAGTTGCTGCGCGGCCAGCAGTGCATGCAGTTCTTCCGAGCTCAGCCACAGGCCGGGCAGCTCGAAACGATCGGATTCGTGCGGGTCGTAGCGAAAACCCGCTTCGCCATCGCCCACGATCGGCGCCATCAGGCCATCGCGCAGGAAAGCGAGGTCGCGATAGACGGTGGCGCGCGAGCAGCCCAGCTCTTCCTGCAGGCGCTTGACGTTGATGGGATAGCGCGCCGCCTTCAGGGTGCGATGCAGCGCGGTGATGCGTTCATAGCGGTCCATGTGGCGATTATGCGGGATGCGCCGCCGCCGGGCGCCTCCGGTGGCCCGGCGTCCACAATCCCCCCACGCCGGATCGGTTAGGTTCCGCCCAGGGGATGGAGGAGCCACCACACGTGACTACCGAGGCCTGGTTGACCTTTGCCGTGCTGGCCGGCGCGGTCTATCTGTTCGTGACCGAAAAGCTGCCGGTGGACGTGGTGGCGATGCTGGTCCTGGTCAGCGTGCTCACCCTGGGCCTGGTGACGCCGGCCGAGGCCCTGTCCGGCTTCTCCAGCGAGGCCACGATTACCGTCGCGGCGATGTTCGTGCTGAGCGCGGGCATCCAGCAGAGCGGCATCATGCTCAGCATCGGCGACATGCTGACGCGGATCCGCTGGCCGTGGCTCTTCGCCCTGGTGATGATGTTGCTGGCCGCGGCGGCCTCGGCGTTCGTCAACAACACCGCCATCGTCGCTATCCTCCTGCCGCTGGTGATCGCCGCGACCGGCGCCATCGGCCAGTCACCCTCGAAATTCCTGATCCCGTTGTCCTATGCCGCGCAATTCGGCGGCGTCTGCACGCTGATCGGCACCTCCACCAACCTGCTGGTGGATTCGATCGCCAGGCAATCGGGCCTGCCCGGCTTCACCTTGTTCGAGTTCGCCCAACTGGGTCTCTGGTTCGTCGCCGCAGGCACGCTCTACCTGATGGTGACGCGGCGCTTCCTGCTGCCCGATCACGGCAGCCAGACCGGCAACAAGGACGACCACCAGGGCCGCTGGCTGGTGGACCTGCTCGTGCCTGCGGGCTCGCCCGCGGTCGGCAAGCCGGGTTCGGCGGTGCTGCCGCTGGACATCGGCGATGCCTATCTGGTGGAGATCTATCGCGATGGCCGCATCCTGCCGCGGCCACGCGCCAGCCACGTGGAGGCCGGCGACCACCTGCTGGTGCGCGGCGCGTGGGATGAAATCACCAAGGTGCGAAAGTCCCTGAAGCTGGATTTCGATCCGGTCGCGCTGGATCTGGTCGGCGATCCCGATGCCGAGCACGTGCTGGGCGAGGTACTGATCGCACCCGGCTCGCAGCTGATCGGCCACACCCTGTCAGAGCTGCGCTTCGGCCATACCTGGCGCGTGCGCGTGCGCGCCCTGCAGCGCCCAGGCACGCCCTTGCGCCAACCGCTGCAATACACGCCGCTGCAGGTCGGCGACATCCTGCTGGTCAACGGCACCCCGGGCGCATTGACGACGCTGCGTCAGGACCCGGGCCAGGTGCTGATCCGCGAGCACCAGGTCCCGCACATCGACAAGATGCGCGCTACGTTGTCGGTCGGGATCATGGCGTGCACGGTGTTGCTGGCCGCCTTCGGGGTGATGCCGATCGTCGCCTCCGCCCTGCTTGGTTGCGTGGCGCTGGTGGTGCTGCACGTGCTGCGCCCGGAGCAGGCCTATGCCGGCATCGACTGGCGCGTCATCGTGCTGCTGGCCGGCGTGCTGCCGCTCGGCATCGCCCTGCAGAACTCCGGCGGCGCGGACTGGATCGCGCAGCACGCGATGTCGCTGACCGATGGCGGCGGCCCGATGCTCACGCTCGCAGTGATCTACCTGCTGACCGCGGTGATGACCGAGTTGATGAGCAACAACGCCTCGGCGGTACTGATCGCACCGATCGCCATCGCCACCGCCGACACCTTGGGCGTGGATCCCAAGCCGTTCCTGGTGGCGGTCGCCTTCGCCGCCTCCACCAGTTTCTCGACCCCGGTCGGCTACCAGACCAACACCATGGTCTATACCGCCGGCGGCTACCGCTTCACCGATTTCCTGCGCATCGGCCTGCCGCTCAACCTGCTGTTCTTCGCGATGGCGGTGGTGCTGATCCCGCGTTACTTCCCGTTCTGAACGGGCCGTCGCGTCCGGTCGGTAAAGTCGCAGACGCCAAAGCCGTGATCTGCATCACGACTGAATAACGAAATATTTACTAATCGGCTATTCAGCAACGCGAGGGCAGGATGCGCCCACCCCGAACACGGGGCGCATTCATTTTCACGACACAGGGGACCCCCATGAAACTTCGCATCCTCGTGCTGGCCACCGCCACGCTGCTGGCCGCACCCGCCCTTTCCTTCGCCCAGGACAATGCCGACGACCGCTGGAGCGGCACCGGCGAGCTGGGCCTGGCCATCGCCAAGGGCAACACCGACAGCCAGACGCTGGTCGGCAAGCTGGGCGCCAAGCGCACCCAGGGCCTGTGGACCTATTCGGCCGGCGCCGGCTTCCTGCAGGGCGAATCCGACGATGTCGAAAGCGCCTACCGCTACGAGGCCTTCGGCAGCGCCGCGCGCGACCTCAACGCCAAGAGCTACATCGTCGGCGGCCTGCGCACCGAGCGCGACCATTACGCCAGCTACGAGTACCAGAGCGTGGCCTCGGGCAGCTACGGCTATCGCGCCGTGGACCGCGAAGCCACCAAGCTGACCTTTGAAGTCGGCGCCGGTTACCGCTGGTCCAAGCTGCAGGGCCTGCGCGTGCACGAGAACGGCGTCATCGGCCGCGGCATGATGGACTTCAAGCACCAGTTCAACGACAACGTGGCGTTCTACGACAACCTGCTGGTTGAAAGCGGCAAGGACAACACCTTCGCCCGCAACGACGTCGGCGTGATGGTCAAGATGACCGATGCGCTGGCGCTCAAGGCCGGCGTGGAAACCCGTTACAACACCGACGTGCTGCCGGGCATCAAGAACACCGATACCCTCACCACCGTGAACGTGGTGTACGGCTTCTAAGCCGGCTGCCGATTGTTGTTGATGATGTGAAAACGGCGCCCCTCGTGGCGCCGTTTTTCATTCGTCCGTACAAGCGGCGATGTCGATGCTCAGTCGATGAAGTCGCGTGCGCCCTGTGCGATCAGCAATTCGGCGACCGCCTGCCCCAAGGCCTCGGCAGCGTCGCGCGGGCCGCGCGCCTCGGCGCGCACCTGCGCACCGCTGGTGGCCGAGCCAACCAGCCCCTGCACGAACAGGTCTTGGCCCTCGAGCGTGGCGTAGGCGGCAACCGGCACGTGGCAGCTGCCGTCCAGCGCGCGGTTCATCGCCCGCTCCGCACTGACCCGGCAGCGCGTGTCGGCATCGTCGAGCGCGGCCAAGAGCGTGTGGATATCGGATGCGTCGTCACGGCATTCGATGGCGATGGCGCCCTGCGCCGGTGCCGGCAGCCAGGCAGGCGCATCCAGCCGTGCGCGGATGCGGTCGTGGAAGCCCAGCCGTTGCAGCCCCGCGCAGGCCAGCAGGATCGCGGCGTAATCGCCGGCATCCAGCTTGGCCAGGCGTGAATTCACGTTGCCGCGCAGATCGTCGATCACAAGGTCGTCGCGCAAGGCCAACAACTGCGCGCGGCGGCGCAACGACGAGGTGCCCACGCGCGCGCCCCGCGGCATCGCCGCGATGTCGGCATAGTCGTTGCTGACGAAGGCATCGGCGGCATCGGCGCGCTTGAGGATCGCCGGCAGCTCGAATCCGGGCTCCAGCGCCATCGGCACGTCCTTGAGCGAATGCACGGCGCAATCGGCCTCGCCGCGCAGCATCGCCAGCTCCAGTTCCTTCAGGAACAAACCCTTGCCACCGATCGCGGCAAGCGAGCGATCCAGCAACTCGTCGCCGCGGGTGGAGAGCGGCACCAGCTCGATGGCAAGGTCGGGATGGCGCGCGCGCAGCAGCTCGGCGACGTGTTCGGTCTGCCAGAGGGCGAGCGGGCTTTTGCGGGTGGCGATGCGGAGCGTGGGCATGCGCCATTATCGCCCGAGCCCGGCGGCGGCGCTCATAGGTGCCGCATGGCCTCGCGCAGTTCGCCAACACAGCGCCGGCTGACGTCCAACGGCCGTTCCACCCCGTGCAGGATGGCCTGCGCATGACCGTCGGCATCCCGGCGCAATTCCTTCAATGCATCGCGCGCGACCAGGCAGTTGCGATGGATGCGCAGGAAACGATCGCCGAATTCCTCCTCCAGCGACTTCAGCGACGCCTCGATCAGGTCCTCGCCATGGGCATGGTGGACGACGACGTATTTTTCCTCCGCCTGCAGGTAAAGGATGTCGGCCACCGGGATCAGCCGCAGGTGTGCGCCGAGCCGCGCGCACAACTGGGTACGGGCCTGCTTTTCATCTGTCGTCGGCGCAATATCCAGTCGCGTGCGGGCGCGCCGCAGCGCTTCGGCAAGGCGCTCGGGGCGCACGGGCTTGACCAGGTAATCGAGCGCAGCGCTCTCGAACGCGCTCAGCGCATGCGCATCGAAGGCTGTGCAGAACACCAGCAAGGGCGGTGATGGAAGCTTCGCGAGTTGGCGCGCGGCTTCCAGCCCATCCATGCCGGGCATGCGGATGTCGAGGATCACCAGGTCCGGGCGATGGGTATCGCAGGCGAGCAACGCGGCGCGGCCATCGCCGGCCTCGGCGACCACTTCGACGTCCGCCTCGCGCGACAGCAGCCCACGCAGGCGCGCACGCGCCAAAGGCTCGTCATCGACGATCACCACCCGCATCGGATCACGTGCATTGCGGCCTCCCCATCGCCCCGATGGTAGTGCGAAGCCGCGGCGGCGTCATGCCCGGCCGAAACGCGCCCCCATCCATGCGGACAGATCGGCGATTTCCTCGGCGCTGACCTGATGCTGCATCGGATACACGTGCCAATCGACATCGAAGCCCATCGCCATCATCTGCTGTGCGCCCAACTGGCCCGCGGTGATCGGCACCACCGGATCGAAACTGCCGTGCGCCATGAACACCGGCGGCCTTGCGGCATCCCCTGCCGGCGGCGTGTCGGGCGCCATCGGCAGATAGGTGGAGAGCGCGATGAAGCCCGCGATCTGCAGGCCATTCGCCGCTGCCGCGAGCGTCACCGCGCCACCTTGCGAGAAACCGGCCAGCAGGATGCGATCAGGCGCGATGCCGCGTTCGCCCTCGCGCGCGATCAATCGATC
The DNA here is from genome assembly GCA_014879375.1 of Lysobacteraceae bacterium. Classification (GTDB taxonomy): domain Bacteria; phylum Pseudomonadota; class Gammaproteobacteria; order Xanthomonadales; family Xanthomonadaceae; genus Solilutibacter. Next base: position 5,910 of record JACSSF010000175.1, read on the forward strand.
AACGGTCGCGACTGATTCGCGCACGCCCACGACATCGGCGCGGTTGGTCAGGCTCATCTCGCGGATGTCGTACCACGCGCGCATCCGCATCCCGCCATTGATCGTCACCGGTCGCACCGGTGCATGCGGAAACACGAAGCGCAGCGCCGGCCAGCCCGGGCGCAGCAATTCCTGCGCGATGGGCGCGAAATCATGGCCATCGGCGCCCAGGCCATGCAGCCAGATCACGGCCCACTCGGGGTGGGGCGCGGTTTCCTTCTCGACAGTCTCGGGCAGTGCGGCGTTCATCGGCTCCTCCGGTAGGCGGACAGGATGCCATGCGCGCGCGGATGCGACTATTGCAGCGGGATGTCGAAGTAGGTGTCGGGCGTGGGTTCCGGCTTGAAGGTGAAGTGCCACCATTCCATCGGATAGTTGGCAAAGCCGTGGTGCTGCATCGCATCGCGAAGCAGGTCGCGGTTGGCACGTTGCGCTGCGGAGACCGCCGGATCGTCCGTGTTGGCACGCACGTCGAACATGTCGAAGGGCGTGCCCATGTCCAGCATCACGCAATCGTTCTTCGCGTCGCAGCGCGCAAGCGTCAGGTCGATGGTCGCGGCGCGACTATGGCCGGAGCGCTCGGCGATGTAGTCCGGCACCAGCGTGTTCTTTTCCAGGCGCGGATAAAACTCGGCCTTAGTGCGCTGGTCGGACACGTCGCGCGCCCAGCGCATGAAATGCGCGACCGAACGCGCTGGCCGATAGCAATCGAAGACGTGCAGGCGCAACCCTTCGCTACGCAGGTCCGTTGCGACTTTCGCCAGCGCCTCGGCAGCCGGCCGGTGCAGCCAGCAGCGCGGCGCGCCGTAACCGTCGATGCGATCGCCGACGAAGTTGTGCGTGCCGGCATAGCGGATGTCGAGCACCGCATCGGGCACAAAACTTCGCACATCCACCAATCCCGCCTGCGCAGCGTCCGCAGGCATGGCGATCGCCACGTCGCGCGCATGCATCGGCGCGCAGGCGCAGGCCAGCAAGACGGTGGACAACATCAAGGAGGCAAGGGTGCGCGATGTCATGCATCGCACCTTAGCAAAGCCCTTCGGCGGAGGTTGCTTCAGGCGGCTTGCGACGTAAGCGTAGGCGCGCCCGCCTTGAAAAAGCACAGCGACGACAGCAGCCACATCACCGTGAACACGCCGAGGATCACGGCAACCACAGGCGCCTCCTTGAACAGCGCCAACACGACCGTGGCCGCTTGCGCGATGCCCGCGACCAGCATGGTCCGCGCCATGCCGCGCGGCTGCAATCGTGATGCCAACGCGCCCACCACCGCGATCGCGACGATGCCGAAGAAGATCAGGTTCACGGGATTGTTTTCATTGCCCACGATCCCGACGGCCAGGTTGCTCCAGGTGATCAGGAATGCCGTGCCTGCGGCAAGTCCCGCGCCCAGCATGTAGTAGCTGTTGCGCGTGACGCGCAGCGCCAGCTCGAACGCGACGCAGACCGATGCCAGCATCACGCCCATCACCAGAAAGTCGGCGGCCGTCCAGTTGACCTCGCCGGTGAATTGCATCGCGATGAGCGGGACCAGCAGCAACATCGCTGCTCCGCCCCAAACGCACCAACGCATGATGCGCCAGCGTGGTGAATCAGATGGTCGGCCATTCGCACCCATGCTTGTCCCCTTGCTTGAAGTGGCGCCAGTCTTGGCGCCGTGGGTGTGCGGGTGATGGTGCTTGCGTGAAGCCGGCAAGAAGTGGTGGGCCCACCAGGATTCGAACCTGGAACCAAAGGATTATGAGTCCTCTGCTCTAACCGTTGAGCTA
>JACSSF010000143.1 GCA_014879375.1 Lysobacteraceae bacterium
CATCCCGGTCTTCCACGACGACCAGCACGGCACCGCGATCATCGTCGGTGCGGCGGTGCTGAACGCGCTTGAAGTCGCGGGCAAGAAGATCGGAGACGTGAAGTTGGCCACCACCGGCGCGGGCGCGGCGGGCATTGCCTGCCTCGACATGCTGGTGGCGCTCGGCATGAAGCCGGAAAACATCGTCGCATATGACCGTGGCGGCGTGATCCATTCCGGCCGCGAGGACCTGGACCCCGACAAGCGCCGTTACGCGCGCGACATCGACAAGCGCACGCTGGCGGAGATCGTCGATGGCGCCGACATGTTCCTTGGCCTGTCCGCGGGCGGCATCCTCAAACCCGAGATGGTCGCGACGATGGCGCGTCAGCCGATCATCCTCGCGCTGGCCAACCCGAATCCGGAAATTCTGCCGGAAGAAGCGAAGGCGGTGCGCCCGGACGCGATCATCGCCACCGGCCGCAGCGATTACCCGAACCAGGTCAACAACGCGCTGTGCTTCCCCTACATCTTCCGCGGCGCGCTGGATGTCGGTGCCAGCGAGATCAACGAGGCGATGAAGCTCGCCTGCGTGCGCGCGATCGCGGCGCTGGCGCGGATGGAAGCGAGCGACCTTGGCAATGCCTACGCGGGCGAAGTGCCGAAGTTCGGCCCCGAATATCTGATCCCGCGTCCGTTCGATCCGCGCCTGATCCAGGTGATCGCGCCCGCGGTTGCGCAGGCGGCGATGGATTCGGGCGTCGCTGCGAGGCCGATCACCGACATGCCGGCCTACGAGGAGAAGCTCGGCCAATTCGTGCACAAGACCGGCTTGATGATGAAGCCGGTGTACGAGCGCGCCCGCGCCGACATCAAGCGGATCGTCTATGCCGAGGGCGAGGAAAGCACCGTGCTGCGCGCCGTGCAGACGGTGATCGACGAGCGCCTGGCCTATCCGGTGCTGATCGGCCGGCCGGAAGTGATCGAACGCCGCATCAGCAAGCTGGGGCTGCGCATGCGCCCGGGCATCGACTTCGAGCTGGTCAACCTGAACGACGACCCGCGCTTCAACGAATACTGGCAGGCCTACCACGCCCGCAACGCACGCAAGGGGATCACCGAGGATGCGGCGAAGAACCTGATCCGCTCGCGCCCGACCCTGGTGGCCGCGCTGATGGTGGAGCGCGGCGAGGCCGATGCGCTGATCTGCGGCATCGTCGGCCGCTATCACAAGAAGCTGGGTTACCTGCTGAGCGTGTTCGACTTCGAGCCGGGCGTGACCGGTACCGCGGCGATGACTGGCGTCATCAACGATGACGGCGCCTGGTTCTTCGTCGACACGCACGTGCAGGTGGATCCGTCCGCCGAGCAGATCGCGCAGGCGACGATGCAGGCGAGCTGGCGCCTCAAGCTGTTCGGCATCGAGCCGAAGGCCGCGCTGCTCTCGCACTCCAACTTCGGCAGCCATCTGGATGCCTCGGCGACGAAGATGCGCCGCGCACGTGAGCTGATCGCCGAGAAAGTGCCGAAGCTCGAGATGGACGGCGAGATGATGGCCGATACCGCGTGGGACGAGGCGCTGCGCCAGCGCATCTTCCCGACTACCACGCTGACCGGGCGCGCCAATTTGCTGGTGATGCCGAACCTTGACGCGGCCAACATCGGCTACAACCTGATCCGCGTCGCCACCGGCGGCGTCGCGATCGGGCCGATCCTGATGGGCCTGGACAAGCCGGCGCACGTGTTGACGCCGGCTTCCACGCCGCGTCGGGTGGTCAACATGACCGCGATCGCCGCGGTGGATGCGCAGCTGCGCGCGGCGCGCAAGGTGCGTTGACGATGGTGGCCGCTGCCGAGCATTACGGCGCGGCCCAGGCCCCCGACGGCGGTTGGCCGGCGACGTTCCTCGTCATCGCCTATCGCATGCGCGACACCTTGCCCGCCGCGGTCGCGGGCGCGATTGCGCAGACGGTGCCGTGCGAGATCATCGTTTCCGACGACAGCTCCGGTGACGATGCCTTCGCACTCGTCCGCCCGATGCTGCAAGGCTATGCGGGGCCGCATCGGGTGACCTTGCGCAGCACCACGCGCAACCTCGGACTGTGTCCGCACATGCAGGAACTCGCGCAGATGGCGAGCGCGCCGATCCTGTTCAATTCGGCAGGGGATGATGTCTCCAAGCCGCAACGCGTGGCGGACGTGCTGGCGGAGTTCGCGGCGCGTCCCGCGGCGCAAATCGTCGGATCGAGCGTGGATGACGTCGATGCCGACGGTCAGCTGATCAAGCCCGCGACGCGTGGACTGCCACGTCGCGTCGATCAGGACTGGCTGCTCGCGCAAGGCAAGATGGCGACGATTCTCGGCGCTTCGATGGCCTTGCGGCGCGAGCTGTTCACGCGTTTCCCGGCGCTCATTGGTCGCGTCGAGGACAACATGCTGATGCTGCGCGGCGCCTTGGTCGGCGAGTGCCGCTGCCTGCCGCAGGCGCTCGTCGACTACCGGCGTCACGACAACAACCTGGGCGACTGGGTGTTCGACCGCAGCGAGGCCGGTTATGAAGGATGGAAGCGACGGCAGGCCCGCGTCGCCGAGATGTACCTGCAGATTGCCGATGATCAATTGCGTTGCGTCGAGTCGCGCCCTGACATCGCCCGTGAACGACGGGCGAAGGGGATGCAGCTGCAGGCGCTGTATCGGTTGGAAGCCGAGCAACGCCTCGCGATGATCGATCGCCCGCGCAACGAGTGGCTGGGTCCGATCTGGCGCGGACTCAACATGCCGGGCCTGCGTCGCAAGAGCGCCGAGCGTGCGCTCAAGTTGCTGCTGCCGCGCGGGATGTTCGGACGCGGCTGAGGCCTAGTGATGCGCGCGGCGGATGCGTCGCGCCTTCGCGCCGTAGCTTGCGGCCAGCCTGAGCGCGGCCAACGGGCCACCCAATACGTCGCGATCACGCCAGGCCAAGGCGAACAAGCCGCGCGCCTCACCCGTGGACAGGCGCTCAAGCAAGCCTGCCCATTCGCCCAGCCTGGGATGAAGGCAGATGCCGTAACGCTGCACGAACACGTGCGCAAGCTCGGTGCGCTGGCGGAACCAGTCCGCCTCGCGTTGGCTGCGAGAGATGGTGGTTGCTGCGCTATGCGCGTGTCCAACCGCCGAACAGTTGCCCGCGTGCCGGCGGAAATCAACCAGCGGCTCATCCACGTATGCAATGCCGTGATGGGTTGCTGCGATCATCGCCAGCCACCAGTCGTGATAGCCGTGGCGCGGGAAAGGTTGCGCCACCGAGAACACCTCGCGGCGCATCAACGCCGCATGCCCGGATACGCTGTTCTGCAGCAGGATGGGCAACACTTCGCGGCCGCTGCGCATCGGCAAGTCGTCCGATACCTTGCGGCCGGTGGGTTGGCCATCGGCATCGATATAGCGTGAATCGCAGTAGGCGAGGCTGTGTTCGCCCATCGCATCCGACAACGTGCGCAATTTGCGCGGGTGCCAGACATCGTCCTGGTCGGCAGGGGCGATGAAGTCACCCGTGCACATCCCCATGCACGTGCCGAAGCTGCGCAGATGGCCAAGGTTCCCAGCATTGGCATGCAGCCGGATGCGTCCGTCGCGCGCGACGTATTCGCGCAGGATGGCCAGGGTGTCGTCGGTCGAGGCATCGTCTAGCACGACCAGCTCCAGCGCGACATCCTCCTGGGTCAGGATCGAGTCGAGCTGCGGACGCAGCCAGCGCGCACCGTTCCAGGTGCACAGGGCGACGCTGATCAAGGGAGTTTCGCGGGCCATATCTACATCCTAGTGGTTCGGTTTGAACCGGCCATGATCCAGCGCAAAATAAATCATCCGGATAAAAACAAAATGGATACGGAGGCGTGTGCCTGCGCTTGCTAGACTCACCCGCATCCAAGACGAATCAATGGCAGGGTGCGCATGAACTGGCTCAACGAAATGCTCCAGAACGATCCCGATCCGACCGAAACCCGCGAATGGGTGGAATCGATCAAGGCGGTGATCGACGTGCAGGGCCCCGAGCGCGCGCATCAGCTGCTGGAGGGCATGGTCGAGCTGACCCGTCGAGCCGGTGCCCGCTTGCCGTTCGCGCCGACGACCGATTACATCAACACCATTCCCGCGCGGCTGGAGCCGAAATTCCCCGGCGATGCACAGATGGAGTGGCGCATCCGCTCGATGATCCGCTGGAACGCGATGGCGATGGTCGTGCGCGCCAACCGCAAGCCGGGTGACCTGGGCGGTCACATCGCCAGTTTCGCCAGTTCGGCCACCTTGTATGACGTCGGCTTCAACCACTTCTGGCGGGCGCCTTCGGAAAATCACCCGGGTGACTTGCTCTACATCCAGGGCCACAGCTCGCCGGGCATCTACGCACGTGCGTTCCTGGAAGGCCGGATCAGCGAATCGCAGCTCGATCACTTCCGCATGGAGGTCGACGGCAAGGGCATCAGCTCGTATCCGCATCCGTGGCTGATGCCGGACTTCTGGCAGACGCCGACCGTGTCGATGGGCCTTGGCCCGCTCGCGGCGATCTACCAGGCGCGCCACTGGAAGTACATGGAAGCGCGCGGCCTGATGCCTAAGACCGATCGCAAGGTCTGGTGCTTCCTTGGCGATGGCGAGACGGACGAGCCCGAAAGCCTCGGCGCGATCTCGGTCGCGGGTCGCGAAGGGCTGGACAACCTCGTCTTCGTCATCAACTGCAACCTGCAGCGCCTTGACGGCCCGGTGCGCGGCAACGGCAAGATCATCCAGGAGCTGGAAGGCAATTTCCGCGGCGCCGGCTGGAACGTGATCAAGCTGGTCTGGGGCAGCTACTGGGACCCGCTGCTGGCGCAGGACAACGACGGCATGCTCAAGCGCCTGATGATGGAAACCGTCGATGGCGAATACCAGAACTGCAAGGCCTTCGGCGGCGCCTATACGCGCGAACATTTCTTCGGCAAGTATCCGGAGACCGCCGCGCTCGTCGCCAGCATGTCGGACGAGGACATCTGGCGCCTCAACCGTGGCGGCCACGATCCGCACAAGGTCCACGCCGCCTATGACATGGCGATGAAGACCGAAAGCATGCCGACGGTGATCCTGGCCAAGACGGTCAAGGGCTACGGCATGGGCGCGGCGGGCGAGGCGCTCAACCCGACCCACCAGACCAAGAAGCTGGATGACGATTCGGTGCGCACCTTCCGCGACCGCTTCAAGCTGGACATCCCGGACGAAGCCTTCAAGGACGGCGCGATCCCGTTCCTGCACCCGGGCAAGGATTCGCCGGAAGTGCAGTACATGCTGGAGCGTCGCAACGCGATGGGCGGTTTCCTGCCGCAGCGCCGCTTGAAATCCAACACCTCGCTGGAGGTGCCGCAGCGCGAGGCATTCGAGCGCCTGACCAAGGCGACCGGCGATCGCGAGATCAGCACGACCATGGCGTTCGTGCAGGCGCTGTCCATCGTCTTGCGAGACAAGCAGGTCGGCCCGCGTTGCGTCCCGATCGTCGCCGACGAGGCGCGCACCTTCGGCATGGAGGGCCTGTTCCGCCAGCTCGGCATCTACGCGCCGCACGGGCAGCAGTACAAGCCGGTCGATGCCGACCAGTTGATGTTCTATCGCGAGGATGCCGCCGGCCAGGTGCTGGAAGAAGGCATCACCGAAGCCGGTGCGTTTGCCTCGTGGATGGCGGCGGCCACCAGCTACAGCACCAACGACGTGCAGATGCTGCCGTTCTACATCTATTACTCGATGTTCGGCTTCCAGCGCATCGGCGACTCCGCCTGGCAGGCGGCCGACATGCGTGCGCGTGGTTTCCTGTTGGGGGGCACGGCGGGTCGCACCACGCTCAACGGCGAAGGCCTGCAGCACGAGGACGGCCAAAGCCACGTCCAGTCCAGCCTGATTCCCAACTGCCGCAGCTATGACCCGACCTTCCATTACGAGGTCGTCACGCTCCTGCAGCACGGCATGCAACGCATGCTGACCGAACAGCGCGACGAGTACTGGTACCTCACGCTGATGAACGAGAACTACAGCCATCCCGACATGCCCGAAGGCAGCGCCGACGGCATCATCAAGGGGATGTACCTGTTCAAGGACGCAGGCAAGGCCAAGAAGGGCGAGCTGCGCGTGCAGCTGATGGGCAGCGGCGTGATCCTGCGCGAAGCGATTGCCGCCGCGGAGTTGCTCGACGCCGAATTCGGTATCAAGTCCGATATCTGGAGCTGCCCCAGCTTCACCGAACTTGCGCGTGATGGCGAAGATGCCATCCGCTTCAATCGCCTCAACCCGCAGGCGAAGGCGAAGCGCGTGCCCTACGTGACCGAGTTGCTCGATGGCCGCGCAGGTCCCGCCATCGCCGCGACGGACTACGTGCGCACCTTCGCCAACCAGATCCGCGAATTCGTGCCGATGCGCTACATTGTGCTGGGTACCGACGGTTTTGGCCGCAGCGATACCCGCGCCAACCTGCGCCGCCACTTCGAGGTCGACCGCTTCCATATCGCGCAGGCCGCCGTGTACGCATTGGCCGAAGACGGCAAGCTGACCGACAAGGACGTGGCCCGCGCGATCAAGGCGTGGGGCATCGTGGGGGACAAACCGAACCCGATCACGGTGTGATCGGCTTAGAAAGCTCAGTCGGGCTTTCAGGCTTCAAATGAGAAGGCGGCTATGCCGCCTTCTCATTTTAGTTGGCTAGACTTTGTATCAATTCTTCGAGTGGGTTGTTCTCTCGACGGTATTTTTGACCAAATATTTTGTTTCTATGGAACTCAAGGTACTGATCTTGTTGTTCATTGAATGAACCGCAGTTTCGACCGTCCTTTAGGTTTAGCCCAATCTTGCTTTTAATTTCTTGAGGCAATTCTTTCGAAACACACAGGCGACCTTTTTCACAAAAGGTAATCCAGCCTTTGTCGAATAGAAGATCGGCATGAGGAGTTAAGAGAAGACCATTGTTTCCATCAGTTCGTTGACTGCCTGTTTCACAGGCTGGCCAAGGTTTGATATGGCTTGCTCGCAGGAATCGAAGGTCCATCACTTTTGTGAGCCTACATTGTTTCTCGACATCAATTAAGCGACGCCTAAAAAGGTCTTGTTTGGTTCGTACTGCAGTTAGTTTCAAAGCAGTCGTAGCATCCAAGTCAACGTCTGCAACTGGCTGCTCAGAAACATTCTTGGGTGTCAGAAAGAGTGAGGGGGTAATGGCCCCTAGGCGAAACACGATTGCATTGCGATTTGGTCCGCGCGTTGCCGGTGTGTCGGGTTGAATATAGGCGCCAATATTTACGAACTCACCATCGAATCGATATGGTTTGCCGTGCCCCAATGATTTGAAGACCAAGAGATGTTTTCCATCTCGGACATGGTTGTTGATGGCGCTATTGCCACCTGCCATCTTCATGTCACCACTTTGGCCTTCACCAAAGTAGTGAAAAATCCCAGACTCATCCCAAAAATCGCCATAGCCATGGAATTTTCCAGCTTCCCCAGTAAAGATAATGACGAATGGGCTATTTGCTGGTGTTGAAATGCCGCCCTGTTGCTGTCCCCCAAGCAGGCCGTGAATGTCATTTTTACGGTTATAAAGTGCGCCGACTAAAAAAGGGAGAACGGCGGTCGGCTGCAATTGTTCCATGGCATCGCCAGGAT
>JACSSF010000025.1 GCA_014879375.1 Lysobacteraceae bacterium
AACACCCTGCGCCAGTACCTGACCGAGACCGGCAAGATCGTGCCGAGCCGCATCACCGGCACCAAGTCGCGCTACCAGCGCCAGCTGGCGACCGCCGTCAAGCGTGCGCGCTTCCTGGCACTGCTGCCGTACACCGACAACCACGACGTCTGATTCCGCTTCGCCTGCTCGGCATGGCGTTGTCGCCGGTCGGTCGCGCGCTCCTCATTGACCCCGTGTCAACTGCGTCGCGCGCGCCCTTCCGCTCCTAGCCACGCCTTCGCAGGCTGTGCGGAATCTGAGAAGTCGTTTAAACACCGTCCATCCGGACAACTCAACGCTGCGGGTCCGCCCGCTAACGGAGACACACCATGAAGCTCATCCTCCTGCAGAAAGTGCAGAACCTCGGCACCCTCGGCGACACCGTCACCGTGAAGCCGGGCTACGGCCGCAACTTCCTCGTGCCGCAGGGCAAGGCCGTGCCGGCCACCGCCGCCAACCTGGCCTCGTTCGAAGCCAAACGCGCCGAGTACGAAGCCAAGGCCCAGGCCGCGCACGACGAGGCCGAAGGCCGTCGCGCCAAGCTGGAAGGCGCCAGCGTGACCATTCGCGCCAACGCCTCGAACGAAGGCAAGCTGTTCGGCTCGGTCACCCCGCGTGACATCGCCGAGGCCTTCACCGCCGCCGGTTTCCCGCTCAACAAGAGCGAAGTCGTGCTGGGCGAAGGCCCGCTGCGCCACGTGGGCGAGTACGAAGTCATGACCCACTTTGCCGCCGACGTGGAAACGCTGGTCAAGGTGATCGTGGAAGCCGAAGAAGGCTGATCCCGTCCATCGGATCGGCATGAAGGACGGGCGCCCAGGCGCCCGTTTTTCTTGGCGGCGATGTCGCGGCTGGCCGTCTCGCGTCTTCGTCTCACGCCATGCGACGGCCCGAATCGACACTTATCCACAAGTTGTGCCGTCGCGGCTCCACAGGCGGGCGGCCTAGCATGGATGCACGTTGTCGCCACGCCGGTGCGATGCCTCGCGGAATCTGATCGTCCATGTCCAGCCGTCCCGCCGATTTCTCCAACTCCGGTCGCGCCAGTGATCGTTTCCCCGACAGCCGCGTGCAGCAACTGCGCCTGCCGCCGCAGTCGATCGAGGCCGAACAGGCGGTACTGGGTGGACTGATGCTGGCGCCGGAGGCGTTTGATCGCGTCTCCGATCTGCTCGGCGAGCAGGATTTCTACCGCCGCGACCACCAGCTGATCTACCGCGCCATCCGCGAGCTGGCCGAGCGCAACCGGCCCTTCGATGCGGTGACGCTGGGCGAGTGGTTCGAGTCGCAGGGCAGGGTGGAGGAAGTCGCCGGCGGCGCGTACCTGGTCGAGCTGGCCAGCACCACGCCATCCGCGGCCAACATCCGCGCCTATGCCGAGATCGTCCGCGACAAGGCGGTGCTGCGCCAGTTGATCGATGTCGGCACCGGCATCGTCAACGACGCCTTCCAGCCCGAGGGCCGCGAAAGCAACGAGATCCTCGCCAAAGCCGAGCAGGACGTGTTCGCGATCGCCGAGGCGGGCTCTCGCGGCCGCGCCGACTTCGTCGCGGTCAATTCGGCGATGAAGGAAGCGATGGAGGTGCTCCAGCAACGCTTCGACAACGGCGGCAGCATCACCGGGCTGCCGACCGGCTACACCGAGTTCGACGAGATGACCGCCGGCCTGCAGCCGACGGATCTCCTGATCCTCGCCGCGCGTCCCTCGATGGGCAAGACCACGCTCGCGGTGAACATGGCCGAGTACGCCGCACTCAAGACCAAGAAGGCGGTCGCGGTGTTCTCGATGGAAATGTCGGCCAGCCAGCTGGCGCTGCGATTGATGTCCTCGGTCGGACGTGTCAACGCCGGGCGCCTGCGCACCGGCCAGCTGGAGGACGAGGACTGGAGCCGCGTGTCCAGTGCGGTGCGCATCCTCAAGGACACCAAGATATTCATCGACGACACGCCGGCGCTCTCGCCCGACGTGCTGCGTTCCAAGTCGCGCCGCCTGAAGCGCGAACACGACCTTGGCCTGATTGTCATCGATTACCTGCAGCTGATGGCGGTGCCCGGCAACAACGAGAACCGCGCGACCGAGATATCGGAAATCTCGCGCTCGCTCAAGGCGCTGGCCAAGGAGCTCAACGTGCCGGTGATCGCGCTTTCGCAGCTCAACCGCTCGCTGGAGCAGCGCCAGGACAAGCGCCCGGTGATGGCCGACCTGCGCGAATCCGGCGCCATCGAGCAGGATGCGGACGTGATCGTCTTCATCTACCGCGACGAGTACTACAACAAGGAAAATTCGCCCGACAAGGGCCTGGCCGAGGTCATCATCGGCAAGCAACGCAACGGCCCGACCGGCAGCTTCAAGCTGAAGTTCTTCGGCGAATACACGCGCTTCGACAACCTGAGCCACGACAACATCGGCAGCTTCGAGTAAGCGCGGCCGCGGCTTTCATCCTGCATTGACGCCCGCGCCCTAAGGTGCGGGAGGACGGCTTCGGGCGGGACGGACATGGCAGAGAGCAACAAGGCCATCTATGCGGCGCTGCTGGGCAACGCGGCGATCGCGGTCACCAAGTTCGGGGCGGCGGCGATCACCGGCAGCGCGTCGATGGCCAGCGAAGCCGTGCATTCGATGGTCGACACGGTCAACGAGGTCCTGCTGCTCTACGGCAAGCGGCGCGCACGCAAGCGGCCCGACCGGATGCATCCTTTCGGCTACGGCCGCGAGCTGTATTTCTGGACGTTCGTGGTTTCGATCATGGTGTTCGCGCTGGGCGCGATGGTGTCGATGTACCAGGGCATCTCGCACATCCGCGAACCCGAGCACCTTCAGCAGCCGTTGGTGAACTACATCGTCATCGGCATCTCGCTGGTGTTCGAAGGAATGTCGTGGCGGGTGGGGTTCCGGCAATTCCATGCAGGCCTGCGTCCCGGCCAGAACCTGTGGCAGGCGTTGCGTACCTCCAAGGACCTCAGCCTGCTGGCGGTGCTGATCGAGGACTCGGCCGCGGTGATCGGGCTGCTGATCGCGGCGCTGGGGCAGGCCTTGTCGCAATGGCTGGACATGCCCGAGCTCGACGGCGTGGCCTCGCTCCTGATCGGCTTGTTGCTGGCGCAGGCGGCCTTCGCGCTGGGGTCGCGTTCGCGTGACCTGCTGGTCGGCGAGGCGGCCAGCCCCGAACTGGTCGATGACCTGCTAGATGTCGCCAATGCCGACCCGGCGATCATCCATGCCAACGGCGTGCTGACCAGCTATCTGGGGCCGGACGAGCTGATCGCCGCGTTGAGCGCCGAGTTCCGCGACGATCTCCACACCGTCGACATCGAGCAGGCGATCCTGCGCATCGAGGACGCGATGCGGGTCAAGCACCCGGAATTGCGCGTCATCTACGTCAAGCCGCAAACCCCGCAGGTATGGGCGGACCGCATCCGTGACCGGATGGGCGAGCCCGATGCGATGGACGACCCGGCCACCGACGGGTAGGCAGTGCGGCCGCGGCGTGGTCGAATAGCGCGATGAGCGACCCGTTCCACCAGCGTCCTACTCGCATCGATGTCGATCTCGATGCCTTTGCCCACAATCATGCGGCGATCCGCGCGCGAGTGGGCGTGCCGGTGATGGGCATCGTCAAGGCCAACGGCTACGGCCACGGGCTGGTGCCGATGGCCGGCGCACTGGAGCGGCAAGGCGTGGAGCAGATCGGCGTCGCCTTCGTGGAAGAGGGCATCGCCTTGCGCAACGCCGGCATCCGCACGCCGATCCTGGTGCTGGGCGGCATCTTCGGGCCGCAGGTGGCGCAATACCTCGACCACGATCTTGAAATCACCGTGTCCTCGCTCGACAAGTTGCGCCAGGTCGAAGTCGCGGCCGAGGCGCGCGGGCAGCGCGCGGTGGTGCATCTCAAGATCGACACCGGGATGGAGCGGATCGGCGTGCACAGCTATTCGTCGGCGGCGTTCATCGAGGCGGCGGCGGCATCGCGCTGGTGCGAGATCAAGGGCGTGTATTCGCACCTGGCCTGCGCGGACGATCCCACATCGCCGATGACGCATCTGCAACTCGAATGCTTCCTCGAGGCCTGCGCGCACTTCGAGCGGATCGGCGCGCCGATGCCGATCCGGCACCTGGCCAATTCCGGTGGCGTGCTGCATTTCCCCGAGACTTGGCTCGACATGGTGCGGCCGGGGATCATCCTCTACGGCGTGTTGCCCGACCCGGCGTCCCTGGGGACCATCGACCTGCGCCCGGTGATGTCGTTGACCTCGCAAGTGGTGTATTTCAAGGTGATCCCGGAAGGCGCGACGGTCAGCTACGGCGCGACCTGGCGCAGCGAGCGGCAGACCCGCATCGTCACCGTGCCGATCGGCTACGGCGACGGTTGGCCGCGTGCGCTCTCATCGACGGGCGAGGTGCTGATCCGCGGGCGTCGCTATCCCGTCGTCGGGCGTGTGTGCATGGACCAGTTCATGGTCGACATCGGCACCGACAGCGCCTGGAACGAGGACGAGGTGGTGCTGATCGGACGACAGGGCGGGGAGGCGATCAGCGCGGAAGAAGTCGCGGCCCGCATCGGCACCATTCCCTACGAGTTGCTGGTCGGCCTCAACGAGCGCATCCCGCGGCACTACCAAGGCAAGATCGGGCTTCACGCGGCCATCATCTAGACGAGCCACACCTGAACCGGCTCGGCGCATTCACGTTTGCGATAGGCGCCGCGCTCTAGCCTCAACGCGTCAATCCCGACCGCGAGGAACGAACGAATGAATGCCATGACCAAGACCGGCATCGCTGCCGCACTGGCTGCCACCATGCTGGGGGGTTGCGCCACCTATACCGGCCAGACCGATGACCCGAACGACCCGAACCGTACCGGTCGCGGCGCCCTGATCGGTGCCGGCATCGGCGCGGTCGCAGGCCTGTTGTCCGGCAGCGACGCGACCGAACGCCGCCAGCGCGCGATGGTCGGCGCGGGCCTGGGCGGCCTTGCAGGCGCCGGCATCGGTGCGTACCAGGACCGCCAGGAAGCCGCACTGCGCCGCGAAACCGCCGGCACCGGGGTGGATGTGCAGCGCGACGGCGACGTCATCAAGCTCAACCTGCCCGATGGCGTGACCTTCGATTTCAACAGGACCGACATCAAGCCGCAGTTCTACCCGGCGCTCAACAGCATCGCGTCGACCATCAAGCAGTACGACCAGACCATCGTCGAGATCAACGGCCATACCGACAACATCGGTTCGCTGGCGGCCAACCAGAAGATCTCGGATGAACGTGCGCGGGCGGTGGGTACCTACCTGGCGGCGCAGGGCGTGCAGCCGGTGCGGATGGAGATGCATGGCTACAACTACCAGTACCCGATCGCCAGCAACGACAGCGAACAGGGTCGTGCGTTGAACCGTCGCGTCGAGATTCGCCTGATCCCGCTGCAGAGCGGCTCGTAAGGTTCCGCTCTCCAGAGCGTCAGGGAAGGGCCGCCTCGTGCGGCCCTTCCTCTTGGACGAAGCCGGGTGATGTGGCTTCGCCGGCTGCATGCGACACTGGCCCACCATTGCATCGAGTCCGTCATGTTCGGTTGGTTCGAACGCCTGATCGATCCCTTCGCGCCGGGTGACGGCAGCACGCCGCCCGCGAAGATCACGGGCTTCTATTGGCATTATCTGCGCCAAGTGCGCGGCCTGTTGCTGGCCGTGTGCTTCGTCGGCTTCTTCGTCGCGCTGATCGAGGTGAGCCTGTTCGACTACGTCGGCCGGCTGGTCGATCTGGCGACCGAATCGTCATCGCCCGCCGATTTCTTCCGCGACAACGGCCGCCTGCTACTGTGGATGGCGGTGGTGGTCGTGGTCTTGCGGCCCTTGTTCCTGTTGCTGCACGACATGCTGGTCAACCAGGCATTGCTGCCCTCGTTCACCGCGCGGGTGCGCTGGCAGCAGCATCGCTACGTGGTGAAACAGTCGCTCGGCTTCTTCCAGAACGATTACGCCGGGCGCATCGCCAACCGGATCATGCAGACCGGCGCATCGCTGCGCGAGTCCACGGTGCAGATCGTCGATGCGATCTGGTACGTCACCATCTACACCCTGACCGCGCTGGTGCTGTTCGCCCGCACCGACTGGCGGCTGACCGTGCCGCTGATCCTGTGGCTGGTCGGTTACGTCGGCCTGATGGCGTACTTCGTGCCGCGCACCAAGCAGCGCTCGCTGGCGGCGTCGCAGGCCAAGTCGAAGTTCATGGGGCGGGTGGTCGATGGCTACACCAACATTGCCACGCTGAAATTGTTTCCGCACGCCGCGCGCGAGGACGACTACGTGCGCGAGTCGCTCGTCGAAAACGTCGACAAGGTGCGCGGGATGACCCGGCTGACGACGACCATGGATTTCAGCGTCACCGCGCTCAACGGCCTCTTGATCGCAGGGATGGGCGGGCTTGGCCTGTGGCTGTGGCACCAGTCGGCGATCAGCGTCGGCGCGGTCGCCTTCGCGACTGGCCTCGCGATCCGCATCAGCAACATGTCGGGCTGGATCATGTGGGTGGTGAACGGCATCTTCGAGGCGATCGGCACGGTGCAGGACGGCATGGAGACCGTGGCGCAGCCGCAGCAGGTGCGCGACAAGCCGGATGCACAGCCGCTGGTGGTGACGCGCGGCGACATTCGCTTCGAGGACATCGAGTTCCATTACGGCAAGGAAGGCGGGGTGATCTCCGGGCTGAACCTCGAGATCAAGCCGGGCGAGAAAGTGGGCCTCGTCGGGCCTTCGGGCGCAGGCAAGACGACGCTGGTCAACGTGCTGTTGCGGATGTATGACCTCGAAGACGGACGCATCCTGATCGACGGGCAGGACATCGCCGATGTCACCCAGGACAGTTTGCGCAGCCAGATCGGCGTGGTGACGCAGGACACCGCGCTGCTGCATCGCTCGATCCGCGACAACCTGCTCTACGGGCGCCCGGATGCGACGGAGTCGGATATAGAAATGGCCGTGCAGGATGCCCGCGCCGACGCCTTCATCGTGCAGCTGGCCGATGGGGAAGGGCGGCATGGGTATGAGGCGCAGGTCGGCGAGCGCGGGGTCAAGCTCTCGGGCGGGCAGCGCCAGCGCATCGCGATCGCGCGGGTGCTGCTGAAGGATGCGCCGATCCTGGTGCTGGACGAGGCGACATCGGCGCTGGATTCGGAGGTCGAGGCCGCGATCCAGGACAGTCTGGACCGGCTGATGCAGGGCAAGACGGTGCTCGCGATCGCGCACCGCCTGTCCACCATCGCGCGGATGGACCGGTTGGTGGTGATGGACAAGGGACGGATCGTCGAAACCGGCACGCACGCGGAGCTGATCAAGGCCGAGGGCCTGTACGCGCGACTGTGGCAACGGCAGACCGGCGGCTTCGTGGCGGCAGCGGATGATGCTGCATTGGATACAGCGATCGCTGGCTGAATCGCCGGCATCATCCGATGCGCAGGGCTGGCGCTCGGCGACATCGCCCCTATACTGACCGGGTCGGACATCGACACACTCCGGGGATGCACTGGCTTCGACGGGGGTTGCGAAATCGTCTGGCGCATGCCGAGGGGGTAGCTTTCCTCGCTAATCCAGCTGCAAAACTCATAGTTGCCAACGACGACAA
>JACSSF010000022.1 GCA_014879375.1 Lysobacteraceae bacterium
GCTCCGGGCAAAGAGGGGATTTTAAGCCACGCGGCGATTTCGCGCTCTGGGCCAAAGGTCCAGTCAGAATGGCGGCGATGAACTGAATTCGACCCGGCGGCCGGTCGACGGATGATTGAACGCCAATCTTGTCGCGTGCAGGCAGACCCGCGCCGCCGACGCCGCGCCGTAGAACGCATCCCCTTGGATCGGGTGGCCGATCTCGGCCAGATGCACGCGCAACTGATGGCTGCGGCCGGTCAGCGGTTCGAGTTCCAGCCGGGTGGACGATGTCGCCTCGTCGCGCGACATCACGCGCCATCGCGTGCGCGAGGGTTTGCCGGCATCGTGATCCACCTTTTGCCGTGGCCGGTTGGGCCAGTCGCAGATCAGCGGCAGGTCGATCTCCCCTGCGTCATCCTCAATGACGCCCTCCACCAGGGCCTCGTAGCGCTTGTCGATCTTCCGGGCGGCGAAGGCCTCGCTGAGTGCACGGTGGGTGGCGGGATCACGCGCCATGAGCAACAGGCCGCTGGTCACCTGGTCCAGACGATGGACGATCAATGCCTCGGGGTACATCGCATGCACGCGCAGGGCGACGCTGTCACGGTTTTGCGGCAGGCGACCGGGCACGGACAGCAGGCCCGCGGGTTTTTCGACGAGGAGGAGCCATGCATCCTCATGCAGGATACGCACGGTGTTTTCGCCCGGGCGAGGCAGGCTGGGAGTGATCACGGGCATGTCACGTTCATCATCGCGTCATCGCGACCACCTGCCAAGCCAGACCGCTGCGGACATGCCGTTTACACCTATACGGCACACTGGACAGACTGTCGATGCCCGGATGTCGCATGAAGTCCCTCCGCTCATTTGCCATCATGATCTTGCTTGCGCCCGTGATGCTGGCGGGCTGCGGCAGCCTGCCTGAGCCCAGCCAGTCCACGCCAACATCGCGATCACCTTCCATGAAGCCTGCCTCCCCACTCCCCGCCCCACCTGCTTGGACTGCCGACATCGCCGGCATGTATGAGAGCCAACTGCATGTCGGCGGCCTGGACCCGCGCACTTTCCCGCCCGAGCGCTGGTGGCAGATCGTTGCGCCCCTGCTCACAAAAGAACGCGGCTTCAACGTGCAGGACATCGGTCGCAGCGCCGAGGGCCGGCCCTTGCGTCACGTCAGCTGGGGCAATGGACCAAAGCAGGTGCTGCTGTGGTCGCAGATGCACGGTGACGAGAGCACCGCGACGATGGCGCTGGCCGATCTCTTCCGCCTGCTGGGCGAACATCCCGATCATCCGCTGATTGCACGCCTGCGCCAGGAAACCACGCTGCACATCCTGCCGATCGTCAATCCGGACGGCGCCGCGCGCTTCCAGCGGCAGAACGCGCAAGGCATCGACCTCAACCGCGATGCACGTGCGCTGGCCAGCCCCGAGGCGCAGGCATTGAAGCGGCTGTACGACCAGGTGCAACCGCAATACGGCTTCAACCTGCACGACCAACGTCCCGGCTATCGCGCGGGCGACAGCGACCAGGCGACGGCCATCGCCCTCCTCTCGCCTCCCTTCGACGACAGTCGCGACGTCAACGACGTGCGCAGGCGCGCGATGGAGGTCGCGGTGTCGATCCGCGCGATGCTCGCGCCCGAGCTCGCCGGGCGCATCGCACGCTGGGACGATACCTTCAGCCCGCGTTCCTTCGGCGATCTGACCACCCAATGGGGCACCAGCACCGTGCTGATCGAGGCCGGCGGCATCGAAGGGGACCCGCAGAAACAGCGCCTGCGACGACACTATTTCATGGGCTTGTTGGCGGCACTGGACGCGATCGCCACCGGCAACCACGCAGGCCTCGACATCGGCCATTACTTCGACCTGCCGCAGAACGGCGAGGTCTGGCCCGATCTGTTGATCTTTGGGGGCACGGTGGTGTCGTCCGGCTTGCCGCCGGTCCGCGCCGACGTGCTGATCGATTTCAAGCAGCCCTTGTCGGAAGAAGGCGGGCGGGTCAAAGAGATCGGCGATCTTGGCGGCATCCCAGTCCGTCGCCGCATCGATGCAACGGGCTTGTTCATCCAGCCGCTGCCCTGCTCCGCGCACGACGACCCATCCGCCATCACGCCCAATGCACCGGCCTGCCTGCAGCTCAGCCGCGATGCCGAAGGCCGCGAGGTAGTCTGGACATTGCTGCGCGACGTCGATCCGCGGCATGCCGACCCTGCCAAACGCTGACCCACAACTCACCCTCGCACAAGAAAAGGGAAGCCGAAGCTTCCCTTTTCGTCACGGCAACCTGCACGCGATGTATCAGAGCAGGTGGGCAACGCCCGAACGTTCTTCTTCCAGCTCGGCCAGCGTCTTGTCCATCATGCCGCGGCTGAAATCGTCGATCGGCAGATCCTTGATCACGGTGTACTCGCCGTTGGCAATCGTCACCGGCACGCCATAGATCACGCCTTCCGGGATACCGTAGCTGCCGTCCGAGGGCACGCCCATCGTCACCCACTCGCCATCGGTACCCAGGGCCCAGTCGTGCATGTGGTCGATGGCGGCATTGGCCGCCGACGCAGCCGAGGACAGACCGCGCGCCTCGATGATCGCCGCGCCGCGCTTGGCGACGGTCGGGATGAACACGTCGACGTTCCACGCCGGGTCGTTGATTTTGTCCATCAGCGAAGCGCCATCGACGGTCGCGAAGCGGTAGTCGGGATACATCGTCGGGCTGTGGTTGCCCCACACGACCAGCTTCTTGATCTCGGCCACCGGCACGCTCGCCTTGTTGGCCAGCTGCGACAGCGCGCGATTGTGGTCCAGGCGCAGCATCGCGGTGAAATTCTTCGCCGGCAGGTCCGGCGCCGACTTCATCGCGATGTAGGCGTTGGTGTTGGCCGGGTTGCCGACCACCAGCACCTTCACGTTGCGACTGGCGACCTTGTTCAGCGCCTTGCCCTGCACGGTGAAGATCTCGGCGTTCTTCAGCAACAGGTCCTTGCGCTCCATGCCCGGGCCGCGCGGCATCGCGCCGACCAGCAGCGCGTAGTCCGCATCCTTGAACGCGACTTCCGGATCATCGGTGCCAACCATGCCGGCGAGCAGCGGGAACGCGCAGTCTTCCAGCTCCATCATCACGCCCTTCAGCGCAGCCTGGGCTTTCTCCATCGGCAATTCCAGCATCTGCAGGATCACCGGCTGGTCCTTGCCCAGCATCTCGCCCGAGGCGATGCGGAACAGCAGGGCGTAACCGATCTGGCCGGCAGCACCGGTGACGGCGACACGAACGGGTTGCTTCATGGGGGTCTCCAATCTCAGGGGGTCAGCGAGCCACGCTCACTGGAACTCGTTGAAAAACTCGCGAATGCGCTCCAGACCCGGGGCCAGCTGCGGCGTCGGGCAGGTGTAGCTGATGCGAAGACTGCGCGGCTCGCCGAAGGCCGAACCCGGCACGCAAGCCACGCCCTTGCTCTCCAGCAGTTCGTTGCACAGATCGATGTCGTTGCCGATCACCTTGCCGCCGTGCGACTTGCCGTAATACGCGCTCACGTCCGGGAATACATAGAACGCGCCCTGCGGACGCGGGCAGACGATGCCCGGGATGCTGTCCATCACCGCCATCACCTGGTCGCGCTTAGCCTGGAATTCTCGGCACTTCGCATCCGGCACGTCCTGCGGACCGGTCAGCGCCGCGATCGACGCGGCGACCACGATTTCCGGCAGGTTGGTGATGTGGTTGGAATTCATCGTGGTGATGGCGTTGGCCACCACTTCCGGCCCGGCCATGAAACCGACGCGCCAGCCCGGCATGCCGTAGGTCTTGGACAGCGAATCGACGAAGATCACGCGGTCACGCAGTTCCGGGCGCGCCTGCACGAAGTTGTGGTAACCCACGCCATCAAACACCATGCGGTTGTAGATGTCGTCGGTGATCACCCACGTATCGGGATACTTGGCGATGACATCGGCCAGCGCACTGATCTCGTCCTTGCTGTAGACCATGCCGGTCGGGTTGGACGGATTGTTGAACAGGAAGACGCGCGGCTTTTTCGCCAAGGCGACATCCAGCTGGGCCGGAGTCAGCTTGTAGTCCTGCTCGGGCGGACACGGCAGCAGGTCGATCTTCGCGTTGACGATCTCCGCAATATCCATGTAGCTGGTCCAGTACGGGATGGCGAACGCGATCGCATCGCCTTCGTCCAGCAGCGCCTCGGCCAGGTTGTAGAGGATGTGCTTGGCGCCGATGCCGGTCGCGCAGTTGCTGCGCGTGTAGCCGGTCAGGCCGATCGCGTCCATGTGCTGGATGAATGCGTCCAGCAGTGCGTCCGCGCCGCGATTGCTGCCATACTGGCCACTGTCTTTCGCAAGCGCTTCACGCGCCGCCTCGTAGACGTGGGGACCGGGCAGGAAGTTCGGAACGCCGATCGAGAAGCTGATGATGTCGCGGCCTTCGGCCTTCAGTTTCTTGGCTTTGTCGGCGACCTGCATGATCGCGCTGGGCTTGGCGCGGCCGATGCGCTTGGCGAGCTGGGGCATGGGGAAAAATCTCCGGATTTGCCTGTCGGAGGAGGGCCTTGGAACCGGCCCCGGGAGACCGAAATGTTAACACAGCGCCCGATTCAGACCGTGACCCCAGCTTCACCGAAGCGCGTGTGGATGGCCTTGCTTTTGCCGGCATTCCTGTTGCTGGCCGGCTGCACCACCACCCAGGTCCGCACTGCCGAAGGACCACAGGGCAAGCCCATCCAGCTCGGCGGCAGCGTGGTCATGATCACCCCCGACATCGAGCTGTCCGAGGTCGGCGCAGGCGGCGTGGCGGAACCACGCAAGGCCTGGACCGAAACCGCCCGTCAGCTTTACCCGGAAGCCGCGCGACAACGGCTCACCGCGCAAGGCGTGCGCCTGCAACCGGATTTCGTCATCCCGCCCGACATGCCGCCCGAGCGTCGCGTGCGCCAGCTGGAACTGCTGAACCAGGCGGTGTCGATCAGCATCCTGCAATACGGCGGCAGCAACTCGCGCCTGCGCAACAAGCACGGCAAGTTCGACTGGAGCCTCGGCCCCGGGATGATCGAATTGCAGCGGATCACTGGCGCCGACTACGCACTGTTCACCTATCTGCGCGACAGCTACAGCAGCGGGGGGCGCGTGGCGATGCGCGTGCTGGGTGCAGTGCTGCTGGGGGGCGATATCGGCGGCGGCACCCAAGTGGGTCTCGCCTCGCTGGTGGACCTGCGCACCGGGCAGGTCGTCTGGCACAACCTGTTGGTGGACCAGACCGGTGACCTGCGCACGCCGGCCGGCGCCAGCGAAACCGCCGGCGACCTGCTGAAGGATTTCCCGAAATGAAGGGAATGCCACTTCGACTCATCGCGTCCCTGCTCATGCTTGCGGTGCTCGCGGGCTGCGCCTCGACCCAACCCCTGCGCGACAACGCGCCCGGCACGCGTCCGGTAGCCGGCAGCGACGAGGACCAGCTCTGGTATGCGATGGAGCGCGCCGAGCAGGAATTGCAACGCTCGCCCCTGCTAGTCCGCGATGAAGCGCTCAACGCTTATGTGCGAGATGTCGCCTGCAAGGCCGCAGCCGACCACTGCACGGACCTGCGCGTATACGTGATGGACGTGCCCGAGTTCAACGCCAGCATGGCGCCCAACGGCACGATGCTGGTCTGGACCGGCACGCTCCTGCGCATGCACGACGAAGCCGAGCTCGCCTTCGTGCTGGGCCATGAAACCGGCCACTTCACCGCCCAGCATTCATTGCGGCAGTGGCGACGCATCAAGGACACGACCTCGTTCCTCAGCGTGTTCCAGGTGCTCGCCTTTGGCGGCGGCGCCGCCAATGCCGCCTTGCTCGGCGGGCTGGCCGGTCACGCCACCTTGTTCAAGTTCAGCCGCGACATGGAGCGCGAGGCCGACCAGACCGGCGTCGAGGCACTCCTGCGCGAAGGCTACGACCCGCGCGCCGGCGTCGCCCTGTGGACGCGCATGCTGGCCGAGGAAAAAGCGCGTCCCTACCAGAAACGGATGGTCCTGTTCTCCACCCATCCTCCCTCGGATGAACGCCTGGCCGACATCCGCAGCGCCGCCGAAGCCCGGGGCAATCCTGCCGGCGATCTGGGCCGCGCACGCTTCCTCGCCGCCACCCGTCCGTTCCTGCCACGCTGGCTATCCGCAGACCTCGCGCAGCGTCGCTATGCGAGCTCCATCCTGTTGATCGAGAACCTGCTCGTCGATGCGCCCGGGGATGATCGCGGCCTGCTCACCTACCAGTTGGGCGAGGTCTATCGCAGGCGGGCAGGACCCGGGGACCCGGCCAAAGCAGCGGCTTATTACGCGGAAGCCGTCACCCTGCCCGGCACGCCCGCCGCCGCCTGGCGCGAGCATGGCTATGCGATGCAGGAAGCCGGCCAGACAATGGCTGCTCGCACCGCGCTGGAGCGCTACCTGTCGTTGGCACCGGACGCCGAGGATCGCGCGCTCGTCCAGCGCAGCTTGCAACAGACAGAAGGCAGCCGATGAACGCCGCATCCCGACGCAGCCAGTCTTTATCGACGCGCCTGCTGATGCTGCTGGGCGTCATGACCCTGCTCGCCGCCTGCTCGGGCGGCAGCCCGCTGGTGAAGCCCGGTGCCAACACCGCCGGCAGCCGCCTCGTCATCGACAGCGAAATGGAGTGGACGCGGTTTTCGGGCTCCCGCTACCAGGTCTGGACGATGGACGGCGAATTGTTGAACCGCCTCTACCTGATTCCCGCGGTGCGCGAAGGCGAGCACGTGTTCCTGGTCACCCGGCAAAGCCGTCGACGGCCCGATGGCGCGTTCTTCCACCCCGGCGCACGGCCTGATGAAATCCGCGACCTGATCGTCGATGGCCTGGCTGCCGCGGGCGCGGTCAACATACGCACCGAGAACCTGCGCCCCGCCAGCTTTGGCCAGCACGAAGGCGTCCGTTTCGAGGTCCGCCTGACCAATCAGGAAGGCCTCGAATACCAGGCGATGGCGGCGGCCTTCGAGCACGACCGCACCCTCGCGCTGGCGCTCTTCATCGCGACATCCGAGTACTACTACCCGCGCGATGCGGCCAAGGTCGACCGCATGCTGGGCACGTTGCGCTGGCGGTAAAAAAGAAGCCCGGGCATCGGCTGCCCGGGCTTTGTCTGGTCACTGCGGCTGTAATCAGGCCGACAGGATCTTGTTCCAGTCCGCGACGCGATCGGCCTTCGCGGCCAGCACGGCATCGGCATCGCCCTCGATCCGAATCGACTTGATGGTGTCGCCCTGCTTCACCGCATCGACCACGTCCTGGCCTTCCAGCACCTTGCCGAACACGGTGTGCTTGCCATCCAGCCAATCGGTCTTGATGTGGGTGATGAAGAACTGGCTGCCGTTGGTGTCGGGGCCGGCGTTGGCCATCGAGATCACGCCGCGGTCATGACGCACGCCGTTGTTGGTCTCGTCCTCGAACTTGTAGCCCGGGCCACCGGTGCCGCGGCCCTGCGGGCAGCCGCCCTGGATCATGAAATCGTCGATGACGCGGTGGAAGTTGAGGCCGTCGTAGAAGCCGCGCTTGGCCAGGTTGACGAAGTTGGCG
>JACSSF010000020.1 GCA_014879375.1 Lysobacteraceae bacterium
TTCGAACCTACGACCTCTACGTCCCGAACGTAGCGCTCTACCAGACTGAGCTACACCCCGATTCCGAGCTCGACATTGTACGGAATTGCCGGGCTGCGCGGCAAGGGGGCGAGAGGGACCGTTAGAATGTTGGGCTGGATTCCCCTTACGAGGCCGTCTTGATCAAGCCCCGCACCCCGCCCGGCGTCATGGAGCTCCTGCCGCGCGAGCAGATCGCCTTCCAGCGCATGCTGGACACCATCCGCCGTACTTACGAGGCTTTCGGCTTTCTGCCGGTGGAAACGCCGGTGTTCGAGTTGTCCGACGTGCTGCTGACCAAGACCGGTGGCGAAACCGAGCGTCAGGTCTATTTCGCCCAATCCACCGGGGCGCTGGAGAAAGCCCGCGAGGAGGGCGCAGCCGAGGGCGTGCCGGAGCTCGCCTTGCGGTTCGACCTGACGGTGCCGCTGGCGCGTTACGTCGCCGAGCACGAGCACGACCTGGCCTTCCCGTTCCGCCGTTACCAGATCCAGCGTGTGTATCGCGGCGAACGTGCACAGCGCGGTCGTTTCCGCGAGTTCTACCAGTGCGACATCGATGTCATCGGCAAGGACGCGTTGTCCCCGCGCCATGACGCGGAAATCCCCGCAGTCATCAATGCCGTGTTCGAGCAGCTGGCGATCGGCGATTTCACCATACAGTTCAATCACCGCAAGCTGTTGCGCGGGTTCTTCGAAGGCCTCGGTATCGAAGGCGAACGGCAGATGCTGGTGCTGCGCGAGCTCGACAAGCTTGACAAGCGCGGCGAATCCGCCGTGCGCGAAACCCTGCTGGGCGAAGCGTTTGGCCTTAGCGAAGACGTGGCGGACAAGCTGCTGGCTTTCTCGCGCGTGCGCTCCACCAGTCATGACGATGCGCTGGCGCAGCTGGCGGCGCTCGGCGAAGGCACGCCGCTGTTCAACGAAGGCCGCGATGCCCTGGTCGCCACCCTCGGGCAGTTGAAGGCGATGGGCATCCCCGAGTCGCGTTACGCGATCAACCTGTCCATCGCGCGCGGCCTCGATTACTACACCGGTATCGTCTACGAGACCACGCTCGATGCGCATCCGCAGATCGGTTCGATCTGTTCGGGTGGTCGCTACGATGATCTCGCCAGCCACTACACCAAGTCGAAACTGCCGGGCGTCGGCATCTCCATCGGCCTGACCCGTCTGTTCTGGCAGCTGCGCGAGGCGGGTCTGATCGATGTCGCGAGCAGCAATATCGATGTGCTGGTGGCCTTGCTCGACGATGCAGGCTTCGCCGACGCGCTTGCGCTGTCGCAAGCCCTGCGCGCACGCGGGCTGCGCGTTGAAACGCAGATGGAGGCGCGCAAGATCGCCAAGCAGTTCCAGTACGCAGATCGGGCGGGCATCCGCTTCGTCGCCTTGCGCGGCGAAGGCGAGCGCAGCGACGGTACGGTGACATTGAAGGACCTGCGCAGTGGCGAGCAGGAAACATTGGCAATGGATGCCGCCGCCGATTGGGTGGCCGGTCGACTGGGAGCGTCAGCAGCATGAGCAACACCATCCTACTAGATGGCCATTCCCTGGACCGCGCGGCACTGGTGCAGATCGCCCATGGTGCACCGGTCGAACTGGACGCCGAAGCACTCAAGCGCGTCGAGCGCGCTGCGGACTTCCTCTCTGAACAAGTCGCGCGCGAAGAACCGATCTACGGCGTGTCCACCGGTTTTGGCAGCAATGCCGACAAGCTGCTGGGTGGGCGCCGTGCGCGGGGTGGGCAGGGCGACGGCGAATCGCTGCACGAGGAGCTGCAGCGCAACCTCATCGTCACCCATGCGGTGTGCGTGGGCGAGCCTTTCGCGCCGGAGGTGGTGTGCGCGATGCTCGGCATTCGCATCAACACGCTGTTGCGTGGGCACTCCGGCATTCGCGTCGAAACCCTGCAGGCGCTCGCCGCGCTGCTCAATGCCGGTATCGTGCCGGTGGTGCCGCAATTGGGTTCGGTCGGTGCATCGGGCGATCTCGCGCCGTTGTCGCACCTGGCCATCGTCCTCCTGGGCGGCGGCGAGACGTTCTACCAGGGCGAGCGCATGCCCGGTAGCGAAGCGCTTGCACGTGCAAGTCTCAAGCCCGTCACCCTGAGTTACAAGGAAGGCCTTGCGCTCAACAACGGTACCGCGCAGATGCTGGCAACCGGCGTGTTGGCCCTGCATCGTCTTGAGGAGCTGCTGGACACCGCGGATCTCGCCGCCGCGATGACCCTCGATGCCTTCGCCGGACGCCTTGGTGCATTCGCGCCGGAAGTCCACGCGCTGCGCCCGCATCCGGGGCAAGTGGAAACCGCGGCCCACCTGCGTCGCCTGCTGGCAGGCTCGACCCTGGCCGACATCCCGTACCACTTGGTGCCGCGCTTCAAGCCGTGGCGTGCGGACAGCTGGCAGGGCAAAGAAGCCGAGGCGCTCAGTTTCGACATCGGCTGGGACTGGGTGCCGGACGACCAGCGCCATGGCCGCGAGAAGTTCTACCGGCGCTTCAAGCCGTTCCGTGGCGGCAAGAAGCACCAGCCGCAGGACAGCTATTCGCTGCGTTGCGTGCCGCAGGTGCATGGCGCCGTGCGTGACGCCGTCGCCCAGGCTGCGCGCGTGCTCGACATCGAGCTCAATTCCGTCACCGACAATCCCCTCGTGTTTCCGGATGCCAAGGCCGAACACGTCGAGCAGCAGGTCATTTCCGCCGGCCACTTCCACGGGATGCCGCTGGCGCTCGCGATGAGTTACGTCAAGGCGGCGATCCCGGTGCTGGCGTCGATCAGCGAGCGTCGCCTCAACAAACTGGTCGATCCTGCCACCAACGACGGCCTGCCGGCGTTCCTGATCGGCAACGAGGACGGCACCGAGTCCGGCTACATGATCGTGCAGTACACCGCCGCGGCGATCGTCAACGATCTCGCATCGCGCGCGATGCCGACGTCGGTGTATTCGATACCGACCAGTGCGAATGCCGAAGACCATGTCTCGATGGGCGCCAACGAGGCGCGACACGTGCTGGCGATGACGGCGGATCTGGCCAAGGTGCTGGGCCTGGAACTCGCGACTGCCGCGCAGGCGCTGGATTTCCGCAGCGACATGCTGGGCGCCGCCAAGGCACTGGCGCGGGACGCCGATGTGCAAGCCTTCGCCGCCAAGATCCAGGGCGCGCCACTGCCCGATGCGCCCAACCGGGCACAGTTCATCGATGAAGTTGACGGCATGCGGCGTGAGTTGATCGATGCCGACAGTTTCCACCCCGGCCGGATCGTCGCTGCCGCGCACGCGGAAGTGCGCAAGCATGTCGCCTTCATGGGCCGCGACCGTGCGCTGGATGGCGATGTTGCCGCAGCGGTGCGCATGGTGGAATCCGGCGCGGTGCTCAATGCCGCACGCAACGCGGCGCGCAGCGTAGGCTGAGTCTTGCATCTTCGCCTCGCCCTGGCCGTGTTGATGTTGCTGGCGGCCGCGAATGCGATGGCGCAGCAGTCGGTCTGCAATACGGGCTTCGTGTTCGAGGACCGGGACGGCGATGCGATGCGCGATGCGGGTGAGCCCGGCCTGCCCGATATCGCGGTTTCCAATGGACGCGACATCGTCCGCAGCGATGCCCAAGGCCGCTATCGGCTGGAGGCGGATGCGGGCGGGTTCGTCTTCGTCATCAAGCCGGCGGGTTTCTCGATACACGGCCGAGATGACGGCATGCCCGACCATTGGCGCGCCGACGGACTGCCGGCCGCCTGCGACTTCGCGCTGCAACGCGAGCAGCCGCCGCCGCTGCGGGACAAGGGGCTGCGGGTCCTCGTGTTCGGTGATCCGCAACCCAAATCGGCCACCGATGTGGGTCACTACGCACGAGGCATCGTCGACCGGGTGATCGATGATGCCTCGGCGAAGATGCACAGTTTCCGCCTGACATGGGCAGGGCAGACGGCGGACCTCGGCCTTACGCTCGGCGACGTGGTGAATGATGATCCCTCGCTTTATCCCGCGATGAAACGCGAGACGGCGCGGCTTCGTGCACCGTGGCTGCATGCGCCGGGCAACCACGACATCGACATGGAATCCGGGGACGACGTGCATGCGCTGGCGAGCTTCCATGGCGCCTTCGGTCCCGACACCTTCGCCTGGCAAGAGCCCGAGGCCAACTTTGTCATGCTGGACGATGTGATCTGGCAGCCGACTTCATCGCCCAGGTACATCGGTGGCCTGCGCGAGGATCAGTTCACCTTCCTCGCGAACTACCTGCGCGATGCACGCAAGGATCGGCTGCTGGTGCTGTCGATGCACATTCCGTTGTTCGAGCCGGCTGGTCGCGACACTTTCCGCGACGGCGACCGTGCCCGCTTGTTTGCGCTGCTCAAGAACTTTCCCCAGGTCCTGCTGCTCACCGCGCACAACCACACCCAGCAGCATGTCTTCCACGGCCCCGAGACAGGCTGGCACGGTGCACAACCGCTGCACGAATACAACGTTGGCGCGACCTGCGGCGCGTTCTGGTCCGGGGTGAAGGATGAGGCCGGCGTGCCCGTTTCGACCATGGCTGACGGCACGCCCAAAGGCTGGGCGCGATTGCTGGTGCAGGGTGACGGACGCTATGCCCTCAGCTATCACCCGGCCAGTGATCCTGCGATCGGCTTGCACCTGCATGCGCCCAAGGTGCTGCGACGCGGCACATATCCGGCCTGGGGCGTGTACGCCAATGTCTATATGGGCGATGACGACAGCGTGGTCGAATATCGCGTCGATGGCGGCGAATGGCGGCCGATGCGCAAGGTGACGGAGCCCGATCCCGATTTGCTGGCCGAGAACTATCGCGACGATCAGGCGGACGAACTGCGCGGCTTCGATCGCTCGCCAGAGGCGATACCGTCAGCGCATCTGTGGCGCGGGGCGCTGCCGACCGATCTTGCCTTGGGCCAGCATCAGGTCGAAGTACGGGCGATGCTGCGAGGGGATGTCACGCAGTCGGCCACGATTGGTTATCGACTGGACGATGCGCAGCCGTGATCCGGATGCCGGTTGCGTCACTTATGGCGTGATGGCCGCAAACGACTCGACCCGCTCATGCCCATGGGTCGCATCGCCCTGTCGCGGCTCGGGATAATCCTCGCTGCGGTCCAGCAGCACGGTACGCATGCCGGCGTCGCGCGCGGCGTCCAGCTCTGCCACCACGTCGGACAGGAACAC
This sequence comes from Lysobacteraceae bacterium, assembly GCA_014879375.1. Classification (GTDB taxonomy): domain Bacteria; phylum Pseudomonadota; class Gammaproteobacteria; order Xanthomonadales; family Xanthomonadaceae; genus Solilutibacter. The sequence goes on from JACSSF010000020.1 coordinate 5,201, forward strand.
GATGTCACCAACGTCGCGGCCCAGTCGTTCCGCGATCTGCCGATAACTGCCGGCCTCGCGCTTGGGGCCGACCTCGGTATCGAAAAAGGCGTCGAACAGCGGGATCAGGTCGCCGTCGCCGGTGTGACCGAACAACAGCTTCTGCGCCGGCACCGAGCCGGAGGAAAATACCGCAAGCGGAAAGCCGCGCGCGTGCCAGTCCCGCAGCGCCGGCGCGACATCCGGGTACAGCGGCGCGGTGAAATCGCCATCGTTGTAGCCGGCCTCCCACACCATCCCTTGCAAGGCCTTCAGCGCGGTGTGCTTGCGGTCTTCGTCGATCCAGCCCTGCAGCACTTCGACCACCATGTCGTCGTCGCACATCGCACCGTGCTCAGTGGCGACGGCATCCAGCCAGCGGCGCACCTCGGGCCGGTCGCGGTTCTCGCGCACGAAGCCGGGCAGGGCAGCGCGCGCATACGGGAACAGCACGTCCCTGACGAAGGAGATGCCGGAAGTGGTGCCCTCGATGTCGGTGAGGATGACCGGCTTCATGCGCTGGGCTCGTAGCGCGGGAAGCGTTGCGCGATGTCGCTGCCGGTGAAATCGCCGATCCAGCCGTCGGGGTTGGTGAAGAAGCGGATCGCCACGAATTCCGGGGCCGGGCCCATGTCGAACCAGTGCGTGGTGTTGTCCGGCACCGAGATCAGGTCGCCTTTCTCGCACAGCACTTCATAGACCTTGCCGCCGACATGCAGCGAGAACAGGCCGCTGCCGTCCACGAAGAAACGCACTTCGCCTTCCTTGTGGGTGTGCTCGTCGAGGAACTTGGCGCGCATCGCCTCGCGTTGCGGATTGTCCGGTGCGATGCTGACCACGTCCACGCTGTTGAAGCCGTTGTCCGCGACCAGGCGGTCGATGTCGGCGCGGTAGGCGTCCATGATGGCTTCGGCATCGTCGCCGGCCTTCACCGGTTGCCCGGCCTGCCATTGCTCGAACACCACGCCGATCTTCGCGAGTTCCGCGCCGATCGCGGCATGGTCGCGGGTCTCCAGCAACACGGCGCCCGGAGCATCGTCATCGAACACGCGCAAACGACTCATCGTTTCAACTCCAGCATCTTCAGTTCACAAGCCAGCAGGAATTCGAAGGCCTCCAGGTGGCGGCGTGCCTCGGCCATGTCGCGGCCCCAGGCGTACAGGCCGTGGCCTTCGATCAGGTAACCCCACATCGGCTGGTTGTCGAGCGCGGCATCGACCTTGGCGGCCAGTTCGTGCATGTCCTGGGTGTTGGCGAAGACCGGCACGTCCATCGAGGCATCGTGGGTGGTGTTGCCGGCGAATGCCTTCTGCAGCTCGTAATCCTCGAAGCGCACGTGACCTTGCGGCGCGAACAGGCGCGATGCCACGGTCTGGTTGAGCGAATGCGTGTGCAGCACGCAGCCGACCTCGGCGAAGCGCTGGTAGAGCTGGGTGTGCAGCAGCGTTTCGGCCGAGGGTTTCAGCTCGGTCGCGACCGGGTTGCCGTCGAAATCCACCACCATGATGTCGGCTTCGGACAATCTGCTCTTGTTGCGGCCGGAGACGGTGACCGCCGCGTGGCGATCATCCAGCCGCATCGAGAAGTTGCTGCTGGTCGCCGGCGTCCAGCCCGCTTGGCCCAGCTCGCGGACATTGGTGATCAGCTCGCCGGCCAGATGGCGCAGGCGGATCGGGTCATAGGGAAGGGAGAGGTCCATGGCGCAGAGTTTAGCGAATCAAGGCTGAGGGATCGGCAACGTAGGGCCATATGGCCGCGCAAAGAAAAACGGCGCGGAAGCCCGCGCCGTTTTCGTCGAAGCCCGTCGATCAGGCTTGCGGACCTTCATGGAACGGCGGTTCCGGATCGATCTTCGGACCGTCTTCCGGGCCGTCGATGCCGCGGGCCATGTCGCTGTTGCGATAGCCGTACAGCGCGTAGATGATCAGGCCGATGATGGCCCAGCCGAAGAACATCGCGATGGTGTACTTCGACAGGTTGAGGAACAGCAAGAGGCAGCCGGCGATCGCCAGCGGGCAAACCACCCAGGCCATCGGCGTGCGGAACGGACGCGGGCGGTTCGGCTCGCGCTTGCGCAGGATCAGCACACCGGCGGCCACCGCCATGAAGGCGAACAAGGTGCCCGAGTTGGAGATGTCGGCCAGGATGCCGACCGGGAACATCGCCGCGAACAACGCCACGAACACGCCGGTAATGATGGTGACCACGTGCGGGGTGTGGAACTTCGGGTGCACCTTGGACAGGAACTCCGGCAGCAGGCCGTCGCGCGACATGGTGAAGAAGATGCGGGTCTGGCCG
>JACSSF010000122.1 GCA_014879375.1 Lysobacteraceae bacterium
CCGGCCTTGATCTCGACCTTCTGCTCCTTGCCGGTCTTCTTGTCCTTGGCGGTCACGTGGACGATGCCGTTGGCGTCGATGTCGAAACTGACCTCGATCTGCGGCATGCCGCGCGGCGCCGGCTCGATGCCGGAGAGATCGAAGCGGGCCAGCGACTTGTTGTACTGGGCCTGCTCGCGCTCGCCCTGCAGCACGTGCACGGTCACGGCGGACTGGTTGTCATCGGCGGTGGAGAACACCTGCGACGCCTTGGTCGGGATGGTGGTGTTCTTCTCGATGATCTTGGTGAACACGCCGCCCAAGGTCTCGATGCCGAGGCTCAGCGGGGTCACGTCCAGCAGCAGCACGTCCTTGACGTCGCCTGCCAGGACGCCGCCCTGGATCGCGGCGCCCAGCGCCACGGCCTCGTCAGGGTTGACGTCCTTGCGCGGCTCCTTACCGAAGAACTGCGCCACTTCCTGCTGCACCTTGGGCATGCGGGTCTGGCCGCCGACCAGGATCACCTCGGAGATGTCGCTGGCCTTCAGGCCCGCATCGTTCAGCGCCACGCGGCAGGGCTCGATGGTCTTCTTGATCAGGTCATCGACCAGCGACTCCAGCTTGGCGCGGGTCAGCTTGATGTTGAGGTGCTTGGGGCCAGTCGCATCGGCCGTGATGTACGGCAGGTTGACGTCGGTCTGCTGGCTGGTGGAGAGCTCGATCTTGGCGCGCTCGGCCGCGTCCTTCAGGCGCTGCAGAGCCAGCGGATCCTTGCGCAGGTCGATGCCGTCGGTCTTCTGGAACTCGTCGACCAGGTAATCGATGACGCGCTTGTCGAAGTCCTCACCGCCGAGGAAGGTGTCGCCGTTGGTGGCCAGCACCTCGAACTGCTTCTCGCCGTCGACATTGGCGATCTCGATGATCGACACGTCGAAGGTGCCGCCGCCGAGGTCATACACTGCGATCTTGCGGTCCTTGCCGTCACCCTTGTCGAGGCCATAGGCCAGCGCGGCCGCGGTCGGCTCGTTGATGATGCGCTTGACGTCCAGGCCGGCGATGCGGCCGGCATCCTTGGTCGCCTGGCGCTGGCTGTCGTTGAAGTAGGCCGGCACGGTGATGACGGCTTCGGTGACGGTCTCGCCGAGGAAGGCTTCGGCCGTCTTTTTCATCTTCTCGAGGATCTTCGCGCTGACTTCCTGCGGCGAGAGCTTCTTGCCGTCGCTGGTTTCCACCCACGCATCGCCGTTGTCGTGCGCAATGATCGCGTACGGCACGAGGTCCAGATCCTTCTTGACCTCCGCGTCGGTGAACTTGCGGCCGATCAGGCGCTTGACCGCGAAGAAGGTGTTCTTGGGATTGGTGACGGCTTGGCGCTTGGCGGCTGCGCCGACCAGCACTTCGCCATCCTTGGTGTAGGCGACGATGGAGGGCGTGGTCCGGTCGCCTTCCGCGTTCTCGATGACGCGCGGCTTGCCGCCTTCCATCACGGCGACGCAGGAGTTGGTGGTACCGAGGTCGATGCCGATGATCTTGGCCATGTGGTTTGCCTCTGTAAGTTGGGATACGGGGAGCGGCTGATGCCGCGACGAGACTTATCTGGGGTGCAGCCGGGCGCGATTCAAGGGATCAATCGCGCCGATCACGGCGCGACCACCACCATCGCCGGACGCAGCAGGCGATCGTTGAGCAGGTAGCCCTTCTGGAAGATCTGCACGACCGACCCGGAAGGGAAGCCGTCCTCGGCGACCTGGCTGACCGCGTTGTGGTGCTCGGGGTTGAACGCCGTGCCGGGCTCGGGCGCGACTTCGACCAGGCCGTGTTTCCCGGCCACGGTGTGGAGTTGCTTGAGGGTGAGATCGAGGCCCGCACGCAGCGGGTCGTCCGCCGCAGCGCTCGCCAGCCCCGCCTCCATCGAATCGAATACCGGCAACAGGTCGCCCAGCAGGCGCTCGTTGGCGAACTTGCGAGCCATCTCGATGTCGCGGGCCAGCCGCTTGCGCTGGTTGTCCAGGTCCGCGCGTTCGATCAGCGACTGCGCCTTGAGCTGCTCGATCTGCCCGCGCAGCGCCTCGACTTCGTCGATATCGGCGTCAAGGGGTTGCTGGGAGGTGGGGTCGAAATCGGATTCGGTGGTCATCGGGCGAGGTCTTGAAGTGGTAGGTAAGCGACACACGGGACGTAAGGCCGCCAGTATCGGCTTTCAAGCTTCAACGCGATGTGATTGCCTCGCTGAGCGCCGCGGCGGTCGCCTGCACCACCGGAATCACCCGCTCGTAGGCCATCCGGGTCGGCCCGATCACCCCCAGCACGCCCATCACCTCGCCATCGCGGCCATAGGGGGCCGTCACCAGGGTCACGTCCTCCAGCGGGGCAAGGCCGGTCTCCTCGCCGATGAAAATCTTCACGCCTTGTGCGTGCAGGGTGCGCTCGAGCACCTGCAGGATGTCGCGCTTGTGGGCGAAGGCCTCGAACAGGTCGCGCAGGCGCTCGACGTCGCTGATCGCCTGCGCGCCCATCAGCCGGGTCTGCCCGGCGACCAGCAGCGCATCGCTGCCCTCGCCTGGCGCCAGCGCATGCTCGGCCAGCTCGACCGCCTCGCTCAGCAGCGACTGCATCTCGTCGCGGGCGGCGCGCAGCTCGGCCACCAGCTGGCGGCGGATCTGCGCCAGCGGCAGGCCGGCGAAGTTCGCGTTGAGGTAGTTGGCCACCTGCTCCAGCGAGGCCGGCTCGAACGCCCGGCGCAGCTCCAGCACGCGGTTCTGCACGCTGCCATCGTGCAGCACCAGGATCGCCAGCACCCGTTGCGGGTCCAGCGGCACGAAGTCGATGTAGCGAAAGACCAGGCTCTCGGGCTTGGGCGCGGCCACCACGCCGACGAAATGGCTCATCGCCGACAGCAGCTCGGATGCGCTGCCGAGCAGCTGGCGGGTATCGGTGCCGGCCAGTTCGCTGCGCAGCTTCTGCATCTCGGTCGGCGGCAGCGGCCGGCATTGCAGCAGGCTGTCCACGAACACGCGGTAGCCCTGGGTGGTCGGGATGCGCCCCGCCGAGGTATGCGGCGAGGCCAACAGGCCCAGTTCCTCCAGATCGGCCAGGATGTTGCGCACCGTGGCCGGGCTGACCTTCAGGCCCGCGTGTTCGACCAGCGTCTGCGAGCCGACCGGCGCGCCATCGTGGATGTGGCGGGATATCAACGTGCGCAGCAACTGGCGCGAACGCGGGTCAAGATGGGGTACATCGCTCATGTCCCCGATATGGTGCCTCAAGCGTCGCAGTGCAAGCACGCCCGGCATCTCAAACCCTGCGATGCGACCCATTAAGCTATGCGCGATGCTGACCCGCCTTGCCATCGCCGATTTCGCCGTTGTCCGTGCCGCCGAGCTGGCCTTCGGCCCCGGCATGACCGTCATTTCCGGTGAAACCGGGGCCGGCAAATCGCTGCTGGTCGATGCGCTGGGTTTCCTGTGCGGCCAGCGCGCCGATGCCGGCGTGGTCCGCCATGGCGCCGAACGCGCTGAACTCGCCGCCGAATTCGCCCTGGGCGATGCCGCGGCCGCGCGCACATGGCTGGCCGAGCAGGAAATGGACGAAGGCGACGACTGCCAGCTGCGCCGCGTGCTGCGCGCCGATGGGGGCTCCAAGGCTTGGATCAACGGCCGCCTCGTCACCGCCTCCCAATTGGCCGAGCTGGCCGCGCTGCTGGTCGAGATCCACGGCCAGCACGCGCAGCAGGCGCTGCTCTCGCGTGGCGCCCAACGCAGCCTGCTGGATGATTACGGCCGCCATGGTGCCCTGTTGGACGATGTCGCGGCCACCGCCCGTCGCTGGCAGACCGCCCGCGACGCCCTGGACGAGCTCAACCGACGCGGCGATGTCGGCGACCGCATCGAGCTGTTGCGCCATCAGCTACAGGAACTGGAACCCGAGACGCTCGAGGTCGACAGCCTCAAGGCGCTCGACGCCGACCATCGCCGCCACGCCCACGCCGCGGAATTGATCGCCGCGCAGGCCGAGGCCCGCGAATGGCTGGCCGAATCCGACGAAGCCAACGCGCTGGCGCTGCTGCAACGTGCCCGCGAGTCCATCGCCCGCGTCATCGACCACGAGCCGCGCCTGCAAGAGGTCGCCGCGATGCTGGAATCGGCAGCGATCTCGCTGGACGAGGCCGCCGACACACTTGCCCGCCTCGGCGACGACCTCGACATCGACCCCGAGCACCTGCAAGCCCTGGAGCAGCGTCTGCAGCGCCTGCACGGCCTTGCCCGCAAACACCGTGTCGGCGTGGATGACCTGGCCGGCCTGCGCGAGCGCGTCAGTGAGGAATTGGCGATGCTGGAGAACGCCGGTGCCCGCATCGCCGATCTCGTCGCCGAAATCGATGCCGCGAACATCGCCTGGCAAGCCGCTGCCGGCAAGCTGAGCAAGGCGCGCCGAAAGGCCGCCAAACAGCTGGGGGAAGCCACCGTCGCGCTGATCCGCGAGCTCGGCATGGGCGAGGCTGACTTCCAAATCGCACTGGAACCCGAAGCCGGCATCGAGCCGAACCCACACGGCGCCGAGCGCGTCGAGTTCCTGATCGCCGCCAACCCCGGCCAGCCGCCACGTGCGCTGCGCAAGGTCGCCTCGGGCGGCGAGCTCTCACGCATCTCGCTTGCCATCGAGGTCGCCGCGCTCGGCATCGATACCGTCCCGACCATGGTGTTTGACGAGGTGGACAGCGGCATCAGCGGCGCGGTCGCGGACGTGGTCGGGCGCAAGCTGCGCGCGCTCGGCAGCCGCTGCCAGGTGATGTGCGTGACCCACCTGCCGCAGGTCGCCGCGCAGGGCCACGCGCACTGGCGGGTGCGCAAGGCCAGCGACGAAGGCGTGACGATGAGCGCGGTGGAGCAGCTGGACGATGCCGGCCGCGTCGAGGAACTCGCCCGCCTGCTTGGCGGCGCCAACGTCGGCGAGGCTGCGCGCGGCGCCGCCCGCAGCCTGCTCGCCGATACCGACTGAGCCTCAGCGCTTCTTGCGCACGTACAGGACCAGCGCGTGGTCCTCGATCTCGTAACCGTGGCGGGCGGCGATCTCGCGCTGCAGCTTTTCGATCTCGGGGCTCTCGAACTCGATGATCTTGCCGCTGTCCAGGTCCACCATGTGGTCGTGGTGTTCGCCGCGGTCCAGCTCGTACACCGCCTGGCCGCCTTCGAAATGGTGCTTCAGCACCAAGCCCGCCGCCTCGAACTGGGTCAGCACGCGGTAGATGGTGGCAAGGCCGATGTCCTCGTTCTCGGACAGGAGCTGCTTGTAGATGTCTTCGGCCGTCAGGTGGCGCGCCTTGTTCTGCTCCAGCAGATTGAGGATGCGCACCCGCGGGTGGGTGACCTTGAGGCCGGCATTGCGGAGATCGTCGTTGTCCATCGGGGGGTCTGAACGTGGGCTGCGTTGTGGCGGCCCGCTGCTCCTGTCGCGGTGGGCTAGCATGTATTATCGCCCATCTGTCACGCCCCACCTCCACGGAATCCTCACCGCGCATGCGCAAGTCCCTGATGATCCTCGCCCTGGCCGCCACCACAGCGGGTTGCGGCATCGTTTACCGCCAGCCGATCTACCAAGGCAACCTGATCGAGCCGACCAGCGCCGAACAGTTGCAGCCGGGCATGAGCAAGCAGCAGGTCGCCTCGATGCTGGGCACGCCGTCCATCGAGGATCCGTTCCACCACGACCGCTGGGACTACACCAGCACGCTGCGCCGTGGCCGCACCGACAAGACCGAGGTGAAGAACTTCGTCGTCTATTTCGAGAACGACGCGGTCACCCGCTGGGAAGGCGAGTATTTCCCCAGCCAGGACACCGAACTCGCCCGCCGTTCGCTGCGCGACTTCGGCCCGAACCTGCGCAAGGACAAGAAGAAGGGCCGCTGACCTCCTGCCCTGTCCTACAGAGAAAAGCCCGCAATCAGCGGGCTTTTTGCTTGATGGCCTGGGCGGTTTCCGCGCGGCGTCGACGCGCTTCCTTGGGGTCGATGGTGAGTACCCGCAGCAGCTCCAGCCGGTCGCCATCGTGCAGGACGGCATCGGCCGAGACCCGACGGCCGAATATCGCCATACCGGCCAACGGATAGCCCTCCGCCAGCCCTGATTCTGCGCAGGCCTCGCCAGCCAGGGTGTCATCGGGCAGGTCCATCACCACCGACGTGCTCCGATCCGGCCATGCCGCGATGACTTCGACCCGGATCACGCCGCTTCCGCCGCCGCGATGCGGACGAAGTCGTCCACCATCCGATCGGCCAAGCTCTGCAGGCCCAGCTTGATCACCGGCCCGAGCAGGCTGGATGTCGGCTCGAATTCCAGCAGCAGCGATACCTTGCTGGCCGTGTCCGACAGCGGCTTGAACTCCCAGCGACCATGCAGTTGCTTGAAAGGACCATCGGCCAACTGCATATCCATGGTCCGGCCCGGCTCCAGCGTGTTGTGGGTGACAAACCAGGTCTTGAAGCCGGCCAACTGCAGGTCCAGCCGGGCCTTCATCGTGTTGTCGCCCTGCGCCATGACCTCGGCGCCCGTGCACCAGCCAAAACGGCGCGGGTAGGCCTCGACGTCGGCCACCAGCGCGTACATCGCCTCGGCCGGCTGCATCACCAATGCGCTGCGTTCAATTCGGTTCGCCACCGCGCTTCCTCACTGCAAATTCCAACTTCATCGGCGACAATGCCCACATGAGCAAAGCCTCGAAAAACAAGACCGGAAAGGATACGGCAAAGAATCCCACCATCGCGCTGAACAAACGGGCCAAGCACGAGTACCACCTCGAAGCCCGTTACGAGGCGGGCCTGTCGCTGCAGGGCTGGGAGCTGAAGGCGATCCGTGCCGGCCGCGCCAACATCGGCGAGAGCTACGCCATGATCAAGAACGGCGAGATCTTCCTGTTCGGCGCCCGCATCACCCCGTTGATCCAGGCCTCCACCCACGTGGTCGCGGACGAGCGCCGCAATCGCAAGCTGCTGCTCCACCGGCGCGAGATCGACACCCTGATCGGCCATGTCGAGCGCGAGGGCTATACCGTCATCCCCACCGCGATGTACTGGAAAGGCAACAAGATCAAGCTGGAGATCGCGCTGGCCAAAGGCAAGCAGGCCCACGACAAGCGCGCCGCCAACAAGGAGCGCGACTGGAACCGCGAAAAGCAGCAAGTCATGCGTCGGCACAACAAGTACGCTTGACCGCAGGCGACATCGGGCGCAAGAAAAAGGCCGGAATCCGCGAGAATTCCGGCCTTTTGGTTTGGTGGAGATGGGCGGAATCGAACCGCCGTCCGAAGGCACTCCATGCCCGGCACTACATGCTTAGCCCGTTGTTTGATCTCGGATGGCGGCAACACAACGTGCGAAGCACACCGACACCCACACCCGCTAAGTTTGAGCCCCGGTTGGCGGGTCGCCGCCGGAACCTATCCTGTGATGATGACCCTACATCCACGAGCACAGGCACAAGTGGGTTCGGGGCTAGGCCTTAAGCGGCCAGAGCGTAGTTGTCGTCGTTGGCAACTATGAGT
>JACSSF010000019.1 GCA_014879375.1 Lysobacteraceae bacterium
CGACCATCGGCCGCATCGGCAACCTGATGGGCGCGCTCAAGGTCTGCCACCACGGCACCCAGAACCAGAGCTTCACCTGGGACGAGTTCTCGGCGGAGTTCCAGAAGCAGTTCGGTTATTCGATCTGACCAGCGGCATCGCCCGATGAAAACGCCGGCATCACGCCGGCGTTTTTGTTTTCGGGATATTTACCGAAGCAACATCAATTCCACTTCGGCAATTTCGTCGGATCAAGCCCGCCGCTTTCGAACGTGGCGATGCGCGTGCCGGACGGTTTCACCGGGAACTCGATGCTGACTTCCTGCGCGGACTTGAAGAGGCGCCAGAGCGCGGCTTCGTCCTCGATGAACATCGCGATGGCCTCGTCGGTGTCGGGACGCGAGCCTGCCAGCGTGCGCGGCTTGCCATCCACGGTCAGCTTCAGGCGGCAACCGCGGTAGCAATCGAAGTCGCCACGTTGCAGCACGAGGTAGCTGGAGCGTCCCCATTCGGGGTGATCGCGGAAGATCAGCTGCACCGTGCTGCGTCCGTTGTCGATGTCGATGCGATCCTTCGCCATGATCGAGGCACTGAGCTGTCGCCCCTTGCCCGCCGCGACATCCTGATAGTCCCACAGGTTCTGCAAGCGACGCTCGGCGCGCGCCGCCTTGGCATTGCCTTCGATCTCGGCAAACTGCGGCATCACCGCACGCGCCGCCGCGGTCTGCGGATAGCGCTGACGCAACTGGTCGGCCTGCGACAGCGCGAGCTCCCAGTTCTGCGCGGCGACCGCCTCGTCGAAGGTCTTCTTGAACGGTGCGGCCGCTGCCTCCTGCGCGGCAGCCTGCGCCGCCGCGACCGCCTGCGGGTCTTCCTTCTTGCAGGCGGCCAACGCGGCGGCGAGCGCAAGCGGCAACAGCAGGCGATGCATCACGGAGTCTTGCTGCCTTCTTCGGCCTTGGCGATGGTCTGCTCGACCGAACCGGTGGTGATCGGGTGGTAGGCCGGCCTGGCCTTGGCGAACACCTGCTTGGCGAAGGCGAGGCCGTCCGGCGTCACCACCAGCACGCTGTAGATCGGCATGATCAGCTTGCGCCGACCCACGCGCTCGAGGAACTTGGCGATCTCCGGACGCGCCTCCACGTAACCGCTGCGCACGGTGAGCGGATACCAGCGCATCGCGATCTCGCCGTTCGGGGTGCCGGTGAAGTGGTAGGCGTCATCCAGCTGCTTGAGCTGGTCCTGCGGCAGCGTGTCCGGCAGGCCTTCGATGAAGTGCACCCATTCCTGTGTCGACCATTCGTTGGTCAGTTGCGGGGCGGGCAGCTTGCCGTCCTGCAGCCACACGGTGCGCGCGGTATCAACCACCACGAACGGGCGCGCCTGCACCTGCGGGGCGAAATCCGGGACGCCAGGGCTGTAGATCCACGCCTCGATCTGCGCCATCGTCGCCTTGCCCGGGTATTTGTCGACCAGATTGGCCTTGATGTAGTCGAGGAACTGCTGCGTGGTGATCGACTGGAAGGCGAAATGATCGAAATAGCCCTTCAGGAACGGGTCGAACACGTCGCGACCGTAGGTCTGCTCCAGCCACTGCAGCATCCACGCACCCTTGGTGTAGACGGTGGCGGAAGACGAGCCATCCGGATCGGCCAGCTCGCCGGGCTTGAGCGCCATCACCTGCAACTTCGGGTCAAGCGTGGTGTATTCCTTCTTCAGCTCGTCACGGTCGATGACGTGCTCCATGTCGGCCATGTCCTGGCCGTACATCGCCTCGGTGATGCGGCCCTGCACGTAGGTGGTGAAACCTTCGTTGAGCCACGCGTCGCGATCGGTGGCGAAGGTGACGAGGTTGCCCGACCAGCTGTGCGCCAGCTCGTGCGCGATCAACGACACCAGCGACTTGTCGCCGACGATCACCGTCGGCGTGGCGAAGGTCAGGCGCGGGTTCTCCATGCCGCCATACGGGAACGACGGCGGCAGCACCAGCATGTCGTAGCGATCCCAACGATACGGGCCGTACAGCGCCTCGGTGGTGGCGATCATCTTCTCGGTGTCCTCGAACTCGGCGACCGCCTTGTCGACCATCGCCGGCTCGGCCCACACGCCGCTGCGCGCGCTGACCGGCTTGAACACCAGGTCGCCCGCGGCGATGGCCAACAGGTAGGACGGGATCGGCTGCGGCATCTTGAAGCTGTAATCGCCGTCACGCGCGGCCTTGGGGTCGTTGTCGGCGCTCATCAGCACCATCACGTTTTCCGGGCTGGTGACATGCGCGCTGTAGGTGAAGCGGATCTGCGGCGTGTCCTGCAGCGGCACCCAGCTGCGCGCGTGGATCTGCTGCGACTGGCTGAACATGAAGGGAGACTGCTTGCCCTCGGTCATCGACGGCTCCAGCCACTGCAGGCCCGAGGCATTCGGCGAGGTGTGATAGGTCACGCGCACCTTGGCGGGACGATCCGGCGTCTCGATGGTGAGCTTGGTGCCGAGCAGTTTGTCGGCTTCGGGCGCCAGCGCGAACTTCAGTGGCTGCCACTGGCCGGCGGCGGTCTCGCCCTCGGCCTTCTCGATGGTCAGGTCGCGCGTGTCCAGCACCAGTTGCGTCGCGCTCTTGTCGATCCATTCCAGGGTGTAGGTCGCGGTGCCCGCCAACTCCTTCTTGGCGAAGTCGACGTTGAGGTCGAGCGCGAGATCCTTGGTGCGCACCTTGCCGGGCTCGGCGTAGGAATGTTCGTCCAGCACCGCGGGGGCCTGCGCGGCCTTCGCCGCCGGTGCAGGCGTGGCGGCCGCGGACTGGGCCGTGGCGGATTCCTGTTTGGCGCAGCCGGCCATCAGCACGGCGGCAACGGAGAGCATCAACACGGAATGGCGCATGGAGCGATCTCGCAAGGGGAAACCCCGAGTTTAGCCGCCATGGCGATGCGGGGGTGAACCGTGCATCACCGCACCCCCACTAATGGCACGTGACGGGCATGCCGACCACATCGATTCTAGGCAGCACTCATTCGATCCGTCTCCTTACGTGAAATCGCGCCTTCGCTCCATGCTTCTCGCCATCGCCCTGGCATCGGCCTGCGCCACGCCCGCCGCATGGGCGGGGCAAGCACCGACCTCGTCATCCGATTACATCCCGGGCGGGCGCATCCCGTTGCTGCAAGGTGACATCGCCATCGATGGCGAACTGGACGATGCCGCGTGGGATGGCGCACTGGTGCAGGAGATCGCCTACGACATCCAGCCCGGCGACAACACGCCCGCGCCGGTCAAGACCACCGTGCGGATCGGTTACACGCGCGATGCGCTGTATCTCAGCTTCCACGCACTCGATCCGGATCCGGGCGCGATTCGCGCGCACCTGCGCGACCGCGACACCGCCTTCAGCGATGACTGGGTCGGCGTGTTCATGGATACCTTCAACGACCAGCGCCGCGGTTACGAGCTGATCGTCAATCCACTGGGCGTGCAGTCGGACCTGATCAACAACGCGACCACCGGCAACGAGGACGCCAGCTGGGACGGCCTGTGGAGCAGCGCCGGCAAGATCACCGCCGAGGGCTACGACGTCGAGATGCGCATCCCGTTCTCGACCTTGCGCTTTCGCAGCGGCAACGAGGACAAGCGCTGGGGCATTTCGCTGTTCCGCAACTACCCGCGCGACAAGCGCCACCAGCTGACCAGCCACAAGGTGCCGCGCGAATCCAACTGCTTCCTGTGCGAATGGGCCAAGTACGACGGCATGGCCGGCGCGCAGCAGGGCCGCAACATCGAGGTCGTGCCCACGCTCACGATGAGCAAGTCCGAGCATCGCGACGCCGCCAGCACGCCCTGGCAAAGCGGCGACAGCTCGGTCGAGGCCGGCGTGGACGTCAGCTGGGCGCCGTCGCCGGCGATGACGCTCAACGCCACCTTGAACCCGGATTTCTCGCAGGTCGAGACCGACCAGCTGCAGCTCGACATCAACAACAGCTTCGCGTTGTTCTACGAGGAGAAGCGGCCGTTCTTCCTCGAGGGCGCGGACTATTTCACCAGCCAGTTCAACGTGCTCTACACCCGCCAGATCGCCGACCCCGACTTCGGCCTGCGCACGACCGGGCGCACCCAGAGCGGCGCGTATGGCGCGATCGTCGCGCGTGACGCCACCACGCTGCTGCTGGTGCCGGGCGTGCTGGGCTCGCGCTTCGAACGGCTCGACCAAGATGCCGATGTCGCCGTCGGCCGCTATCGCCACGACATCAACGAGAACGCCAGCATCGGCGTGATCGGCACGTTCCGCCGCGGTGACGACTACGCCAACAACGTGGCCGGCGTCGATGCACGCTGGCACAAGGACGCACACACGGCCAGCGCGCAATTCCTGCACAGCCAGTCGGAGTACCCGGCCAACATCGTCGATGCCTACGCGCGCGAGCTGGGCGACGATGCCACGCCTTCCGGCAATGCGTGGCGCATGCAATACAGCTTCGGCAACCGCAACTGGAGCTTCGACACCTGGCACATGGACATCGACCCGGGTTTCCGCGCCGACCTCGGCTTCATGGGCCAGGTCGGTTACGACAAATCGTTGGTGGGCGGCGGCCACAGCTGGTATCGCGACGGCGAGGCGTTCAATCGCATCAACGTGTACGCCGACTTCGACATCACCCACCGTTTTGATGGCCAGCTGCTGGAGCGCGAGCTCGAGGGCCAGGTCAGCGTGCAAGGCCCGATGCAGAGCAGCATTACCCTGCACGGCATGACCCGCTCGCGTTTCTGGCGCGGGCAGATGTTCGATGAACGCTATACCGACATCAACGCCAACTTCCGTCCCAACGGCCTGTTGCAACTGGGCGCCTACTTCAACGTAGGCACGATGTTGGACCTGGCCGCCGAGAAGACCGGTCGGCGCACGATGATCGAGTTGTGGGGCAACGCCAACATCGGTCGGGGCGTGGCGATGGACTGGGACATCACCCGCCAGCAGATGCGCCGTGATGGCGGCACCGCGTTCGACACGATCGTGGTCAACGCCGGCGGCAGCTGGCAATTCACCCCGCGTCAGCGCATGCGCCTGACCCTGCAGGGCAGCCGGGTGGAACGCGATCCGGCGCTGTACGCATTCGCGGTCAACGAAAAAGCCCGCGACTGGGCCGCGCAGATGGTTTATTCGTACAAGATCAATCCGCGCACCGCGGTGTATGCGGGCGGCTCGTACGGCGCGTTCATGGATGACGACAACCCGGACATGTTCGGCAACACACGCAGCGTGTTCGTCAAGCTGAGCTACGGCTGGCAGCCCTGACCCAACGGATCATCGCCAGCCCGTGGTCGACGCGGGTCTGACGTGCTTCAGGCCTTGTAGCCGGTGTGGATGGCGACGATGCCGGCGCTCAGGTTGCGATAGCCCGCGCGCGCGAAACCGGCCGCCTGCATCATCGACTTGAGTTCTTCCTGCGGCGGATGCTTGCGGATCGATTCGGCCAGGTACTGGTAACTGTCGGCATCGTTGGCGAAGAGCTTGCCGAGCTTCGGCAGGATGTTGAAGGAGTGGAAGTCGTAGATCGGCTTGAACCAGTCGGCGGTGACTTCGGAGAACTCCAGCACGCGCGCCTGCCCGCCCACTTTCAGCACGCGATGCATCTCGCGCAGCGCGGCATTCTTGTCGGTCACGTTGCGCAGGCCGAAGGCGATGGTGACGAGGTCGAAGCTGGCATCAGGGAACGGCAATTTCTCGGCATTGCACTGCACGTAGTCGAAGCCGCGCACGTTGCCGCGGTCGGTCATGCGGTCGCGGCCCACCTTCAACATCGACACGTTGATGTCGCCCAGGACCAGCTCGCCCTGCTCGCCGACGCGATCCTTCAGCAGCGCGGCGATGTCGCCGGTGCCGCCGGCCAGGTCCAGCACGCGATCGCCCGGCTTCACCTGCGCTGTGGCGACGAAATAGCGCTTCCAGACCCGGTGGATGCCGAGCGACATCAGGTCGTTCATCAGGTCGTAGCTGGAGGCAACCGACGAGAACACCTCGCCCACCAGCTTCTGCTTGTCGCCCACCGGCACGTCGCGGAAGCCGAAATGGGTGGTGCCGGCCTTGTCGCCGGCGTTGCCTGCTTGTTCGTTCATGGGGGGATTATCGCACCGGCGCCAAGCGGGCCGGGCCTGCCGTCCGTACACGTGGAATTAATAAGTCATCATTACAATATGGGTGATGAACAAGCAACTGAACGATGACGCGATCGGCTTCCAGCTGGTCACGGTGGCGCGGTTGATGCGCCAGCGCTTCGAGGCCGCGCTGGCCGATGCCGAACTGAACATGACCCCGGGCGAGGCACGCACGCTGATGATGGCTGATCGCCTAGGCGCCGTACGCCAGAACGAACTGGCCGCGGCGCTGTCGATCGAGCCGATGTCGCTGGTGGCGCACCTCGACAAGCTGGAGGCCAGCGGGATGATCGAGCGCCAGCCCGACCCCACTGATCGCCGCAGCAAGCGCGTCCACGTCACCAGCCGCGCGCGCCCGCAGCTCAAGCGCATCGCACGCGTGCTGGGCCAGGCCCGCGAGGGCACGATGCAGGATTTCAGCAGCGAGGACACTGCGCGACTGCACGACTACCTGCAACGCATGGGCCGCAACCTCAGCGCGACCGGCGCGGGAAGCGATCAAGGCTGAGCGCCGGCGATGGATCCGCGCTACATCCCCCGCGAGTGGGAGCCGCACGAGCGGCCGACCTTCCCCGGCTCGCCGTCGACGCCCAACCATCCGACCCGGCGGCGCGTGATCTACGCGTTGATCGGCGTATTGGTGGCGATGACCGGCGGCCTCAGCAACGCACTGGTCACCGCCAACCTGCCCTACCTGCAAGGCACGCTCGGCGCCTATGCGTGGGAGATGCAGTGGCTGCCCGCCGCGTTCGTGATGACCAGCATGTCGGCCAACCTGCTGCTGGTGAAGTTCCGCCAGCAATACGGCCTGCGCCTGTTCACCGAGATATTCCTGGTGTTGTATGTGCTGATCGCGGCGGCGCATCTGTTCGTGCATGGGCTGGGTTCGGCCATCGCGGTGCGCGCGGCCCATGGCCTGTGCGGCGCGGCACTCAGCTCGCTCGGCATGTATTACATGATCCAGGCCTTTCCCGCGAAGCACCGGCTGAAGGCATTGGCGATCGCGCTTGGCCTGACCCAATTGTCGATCCCGCTGGCCCGCATCTTCTCCACCGACCTGCTGCAACTGGCCGAATGGCGCGGCCTCTACATGTTCGAGCTGGGCCTTGCCCTGCTCACGTTGGCCGCCGTGCTCGCGGTGAAGTTACCGCCGAGTGATCGCGTCAGGGTGTTCGAGCCGCTGGATTTCGTCACCTTCTTCGCCTTTGCCTTCGGCGCCGGCGGACTCGCGGTGGTGCTGTCCTTCGGCCGCACCATGTGGTGGACGCAGACGCCGTGGCTGGGCGTGGTGCTGGCCGTTTCCATCGTGTTGCTGTGCATCGCCGCGACCATCGAGCACGGTCGCCGCAATCCGATGATCAACATGCGCTGGCTGGCCAGCGGCGA
>JACSSF010000068.1 GCA_014879375.1 Lysobacteraceae bacterium
CGAGCGCGGCGAGATCGACTACGCGCTGGTGGTGGATGGCGAAACCGCCGACCTCGCCTACGAGAAGACCATCGAGCGGATGCTGCGTCCGGATTCGACCGAAGACGAGTTCCGCAACGAACTCGCCACCCTGACGCTGGGCTCCGGCGCCGCCGGCATGGTGCTCGCGCGCGCCGAGCTGCATCCCGAAGCGCCGCGCTACCGGGGCGGCGTGACCCGTTCGGCCACCGAGTGGAACACGCTCTGCCGCGGCAACCTGGACCGCATGGTCACCGACACGCGCCAACTGCTGATCCAGGGCATGAGCCTGGCCGGCAAGACCTTCGCTGCCGCCAAGCTGGCGATGGGCTGGGCCGTGAACGAGCTGGACCAGTTCGTCGTCCACCAGGTCAGCAAGGTGCACACGCAGACGATGATCAAGAAGTTCGGCATCGACCCGAAGAAGGTGATGACGATCTTCGGCGAGCACGGCAACATCGGTCCGGCCTCGGTGCCGATCGTGCTGTCCAAGCTGAAGCAGGCCGGGCGCCTCAAGAAGGGTGATCGCATCGCGCTGCTCGGGATCGGCTCGGGCCTGAACTGCACGATGTCGGAAGTGGTGTGGTGACCGCCGCCGACTGACGGCCGTCCCCGCATGAACCTGCCCGGTTATCCGTTCACGCCCCGGCGTTTCGAGGTCCGTCCCGGCATCGAGATGTCCTTCCTCGACGAAGGCCCACGCGATGGCGAGGTCGTCGTCATGCTGCACGGCAATCCGTCGTGGAGTTATTACTGGCGGCACCTGGTGTCCGGGCTGTCGGACAAATATCGCTGCATCGTCCCCGATCACGTCGGCATGGGCCTGTCGGACAAGCCCGATGACGCGGCAGGCGCATCGCCCCACTATGACTACACGCTGCAATCGCGCATCGACGACGTGGATGCCCTGTTGGAGCATCTCGGCATCGATGGGCCGATCACGCTCGTGGTGCATGACTGGGGCGGGATGGTCGGTTTCGGCTGGGCCTTGCTCGACCCGACCCGGGTCAGGCGGCTCGTCATCACTAACACGGCCTCGTTCCCGCTGCCGGCGCAGAAGCCGATGCCGTGGCAGATCGCGATGGGGCGCCATTCGCGCCTCGGCGGCTGGCTGATCCGCCGCTTCAACCTGTTCGCGCGCGGCGCGGCGGCGTTCGGCACCAGGCGCAAGCTGCCGAATGAGGTGAAGCAGGCCTACAGCGGCGTGTACGACGGCTGGGCGAATGCGATCGCCACCCTGCGCTTCATGCAGGACATTCCGCTCGATGCCGATGACCGCGCGTGGCCGCTGCTGGCGGCGACGGAAAAGCAGCTGCCCGGTTATGCGGATCGCCCCGTCTTCATCGGCTGGGGATTGCGGGATTTCGTCTTCGACCGGCACTTCCTCGCCGGTTTCACCCGCGCGCTGCCGCAGGCCGAGGTGCATGCCTTCGATGACGCCGGCCATTACGTGATGGAAGACAAGCACGAGGTGCTGGTGCCGGTGATTCGCGCCTTCCTCGATGCGCATCCGCTTGACTGACATCAAACGCCGGCGCGCGCGACGGCGATAGCGTGGCGTGCAGTCCAGCGGAGCGCACGCATGCAGTACGACATCCTCCTCATCGGCGCGGGGCCGGCCGGCCTCAGTTTCGCGCGCGCGTTGTCGGGCAGCGGCCTGCGCATCGCCATCGTCGAGCAGCAAGCCGAAGCCGCGTTGGCCGATCCCGCCGATGATGGCCGCGAGATCGCGCTGACCCATCGCTCGCATCGCCTGATGCAGGAATACGATCTGTGGCCGCGCATCGCCGCGCGCGACATCGGCACCTTGCGCGATGCCCAGGTGGTCGATGGCGACGATGCCGACGGCCTGCTGTTCTCGCATGCCGAAAGCGGTCAGTCGCAGCTGGGTTGGCTGGTGTCCAACCATGCAATCCGCCGCGCAGCCTGGCAGGCCGTGCAGGAGGTCGATGACGTAACGATGTTGGCCGGCGTGAAGGTCGCGGGGGTGGAAACCGATGCGCAGTCGGCGCGCATCCGCCTTGATGACGGACGCGTGCTGGAAGGCGCGTTGATCGTGGCCGCAGACAGTCGCTTTTCAGAGAGCCGGCGCGCGCTCGGCATTCGCGCCGATCTGCATGATTTCGGT
The DNA here is from genome assembly GCA_014879375.1 of Lysobacteraceae bacterium. Taxonomy (GTDB): domain Bacteria; phylum Pseudomonadota; class Gammaproteobacteria; order Xanthomonadales; family Xanthomonadaceae; genus Solilutibacter. The sequence continues at coordinate 2,147 of JACSSF010000068.1, forward strand.
CGCACCATGCTGGTGGTGCGGATGCGTCATGAACGCGCACACGAATCCGTGGCCTGGGAATGGTTCCGTTACGGACAGACCCTGGCGTTGCTGCCGCTGCACGACCCGCACACCTCGTCCGTCGTGCTCACTGCGACGCGTCCGGAGATCGATGCACTGCTGGCGATGGACGAGGCCGATTTCGACATCGCCATGACCCGGCGCTTCGACAATCGCCTTGGCGCGATGCAGCGGGTCGGGCCGGCGGTGGCGTATCCGTTGGTTGGCGTGTACCCGGAGCGCTTCCATGCACATCGCTATGCGGTGATCGGCGATGCCGCGGTCGGCATGCATCCGGTGACGGCGCATGGGTTCAACTTCGGCCTGCTGTCGGTCGATGCCCTCGCGCGGCGCATCCGCGCGGCGAGCGCACAGGGCGAGCCGATCCATGCCGATGCATTGCTGGCCGACTACGACATCGAGCATCGCGCGGCGACGCGGCCGCTGTACCTCGCCACCAAGCTGGTCGCGACGCTCTATACCGATGACCGCGCGCCGGCGCGGATGGCGCGCAAGCTGGCACTGCGCGCTGGGCGCTGGGCGCCGCCGTTCCGTCGCCTGGTCATGCACGGGCTGACCCAGCCCGGCGACGGGATGCCGCTGGGCCACGCGCGCAAGTTGATGATGCGCCTGCGTCCGCGCTGAGCGGGGCTAGGCTAGCGGGCCGGCCAGTCCGCCGGTGTCAGGGGCGGCAGGCCATGCGCGATGCGCGCGCGGTCACACTGATGGCTGGCCTCGCCGAACTCCCACGAGGCGGTGAGCGCCGCGCAGACGGCGGGCCGCAAGGCGTGGATCGTGCAGCGCGAATACACCCCGATTTGCGCATCCAGCGCGATGCAGCGGGGCTGCCCGTGCGAGGTGCCGCGCATCACCCGTTCGTGCTGCCGCAGCGGCTCGGTGAGTTCGGGCGGGACTTGCCCGCCCAGCTCCGGCGCGGCTTCCGACCAATGCAGGCTGACGCGGTAGTGCGCGCAACAGGCGCCGCAGCGCAAGCAAGGGTGGGCGGATGCATCAAGGCCGGACATGCGCGAATTTTCACCATCCGCGCGGGCCGCGCAAGGGGCTGCGACAATGGCGCCATGCAAGCCGACGCCAACATCGCCGACAGCCTTCGCCATCGCGCCAGCCAGGCGCCTGATCGGGTCGCCATGCGCTGTCCCGGACGCGGGGCTTACGACATCGCCCTGACCTATGGCGAGCTGGATGCGCGCAGCGATGCGATCGCCGCGGGTCTGGCCGCGCGCGGCATCGCCCGCGGGCAACGCGTGGTGGTGATGGTGCGGCCGACACCCGAATTCTTCCTGCTGATGTTCGCCCTGTTCCGCCTCGGTGCGGTGCCGGTGCTGGTTGATCCGGGCATCGACAAGCGCGCGCTCCGGCAATGCCTGGACGAAGCGCAGCCGCAGGCGTTCATCGGCATCCCGCTGGCGATGTTCGCCAAGGCGTTGCTTGGTTGGGCGAAGTCGGCGCGCCTGCGCATCACCACCGGGCGCCGTGCGTGGTGTGCCGACACGACCTTGGCCGACATCGAGAACGAGGGCACGCGGACCTCGCGTGATTTCGATGCGACATCACCGGATGACATCGCCGCGATCCTGTTCACCAGTGGCTCCACCGGCGTGCCAAAGGGCGTGGTGTACCGGCATCGGCATTTCATCGCGCAGATCGACATGCTGCGCACGGCGTTCGGCATCGAGCCCGGTGGCGTGGATTTGCCAACCTTTCCGCCCTTCGCCTTGTTCGACCCGGCGCTCGGTCTGACCTCCATCATCCCGGACATGGACCCGACCCGGCCCGCCGAGGCCGATCCGCGCAAGCTGCATGCGGCGATCAAGCGCTTCGGCGTGACCCAGCTGTTTGGCTCGCCCGCGTTGATGCGCGTGCTGGCCGATCATGGCGAGCCGCTGGACGGGGTGATGCGCGTCACCAGTGCGGGCGCGCCGGTGCCTGCGGATGTGGTGGCGAAGATCCTGCAACTGCTGCCCGACGGCGCGCAGCTGTGGACGCCTTACGGCGCGACCGAATGCCTGCCGGTCGCGGTGATCGAAGGCCGTGAACTGCTCACCTTGCGCGAGCGTACCGAGTCCGGCGCGGGCACCTGCGTCGGGCGGCCGGTCGAGGGCAACGTGGTGCGCATCATCGCGATCACCGACGAGGCCATCGAAAACTGGGCCGATGCACGCGAAGTGCCCGCAGGCGTGGTCGGCGAGATCACCGTCGCCGGTCCCAGCACCACCGATGTGTACTTCAATCGCGAGGCGCAAACGCGACTGGCCAAGATCCGCGAAACGACGACGAATGGCGATGCACGGATCGTCCATCGCATGGGGGACCTGGGTTATTTCGATCGCGAAGGACGCCTGTGGTTTTGCGGGCGCAAGTCGCAGCGGGTGGTGGTGGATGCAGCGACCACGCTGTGCACCGAGCAAGTCGAGCCGGTGTTCAACACGCATCCCGATGTTGCGCGCACGGCGCTGGTGGGTGTGCCGCGCGCCGCCGCTGATGCGGGTCTGCAACTGAGCCGAGGCGATAACGGGCAACTTCGCCATGCCCGGAGCGAGGCGGGCATGTCGCCGGTGCTGTGCGTGGAGCTTCGCCAAGGCGTGGCGGAAAGCGAGTGGCCACGCATCGAAGCGGAGTTGCGTCGCATGGCCGACGGCTTCGTGCATACGGCGAAGGTGGCGCGCTTCATCCGTTATCCGCGAAAATTCCCGGTGGACATCCGCCACAACGCGAAGATCGGGCGGGAAAAACTGGCGACGTGGGCAGCGAAGCAACCCGGCGAAGGTTCATCGACATGAAGATTCTGGTCACTGGCGGCGGTGGATTCCTCGGCCAGAAACTGTGCGAAGGACTGGTCGCGCGCGGCCACCACGTCAGCAGCTTCAACCGCGGTCGGTATCCGGCGCTGGATGCGATGGGTGTCGTGCAGGTCCAGGGCGACCTGGCGGATCGCGCTGCGATCATCGCCGCGGCGCAAGGTTGCGAGGCGATCTTCCACAATGCGGCCAAGGCCGGTGCGTGGGGCAGTTACGACAGCTATCACCGCGCCAACGTGATGGGCACGGGCAACGTGCTGGCGGCATGCCGCGAACATGGCATCGGCAAGCTGGTCTATACCTCCACGCCCAGCGTGACGCATCGGGCGACGCATCCGATCGAAGGCGGCAGCGCGGACGAGGTGCCTTACGGCGAAGACCTCAAGGCGCCGTATGCCGCGACCAAGCAAATCGCCGAGAAGATCGTGCTGGCCGCGAACGACGACACGCTTGCCACCGTCGCGCTGCGACCGCGCCTGATCTGGGGGCCGGGCGACAACCAGCTGCTGCCGCGCATCGTCCAGCGTGCCAAGGCCGGGCGGCTGGCCTTGGTCGGCAACGGGCAGAACCTGGTCGACAGTACCTTCATCGACAACGCCGCGCAGGCGCATTTCGATGCCTTCGACCATCTTGCCGTGGACAGCGCGTGCGCCGGTCGTGCCTATTTCATCAGCAATGGCGAGCCTTGGCCGATGGAAGACCTGGTCAATGCCCTGCTGCGGGCCGCGGGTGCGCCCGAGGTGCATCGCCACATTCCGCTGCGCGTTGCCTATGCACTCGGCGCTACCGCCGAAACCCTGTGGCCGCTGCTGCGCCTCAAGGGCGAGCCGCCGATGACGCGCTTCCTTGCTGAACAGCTCGCCACCACGCATTGGTATTCGATGGAACCGGCGCGGCGCGACTTCGGCTACGTGCCCAGGGTATCGATGCGCGAAGGCCTGCAACGCGTTGCCGATGCCTGGCGTGCAGCCGGATAGAATGCGCGGATGACTGGATCTTCGCCCTTCAACTGGAAAGTGCCGGCCGGCCGCGCGCTGGAAGTCGCGCTCAATCGTGCACTGGCGCTGGACGAGGACACGCGCGCCGACTTGCGCGTGCTCGATGGCCGCAGCGTCGCGCTGACGTTGGAGTCACCCGCCATGGCCCTGCGGGTGACGGTCGATGGCGATGCCCTGCGCGTCGGCCCGGTGGGCGATGCCGACCGCGCGGATCTGTCGGTACGGAGCACGCTCGGCGGCCTGCTGCGCCAGTTGCCGATGCTGCGACGCGAGGATGCGCCGCCGGTGGGCCAGCTGCGCATCGAAGGCGATGCCGAGCTCGCGCGCCGCCTGCAACGCCTCGCCGAGCGTTTCGATCCCGACTGGGCGCGTCCGTTCACGGCGGTATTTGGTGACGTGCTGGGCATGCAGGTCGCCAACGGCATGGGATTCGCCCTGCGCAATGCGCGCAACATGGGCAGGGAGTTCGCCGGCAGCGCCGCCGATTACCTGACCGAGGAGTCGCGCGATGTGCTGGGCCGCGACGAGCTGGATGCCTTCCATGACGATGTCGACGCGATCCGCGACGATGTCGAGCGTCTTGCCGCACGCGTCTCGCGCCTCAAGGGTGCCGCATGAGGTCGGCGCGCCGCGCGTGGCGCATCGGTCGCGTGTTGTTGCGCTATCGGTTGGATGACCTGCTGGACCAGACCCCGGCCGAGCGCTGGCTGAAGATCGCGCGTCCGTTCGTGCCGAGCGCCTCCGCCAACGTGCGGGCGATGTCGCGCGGCCAGCGCCTGCGTCTGGCGCTGGAAGAACTGGGGCCGATCTACGTCAAGTTCGGGCAGATTCTCTCCACCCGCCGCGACCTGGTGCCGACCGACATCGCCGATGAGCTGACGTTGCTGCAGGATCGCGTGCAGCCCTTCGATGGCGAGGCGGCGCGCGACATCGTCGAAGCATCGCTGGGCAAGCCTATCGATGAACTCTTCGCGCATTTCGACACCACGCCGCTTGCCTCGGCCTCCATCGCGCAGGTGCATGCGGCGGTACTGGATGGCGGCCGCGAAGTGGTGGTGAAGGTGCTGCGCCCGGGTATCCGGCGGCAGATCGACAGCGACATCGCCCTGCTGTACGACATCGCCGGAGTCATTGAACGCACGCATCCCAATGCCGACAAGATTCGCCCGCGCGAGGTGGTGGCCGAAGTCGAATCCACTCTCGCCGCCGAGCTCGACCTGCAACGCGAGGCAGGCAATGCGAGCGTGCTGCGCCGCAACTGGCTGGGCAGCGCAGACCTATACGTGCCGGAAGTGATCTGGTCGCATACCGGCGAGCGCGCAATGACGATGGAGCGCGTGCACGGCATCCCGAGCGACGACATCGAGGCACTCGATCGCGCCGGCATCGATCGCAAGGCGCTCGCCGCGAAAGGCGTGCGCGTGTTCTACGAACAGGTCTTCCGCGACAACTTCTTCCATGCCGATGCACATGCCGGCAACATCTGGGTGGACCTGGAGCGCCGGCAGAACCCGCGTTTCATCGCGCTCGATTTCGGCATCATGGGTCAACTCTCGCGCGAGGATCAGTACTACCTTGCCGAAAACTTCATGGCGATCTTCAACCGCGACTATCGCCGCATCGCCGAGTTGCACGTCGAGGCCGGCTGGATGCCGGCGACGGTGCGCATCGACGAGCTGGAAGCCGCCGCGCGCGCGATCTGCGAGCCCTACTTCACCCGCCCGCTGTCGCAGATATCGCTGGCGGAAGTGCTGGCGAAACTGTTCCGCATGGCGCAGCGCTACCAGCTCACCCTGCAGCCGCAGTTGATCCTGCTGCAGAAGACCTTGCTCAACATCGAAGGCGTCGGCCGCCAGCTCGACCCCAACATCGACATCTGGGCGGTGGCCAAGCCGGTGCTGGAGAAGATCCTCGCCGACCGCTACAGCCCTTCGCGCCTCGCGCGCGAGTTCGGCAAACGCCTGCCGGAACTGGTGACGCATGCGCCGGACATGCCCGGCCTGCTGCATGCGTGGCTCAAGCAACAGGTCGAAGGCCGTCACCTGCTGCAGATGGAGTCGCACGACCTGCGCGTGTTGTCCCGGGACCTGCACGTGATGCAGAAGCGGATGATCTCCGCGGTGCTGGGCGTCGGCCTGTTGATCGTCGCGAGCGTGCTGTACGGGCTTGAAGCCGGCGGGCCGGGCATGCTCGGCATCCCGGCGGCGACGTGGGTGGCCGGTCTTGGCGGCTTGTGGGCGCTGATCGCGGCGTGGCCACGACGGCGGAAGTGAGCCGGCGGTCATGTTTCCGCCGCACTGAATGGGCGATTCACTCCATCGTCCAGACGTGCATGATGCGAGGATGAAACATCACGGACTGATGTAGCAGGGGGCTTGCATGGCCGAACAGGCGCAACCGGCGGGTGATGGCGAGATTTATCGCACGCTGTTGGAATCCACCAAGGCGATCCCGTGGCAGATCGATTGGAAAACCGCGACGTTTTCCTATATCGGGCCGCAGATCGAGGCGTTGCTGGGCTGGCCTACGGTGAGCTGGAAGACGGCGCTGGATTGGGCCGAACGGATCCATCCGGACGAACGCCAGTACGTGGTCGAATACTGCATGTCGCAATCGGCGAGCGGCATCGACCACGAGGCCGACTACCGCGCCTTGACCGCCGATGGCCGGCATGTGTGGATACGCGACGTCGTCCACGTGATCCGCGACGAGGCGGGAGAAGTCACTTCGCTGGTGGGCTTCATGTTCGACATCAGCGAGCGCAAGGCGAACGAGGATCGCATCGACGAGCTGCAGAAGACCTTGATGGCCCTGAGCTACCAGGACGGGTTGACGGGGGTTGCCAATCGTCGTCGCTTCGACGAGGTGCTGGCCGCCGAGTGGAAAAAGAGCCGGGAGACCGGCGCGCCGTTGTCGCTGGTCCTTGGCGATATCGATCTCTTCAAGTCCTACAACGACCTGCATGGTCATTTGCAGGGGGATGACTGCCTGAAACAGGTGGCAGCCAGCCTGAAGGCGGTCGCGGCGCGTCCAGGCGACCTGGTCGCACGCTACGGCGGGGAGGAATTCGCGATCCTGCTGCCGGACACCACGCGCAGCGAAGCGTTGGCCATGGCCGAGCAATGCCGCCGGGCGATTGCGCGGATCGGCATCGTGCACGGTGAAGGCCGTTTGCTCGGCATGAGCTTCGGTGTCGGCACGCGCAGCGGCGACGAGGCGATCGACGTGCGCGAATTCGTCGGCGAGATCGATCGCAAGCTCTATGCCGCGAAGCGTGGCGGCCGCGATGCGGTCGTCGCCTGATCGCACCAGCGAAGCACATCCCCCATGAAAAAGGGCGAGCCGGCCGAAGCCGGACTCGCCCTCGAGGACCAGTCAAGGATTACTTGGCGGCGGGCGCAGGCGTCTTCGCGGCGTTGGCGAAATCGCCCGCGACGTACACGCTCATCGTCTCCGGTTTGAAGTGGCGCTTGATCGCCGCATTGACGTCCGCCAGGCTCAGCGACTTCAACTTGGCCTCGAACTCGGCGCGGCGCAGCATCTTGCGACCGAGGTACTGGTCGGAGTTGAGCATCGCGGCGACGTTGCCATCGCTGGCGCGTCCCTGCTGGCGCGAAGTCAGCAAGCCGTTCACCGCGTCCGACAGTTCCTCGGCGGTGATGCCGTCGCGCACGAACCGCGCCAGCTCCTCGCTCACGGCGGCTTCGAGCTTGGGCATGTTCTGCGGGGCGGCGATGCCCTGGATCGAGAACGAGCCGGCATCGTCCTTGCCATTGCGACTGGAGTCCGCCGACAGGCCGCTGCCGATGCCGTAGCTGAGGCCGTCCTTCTGGCGCACGCGATCAAACAGGCGCGACTTCAGGCCGCCGCCGCCGAACACGTGGTTGGCGACCATCAGCGCGGCATAGTCCGGGTTGTCGTCGTTGAGAGGCAGGTTGAAGCGCGCGAGATAGACGGCGTTGGACTTGTCCGGCGTCTCGAAGCTGCGATGCTCGGCGTTGACCGCGTTGTAATGCGTGTCGATGGGCTGGAACGCGACACCCGGCTTCCAGTCGGCGAAGAGCTTCTGCAGCAGCGGCTTCACGACAGCCGGGTCGAAGTCGCCGACGATCGAGATCTGGCCGTTGCTGGTGCCGTAGAAAGCGTCATGGAACTTGCGCACGTCCTCAAGCTTCAACGCGCGCAAGTTGGCCAGCGATTCGTCCAGCGTCTCGGCGTGCAGCGGATGGCCGACGGGCCACGGATCGAAGTGCTGCGCCATCGCGATGCCGGCGACGGTGCCCGGCTCCTTGCGCGCGGCCTCGATGCCGGTGACCGACTGCATGCGCGCCTGCTCGAACTCGCTTTCCGGGTAGCCCGGGTTGCGCACGATGTCGGCGGCCAGGGTCAGTGCATCGACCAGTTCGCCGCGGCGCGTCTGCAGGCCGATGCTGGCGGACTGGATGCCGCCGCCGATGTTGGCCTGCGTCTTCAGTTCCTCGAAGCGCTTGTCGATCTGCTCGCGGCTCATCGTCTTGCTGCCGCGCATCAACAGCGTGCCTGCCATGGTGCCGGCCGGATCGGGATGGCGCTTGATCGATTCGACATCGCCGAAGCGGAAGTCGGCGTCCACCACCACGGTTTCGCCGCGGGTCTTCTTCGGCAGCAGCGAGACCTGCAGGCCGTCGCCGATGGTGAAGATCTCACTGCGCGCGGCGATGTTCTCGATGGTCGGGTCGAAGGCTTCGCCGGCGGCCACGGCCACGCGGCCCTTGTAGCCATCGACCAGGGTGGCGACGGCCGGGCCGGCTTTGATGTCGGCCCGCACCGCGTTGTCGGTCGGCACGAAGCGCGCCAGCGTGCGGTTGGACGGGATCAGGTACTTCGCGGCGACGCGGTTCACGTCGTCCAGGCTGACGTTCTCCATCGCGTCGCGCAGCACGAAGTACAGGCGCCAGTCGCCGGCGGCGACGTATTCGCTCATCGCCAGGCCGATGCGGTTGACGTCATTGAACGAGAGCTCGTAGCTGTTGGCGATGCGCTGCTTGGCGTCGGCCAGCTCCTGCGCGGTGATCGGGGTCTTGGCGATGTCCTCGGCCTGCTCCAGCAGCTCTTCCTCGGCCTTGGCCGGATCGCCGTCCTTCGGCGGCACCGCGATCAGGGTGAAGGTGCCGGGTTCGCGCTGCGCGCCGGCGCCGGCGAAGGCAGCCGCGGCCAGCTTCGGCTCGACCAGCGCCTTGTGCAGGCGGCCACCGGGCGAATGGCTGAGGATGTTGGCCAGTACCATCAGCGCGGGCGTGTCGGCGCTGGTGGCGGCGGGGATGTGATAGGTCAGCCCGACCAGGCGCAGGTCGCCACTGCGACGCACGGTGATCTCGCGCTCGCCGTCCTGGGTCGGCTCGACCGTCCATTGCGTCGGCAGGGTGCGCGCGGGGCGCTTGAGCTTGCCGAAGGTGTCCTGGACTTTCGCCATCACCTCGGCCGGATCGAAGCGTCCGGCGATGATCAGCGTCGCGTTGTCGGGCTGGTACCACTGGCGATAGAACGCCTGCAGGTTGCCGATCGGCACGTTCTCCACGTCCGCGCGGTTGCCGATGGTGCTCTTGCCGTAGTTGTGCCACTGGTAGGCGGCCGAGCGCATGCGCTGGCTGAAGACGCTGCCGGGTTCGTTCTCGCCGCGCTCCATCTCGTTGCGCACCACGGTCATCTCGCTGTCGAGGTCCTTCTTGGCGATGTGGGAATTGACCATGCGGTCGGCTTCCATCTCCAGCATCCAGTCGAGGGTGGCGTCGTTGGCGGGGAAGCTGCCGTAGTAGTTGGTGCGGTCCAGGTTGGTGGTGCCGTTGAAGCTGATGCCGCGCTTCTTCATCTCGGCCGGGATGTCGCCGTGCGTGGGGGTGCCCTTGAACACTAGGTGTTCGAGCAGGTGGGCCATGCCGGTCTCGCCGTAGTTCTCGTTCATCGAGCCGACGCCGTAGGTGACGTTGACGGTCACGGTCGGCTTGGAGGCATCCGGGAACAGCAGCACGCGCATGCCGTTGGCCAGCATGTATTCGCAGATGCCTTCCACGCAGGTCTTGGCGGTCACGCCCTTGGGCGGCGCGATGCTGGACTGGGCGGAAACCGCGTGGAGGGGAAAGGAAGCGACGGCGATGGCGCAGGCGAGCGCGAGGGGGCGAAGACGGGACATCCGAGTCTCTCTGGTTGAAAATGGGGCATGTTAGAGACCGATATCGCCCCCGGCCTGTGCCAAAAGCCCTGTTTGCCCGTGCTTTGGGCCGATGCGTGGCTGGCGGTGATCCACAAACCGGCCGGTTTAATGGTGCATGACAGTGCGCTGGCCCGCGGCGAGACCGATTTCGCCGCCGATCGGCTGCGCGAGCAGTTCGGCCGCCCGGTGTTCCTGGTGCACCGGCTGGACCGGGCGACCAGCGGCTGCCTGCTGCTGGCCTTCGACCGCGAAACGGCATCCAAGCTGGGCAAGGCGTGGATGGCGGGCGAGGTGGCGAAAGACTATCTGGCGATTTGTCGGGGCTGGCCGGCGCAGATGCGCTTCAGCATCGATCATCCGCTTGATGGCGGGCCGGGCAAGCCGAAGAAGAAAGAGGCGATCACCGATTTCGAGGTGCTGCGCACCTGCGAGCTGCCGTGGCCCTCGCAGGATTTCGCGACCTCACGCTACGCGTTGCTGCGCGCCAGCCCTCGCACCGGGCGCTTCCGCCAGATCCGCCGGCACCTCAAGCACGCCTTCCACCACCTGATCGGCGACACCAGCCACGGCGACGGGCGGCACAACCGCGCCTTCCGCATGGCCGGCATCCACCGGATGCTGCTGCATGCCGAGGCGCTGACGTTCGTGCATCCACACAGCGGCGAGCAGCTGCGCGTGACGGCGCCCGTCGATGGCGAGTACGCACGGGCGCTGGCCTTGTTCGACGGGCCGGCGCCGCGCGCGGCGTGACGCTTACTTGTCGGCAGGCTTGCCGTCGCGGGCCATCTCGGCGTCGAGGTCTTGCATCATTTTCTGCATCGCGGCCTCGGCGATCGGCTGCATTTCCTGCATCGTGCGCTGGATGATCTGCGGCATCTTCTGCATCACGCTGCGGCCTTCCGGGCTTTCATAGAAGCGGGTCATGGCGAGGACTTCATCGGCCGTCATGGTGTCGGTGTAGACGCGCAGGTAGATGGGCTTGAGCTTGTCCCACGACAGCATGTCGCGCACGGTGCTTTCCTGCGCGGCAAGCAGGCGCTCCACGCGCGCACGGTCGACGGCGCTGGCATCGCTGCTGGCCAGTTGCTGGTCCACCAGCGCGCGTGATTGCTGCATCATCGCCGGGAGCAGCTGGTCAATGACCTTCTTCGCGTCCATCACCTGCAGCAGGTGCTCGATCTGCGCGGTGGTGGGCGGCGCGGCCTGCGCGCTGCCGGCGAGCAACAGGCCAAGGACGAGGGTGGCGAGGATCTTCTTCATGAATGACTCCATGTCGCATGCGGGACGCCAGCTTAGCCTGCCGCCTCCGTACTGTCCTCCATGGACTGCTACAGTGCCGCCATGCTGCAAGTCGCGCCGGGGATCGACATCGACGAGGACGAACTGACCGAGCGTTTCGTGCGCGCTTCGGGCGCGGGCGGACAGAACGTCAACAAGGTCGCGACCGCGGTGGAATTGCGCTTCGATGTCGCCGCGTCACCCTCGTTGCCGGAGGCCGTGCGCGATCGCCTGCTCGCGCGTCGTGATCGCCGCATGACCGGTGATGGCGTGATCGTGATCCAGGCGCAGCGCTTCCGCACCCAGGACCGCAACCGGCAGGATGCACGCGAGCGTCTGGCCGCCTTCATCGCGCACGGGCTGCACGCACCCAAGCCGCGGGTGGCGACCCGGCCGACCAGGGGATCGAAGGAGCGTCGCTTGCAGGCCAAGCGCGGGCGCAGTGAAATCAAGCGCGGCCGTGGCAACGCGCGCGACTGGGATTGAAGGAAGGACTTCGGGACATGCCGGTACAACATCCATCCACGCCTGCCCGCGACGGCGACATCCTGCCGCTGCCGCCCAAGGTGCCGCGCGTGCATCGCAGCCGGCTCACGCGCTGGATCGGTCGCACCATCCTGAAGGCCGGTGGCTGGAAGATGGTCGGCGAGTTTCCCGATGTGCCCAAGGCGGTGCTGATCGGCGCGCCGCATTCGTCCAACTGGGATGGCGTGTGGGGCTTTTCGGCGGTGCTGGCGCTGGGCCTGGACCTGCGCATCCTGGGCAAGAAGGAACTGTTCTGGGGCCCGATGGGCTGGCTGATGCGGATGCTGGGCGTGATCCCGATCGACCGCAGCGCGCCGGGCGGGTTCGTGGCGCAGAGCATCGAGACGATGAAGAATGCGGATGCGCTTTGGATCGGCATCGCGCCCGAGGGTACGCGCAAGCAGGTGGATCAGTGGAAGAGCGGTTTCTGGAAGCTGGCCAAGGGTGCCGACGTGCCGGTGGTGCTGGAGTATTTCCATTATCCGGACAAGATCATCGGCATCGGCCCGACCATCGAGATGTCCGACGACATGGAAGCGGACATGGCGAAGATCCGTGAGTGGTACGCGCCGTGGCAGGGCAAGAACCGCGGCACCACGTGAGACTTGCGGGCGAAAGGTGCTTCAGCGCGGCCTGACGCCTTCGGTGAGGATGGAGAACAACGCGGCCGCAGCATCGGGCAACGGCACCGGCAGCACCAGACTCAGCACGCCATCGACATGCAGGCTGGCCAGGCCATGCACCATCGTCCAGCCGGCCAGCGCGACCTGCTCCGGCGGGCGCGTGCCGATCAATCCCGCCGCGCCGCAATCTTGCGCTGCCCGCAACACCACGCCGAACGCACGCTGGCCGGCTTCGAGCAGCGCGGGGTAGTCGGGCTTGTGGCATTCGATGCCGAACATCAGCCGATACAACGACGGATGCACCGCGGCAAACCCCAGGTACGCTTCGCCGACCGCGAGATAGGCGGACACCGGATCACCTGCCGCCGCACGCGCGGCCTCAGTGGCAGCCGTGAGCTCATCGAAGCCTTCGGTGATGACGGCGGCCAGCAGCGCATCGCGGTCAGTGAAATGTCGATACGGCGCGGCCGCACTGACGCCCGCCTTTTGCGCCGCGCCACGCAAGGTCAGTGCCTGCGCGCCGCCTTCATCGACCATCTGCCGCGCCGCGATCAGCAACGCACGCTGCAGGTCGCCGTGATGGTAGCCCTGCGGTTTCGGGATGCGGGTTTTCTTGCGCGGGGCGGACCTCATGTTGACAACTGTAACATTGCGCGGCTAGGCTGGATGTTGACGACATAAACATTCCGTTAAGCCCGCAACGCAAGGAGATTCCGATGAGCTTCAATCCGGTCGTGTGGTTCGAGATCTACGTGCAGGACATGCCCCGCGCACAAGCCTTCTACGAGCAAGTGCTGGGCCGCAAGCTGGAAACCCTGCCGATGCCTGACGGCGATGAGGCGGGCCTGCAGATGGTGGCTTTCCCGATGGAGATGGACAGTGGCGGCGCGGGTGGTGCATTGGTGAAGATGCCGGGCGTGCCGTCTGGCGGCATGGGCACGCTGGTGTACTTCGGCTGCGAGGACTGCGCCACCGAAGCAGGCCGTGTTGCCGCCGCGGGTGGGCAGATATTCAAGGAGAAATTCTCGATCGGCCCGTACGGCTTCTGCGCGCTGGCGCACGATACCGAAGGCAACCTGTTCGGCCTGCATTCGATGCAATGATGTCTCGGCGACGCCGCGCGGTGGCGTCGCATGGAAAGGAGGAACATCGCGATGGGCAATGATCCAATCACCGTTGAAACCACAGTCAGCGCACCCGCCGAGGCGGTGTGGGCGGCATGGAACACGCCTGCCGACATCATGCAGTGGAACGCGGCATCGGAGGACTGGCATACCACCGCGTCCGAGGTGGATCTGCGCGAGGGCGGCCGCTTCACTGCGCGCATGGAAGCGAAGGATGGCAGCTTCGGGTTCGATTTCGGCGGCACCTATGTCGCGATCGATCCCGGCAAGCATCTGCAATATCGGATAGATGATGGCCGCCAGGTGCACATCGACTTCATCGATCACGGCGATGGCCGCGTGACGTTGCGCGAAACCTTCGATGCCGAAGGCACGCACACGCACGAGCAGCAGCGACAAGGCTGGCAAGCCATCCTCGACAACTTCAAATGCCACGTCGAAGGCAAAGCCTGAGGAGGCCGACATGACACGCACGCAAGGACTTTTCATCAACCTGCCGATCACCGACCTCGCCCGCACGCGGGCGTTCTACACGGCGCTCGGTTTCGAGATCAACGAGAACTTCAGCGACGACAAGGCCATTGCCGTCGTGCTGGGCGACAAGCAGTACGCGATGCTGCTCAAGCGCGAGTTCTTCCAGAGCTTCACCAAGCTGGCGTTGGCGGACCCGGCCAAGTACCTGCAATGCCTGGTCGCGATCCAGTTCGACGACAAGAAGGAAGTCGATGCGATCGTCGAAGCCGCGCTCGCCCACGGCGGCGGCGAACCGCATCCGCCCGAGGACATGGGCTTCATGTACCAGCGCGCCTTCAGCGATCCCGATGGCCACGGCTGGGGGCCGTTCTGGATGGACCCGGCCGGTATTCCCGCGGATCACTGATCCATTCACCCGAGGACATCCGATGAACCCGTATCTCAATTTCAAGGGCAATTGCCGCGAGGCGCTTGCCCACTACCAGCAAGTGCTGGGCGCGAGGCTGCTGTTCCAGCACAGTTGGGCAGAATCCCCGATGGCGGACCAGATGCCTGCCGAACAAGGCGACGCGATCATGCATGCCACCCTGCAGTTTCCGGACGGATCGCTGCTGATGGCGGCGGACTATCCGTCCGAACGGTTCATACCGATGCAGGGGTTTTCCCTGTCGGTGAACGCGGCGTCGGTGGACGAAGCCGAACGCATGTTCGCGGGCCTGTCCGATGGCGGGCAAGTGACGATGCCGCTCGAGCCCACCTTCTGGGCCGAGCGATTCGGCATGTGCATCGATCGCTTCGGCGTGTCGTGGATGGTCAATTGCGAAATGAAGGCGCCTTGAGCGCGAGGAGGCGGCATGTACGTGGATGGGTTCGTGATGGCGGTGCCCAAGGCGCGGCTTGGCGAGTACAAGTCACTGGCGGAGAAATCCCGCGACATCTGGAAGAAGCACGGCGCGGTCGATTACGTCGAGTGCGTGGCCGATGACGTGAAGCCTGGCAAGCTGACCTCGTTCCCGCAAGCGGTGATGCTGAAGGACGATGAAGTCGTGATCTTCGCGTGGATCACCTACCCCTCGCGCGAGGCGCGCGATCGCGTCAATGCCGCAGTGATGGCAGAGCCGTGGATGCAGGCGATGAAGCCGGAAGACATGCCCTTCGATGGCCAGCGCATGTTCTGGGGTGGTTTCGAGTCGATCGTGCAGGGCTAGGCGCGGGGCTGACCAACCGACAGGCCGCCAAAAGAAAACCCCAGCCTCCGCCGGGGTTTTCCATGCCTCACACGCAGGGGACTTACAACGGTTTGCCACCAAACTTGTAGGTGAATTCCAGATAGTAGCTACGGCCCTTGGTGTCGAACCACGAGACGTCGTAGTAGGGGTAGCTGGTGTAGGTCGGGTCGTGCGGCGGCATCTCGTCGGTCAGGTTGACCACCGACAGCGACAACCGTGCGCGCTCGGTGAACTTGTATTGCACGTTGGCGTTGTAGTTGTAGGTGGCCTTGATCCACGGGCCCGGGTCACCGTCTTCCCAGACCTCGTCATACGACCAGCCGTTGGGCAGGCGGCCAAGACGCGTGGCCTGCAACGAGGCAGACCAGCCTTGGCGTTCCCACCATAGGCGTGCATTGGCCTTGGTGCGCGGGATGTCGTAACCGCTGTTGATCGCGAACATGTCCACCACCGGCTCGTCCGGATACACCTGGATCTCGTGCTCGCGCACCCACGTGTAGCCGCCGGAGAGGCCGAAGCGGCCGATGCGCGTGTCGATGCGCAGGTTGGTGCTGAAGTCGATGCCGCTGGTGTTCTCGCGCGCGACGTTGATCGGATTGACGTACACGCCGTAGATGCTGCCGTCGGACAGGCGGGTGATGCGCGACAGCGTATCCACGCACAGCGGCGAGTCGATCGGCTGCGCGCCGGTGCGGCAGGCAGCCTCGTTCTGCATCACTTCGCTTGCACGCAGGTCCTGCACTTGGTCGCGCATGTCGATGTTGAAATAGTCCAGCGAGACATCGATGTTGTGATTGGGCGACCAGACGAAGCCAGCAGTCCATGACGTGCTGGTTTCCGGATTCAGTTCGCGGTTGCCGGCGCGGCTGCGAATGATGCCCTCGTCGCTGTAGCTGCAATCGTCCAGCGTTTCATCCGGTTCCTCGGTCGCGCAGCGGTAGTAATCGGGTACCGAGGTTTCGTCGTTGCCCGGTCCGGAGAAAACGTAGTGAAGATCGGGTGCACGGAACGCGGTGCCGTAGGAGGCGCGGACCAGCAGGCTGTCGATCGGACGCCATTCAAGGCCGGTGCTCCAGGTGAACTTGCCGGGCGCGCGGCCGGCGAAGCGGTACTGGTCATAACGGCCGGCGACGCTGAGGTTCAGCGAATCCAGCACCGGCATGCGCAGTTCGCTTGCCAGTGCCCAGCGGTTGCGGCTGCCCTTGCCGTCGGAATCCTTCCAGCTGTAGTAGTAATACTGCGTGGCCAGCGGGTCGGGGCGCAGGTCGTAGTCCTGGTGGCCAAGCTCCGCGGTCGCAGCGAAACCGGCGGTGCCCCCGGGCAGCTCGAACAGGTCGCCCTGGGTCAGGGTGAACGAGAGCGTCTGGCTGGACGATTCCGGGTGATAGGTGGTGTAGGCGAAGATGCTGTCGTACTGGGCGCGCGTCAGCGGCGTATACATGCGGTCATGCGGCGCGTTGTAGATCGGGAAGTCGTCGGCGTCGTAACCCAGCAAAGGCCCAAGGAAAAGGTCGTTGGCCTTGCTCGCGACGATCTGCGGCCAGCTGATGTTGGCCTTGTATTGCGAATGGCTGATCGCGACTTCGTAATCCCAATCCTGCCCGAACACGCCCTTGAGGCCGGTGGTCAGGCCAAAGGTTTTCTGCACGGTGTTGACCATGCCGTTTTGCAGGCCGCCCATTTCGTCCTGAGTGAAGACGCGCTGCCAGTACTCGACCTGATCGGTGGCCTGGTTGTAGAAATAACCTTCCTCGTTGCCGTCGGGCATCATCAGCGACCAGCTACGCGGCGCGCGGAACAATGACAGCTCGTGACGCCCGGCCTGCAGGTCGGCGAACCATTCGTTGCCGTTGTCGAAGCGGTAGCTCATCGAGGCGTAGCCGTTGAAGCCTTCGCGCTTGCTGATCATGGTCCGGTAGGCGATCGACTGGTCGCTGCCGCAGTAGTAACCGTAGTTGCGGCGATACGCGTAGCCCATGTTGCCGTTGTTGAGGTTGCCCAGGCCCTCGCAGGTGGCCGATCCCGGATCAAGGTAGTCGTCCCACCAGTCGGTGATCAGGAAGTTGCGAGGCGGGTAGCCGTAACGCGACGGGTTGGGCGCATCCAGGCTGGAATCCTGCTCATGGCGATCGAAGCCCCAGAGCGGGTCCTGGCGGCGATATTCGAAGCCGCCGACGGCGTTGAACGCGCCGCGACTGAAGCCGCTGGACACGTTGAGCACGTGCGATTGCGCATCGCCGCGCTCGGTCTGGCCGTAGCGGTAGCTGACCTCGGTGCCATCGGCCTGCTTCTTGAGGATGAAGTTGACCACGCCCGAGATCGCGTCCGAGCCGTAGATCGCCGAGGCGCTACCGGTCAGCACCTCGATGCGGTCGATCATGCCGAGCGGGATGCTGGACACGTCGGTGAAGTTGCTGCGCCCGCCGAAGGGCAGCGGGAAGTCGGCGATGCGACGGCCGTTGACCAGCACCAGCGTGTGGTTGGGGCCGAGCGCGCGCAGGTCCACCTGTTGCGCGCCGGGGGAGAAATCCGCGCCGCCGGCGGACTGCTGGCTCTGGGTCTCGCCGCTGTTCTGCGAAAGCGACTGCAGCACCTCGGGCACGGTGGTGAAGCCGCTGGCCTGGATCTGCTCGGAGGTCAGCACCGTGATCGGCGCCGGGCCTTCCACTTCGGCGCGGGGGATGCGCGAGCCGGTGACCTGCACGGTGCCCAGATCGGTCGTGGGCGGCTCGTCACTGGTCTGCGCAGGCGGGGGCGGCGTAGCCGGCGGCGGCGGGGGAGGCGTCTGCTGCTGCGGGGCGGGCGCAGGCGAGGGACCGGCCTGCGCAACGATCACCACTGCGCCGTTGTCGTTGCGTTTGGGCTGGAAGCCGCTGCCCTTGAGCAACTGTTCAAGCCCCGTCTGCGCCGACATCTGGCCACGCACGCCGGGGCTGCGCACGCCCTTGAGCTGGTCGCTGCGATAGACCAGCTGGGTACCCGTCTGCCTGGCATAGGCATCCAAGGCGGAAGCCAGGTCCCCGGCCGGGACATCGAGGCGAAGCGGGGCGGACTGCGCCTGCGCGGCGAGCGCGGCGGAACAGGCCAGGGACAACAGCAGGGTGCGCAGCGGACGTGACGATTTCATGCGTTTCTTTCCCCAGAAGGCGCTCGAAGCGGCGCCGTCAAACCACCATGACGAACGAGCCGGCAAAACCCCCCACGGCAGCCGGCTTTTTATTGCGAATGCAGGACGATGCGCTCGGCCTCGTAGTCCGCGCGGACCGGGAAACCGGCCTCCAGCAGCTGCGCGAAGCCTTGTGCGTTGTCCCAGCGGAAGCTGCCGCCGATCCGCAGTTTGCCCACGGCGGCATCCCCCATCACGATCTTGCGGGTGTTGTAGCGGTTGAACTCGGTAGCGGCATCGGCCAGCGCGGTGTCGCGGAAGGCCAGCAGGCCCTCACGCCAGTCCAGCAGGCGTTCGGCGTCGCCAGGCGACACGCTGCGCACCAGCACGCCGCCCTCGCGCACCAGCGCCACGCTGTCGGCGGGCAGCAGGCTGGCCGGTTGCGGAGCGCCGTCGCCGGGCGTGGATTCCAGCCGGACAATGCCTTCGGTCACCACCACGCGCAGGTCGCGCGCATCACGACGCACCGAGAACCGCGTGCCCACCGCGACTGCCTGGTGGGTGCCGGCATTGACCACGAAGGGCCGGCGCGGGTCCTTGGCGACGGCGAAGATCGCCTCGCCTTGCAGCAGGCGGACGGTGCGCTCGCGACGCGACATCCGCACCTCCATCCGGCTGTCGCTGGCGAGCGTGGCATACGAACCATCGGCAAGCGGCAGCTCTTCCATCTGGCCCATCGCGGTGCGATAGGTGGTGACATCGACATGGGTATAGGCGCGCCATCCCCAGGTGGCGATGCCGGCGCAGGCCACCAGCACTGCCGCGACCGTGCCGATCCGTGCCAGCCACGATTTGCGTCGGGGCGCACACACGGGCCGCGGCCGTTCGATCATGGCCTGCAACAGCTGTTCGCTGCGGGTGGCCAGGGGTGCCTGTCCGTAGCCGCGCGGCGGCGGCCCTTTGTCTTGCCAGCCGGCCCCGAGCGCCTGCAGCCGGCCGGCCTGCTGCCAGGCCGCGGCCAGGCGAAGATAGGCCACATGGTGCGCGGTGTCGGCATCGAGCCAACGCACGAGATTGGCCTGGTCGGCCTCGCTCCAGTCCCCGCCATCGCGACGGGCCAGCCAGTCGGCGGCCTCGCGCTCGATCACCACGCTGTCGTGGTGGCCGGGATCAGCGGGCGTGTTCGCGCTCATCGTCCATTCCGGTGGCCGCGACCGGGTCGTCCGCGCCGGTATGCATGGCATCGGCCAGCAGTCGCATGCCTTTGGCGATGTGCTTCTCCACGGTTTTTTCGCTGATGCCCAGGCGCATGGCCACTTCCTTTTGCGACAGTTCCTCGACACGCCGCAGCCAGACCACTTCGCGGCAACGGTCGGGCAAACGGTCGAAGGCGTCGGACAATCGCGCCAAGGTTTCCCGGCCGCCGCACCAGCGTTCAGGCGAGACGTCATCCACCAAGACGTGCGAAGGCTCGAAATCACCCATCGGCACGATCGACACCACCCGCGCATGGCGGGCGCGGTCGGCCATCAGGTGGCGCGCGCTGGAGAACAGGAACGACTTGGGCGAGGTCGGGCGGGACTTGGCCGCGGCCTGGTACAGGCGCGTGTAGAGTTCCTGGCGCAGGTCGCGGACCTCGTCGCGGTGCGGCCAGCAGCGCGTCAGGTAGCGTTGCAGGGCCTCCTCGTGGACGAGGATGTGTTCGATGAACCAGCGGTCCAGATCCCCATCCATGCCTGCACCATAGCGGATGGACGGGGCGATGAGGGAAACCGCCGCGCCGTTCGTCTTGGAACTTTGGAACGGGGAAAGCCACGCGATGCAAACGGGAGTGACGATGAAACGACGGGTCGGGATGGGCTGGATGCTGGCGATGGTGGTCGCGGCGATGCCGGTCGCCAGCGCATGGGCGGCCGATGTCGGCCACTACGTGCTGGGCGATACACAGGCGAAGACGCCGGGCAAGGTCGAGCCGGGCCTGCTCCTGATGGGCGGCGGCGACCGCAACTTCGAGGCGATGCGCTGGTTCATGAAGAAGGCCGGCAACGGCCACATCGTGGTGCTGCGCGCCTCCCAGGCCGGCGAGATCGGCGAGGAATTCTTCAACGAGGTCGGCGGCATCAAATCGGTCGAGACCTTCGTGTTCAAGGACCGCGAGGCATCGTCTGACCCGCAGATCCTGGCCGCACTCAAGCGCGCCGACGGCATCTTCATCGCCGGTGGCGACCAGTCCCGCTATGTGCGCTACTGGCGCGGCACGCCGGTCGCTGCGGCGCTGGACGCCCATGTGCGCGCCGGCAAGCCGCTGGGCGGCACCAGTGCCGGCCTCGCGATGCAGGGCGAATATCTCTACGGCGCGATGGACGGCGGCAGCCAGGTCAGCCCGGCCGCGCTGGCTGACCCGCTTGGCGATGGCAACACCATCGAAACCGACTTCCTCCACATCCCACAGCTCAAGGGCGTGATCACCGACACCCACTTCAGCGAGCGCGGGCGGCTGGGCCGGTTGATCGCCTTCGTTGCCAAGGGCGAGGCGCTGGCCGGGCGTCCGCTGATCGGCTTGGGCGTGGATGAAGACGCGGCGGTTGCGGTGGAAGGCGATGGCACCTCGCGCGTGTATGCGACGGCGCCGGGCGCGGGCGCGATCGTCGTGCACGGCGACTTCAAGCAGAAGCAAGCCGAGGACACCGCGATGAAGCTCGATCGCGTCCACACCGTCATCGCAGGCGTCGATTCGGTGCTGCACCTGCCTTCGGGCCGCGTCGATCGCCCGCTCGCGCAGCGTGACTATGCAGTGCGCGACGGCGTGCTGGTCGCGCTGGATGCACCGCTGCTGGTGATTCACGGCGGCGCCGGCGTCGAGCCCGGCGACCTGACTGCCGACGAAGAAACCGCCGCGCGCACGGCGCTGGAAGCCGCGCTGCGTGCTGGCCATGCCAAGCTCAAGGCGGGGGCCTCGTCGGTGGACGCGGTGCAGGCCGCGATCACCGTGCTGGAGGACGCGCCGCAATTCAATGCCGGACGCGGCGCGGTGTTCACCCATGACGGCGTCAACGAACTCGACACCTCGATCATGGATGGCGCCAGCGGCAAGGCCGGTGCGGCGGCGGGGCTGCATCGGGTGAAGAACCCGATCACCCTGGCCCGCGCGATCATGGATCACTCCAAGCACGTGATGATGGTCGGCGATGGCGCCGAAGCCTTCGCGCAGACGCAAGGCGTGACGCTGGTGGACCCGGTCTATTTCCGCACCGAGAAGCGCTGGCAGCAGCTGCAGAAGGCGCTGGCCGAGGAGGCCAAGGCGCAGGCATCCCATAGCCCGCAAGTCCTGCCGGGCAAGGCCTATTTCGGCACCGTCGGCGCGCTGGCGCTGGATGCACAGGGACATCTCGCCGCGGGTACCTCCACCGGCGGGATGACCAACAAGCGTTACGGCCGCGTCGGTGACTCGCCGATCATCGGCGCCGGCACCTGGGCGGACGAGCGCTGCGCGGTGTCCGGCACCGGCTGGGGCGAGTTCTACATCCGCGAGGCAGCTGCACACGAAATCTGCGCGCGGGTGCGCCTAGCCGGCGACCCGCTGGCGCGCGCGGCCGATCGCGTGATCAATCGCGACATCCCCAAGGCCGGCGGTGATGGCGGCGCGATCGCGCTCGGCGCGGACGGCAGCATGGCCTTCCCGTTCAACACCGGCGGCATGTATCGCGGCTGGATCGGCGCGGACGGCGTGCCGCACGTGGCGATCTACAAGGGCGATGCGCTGGTGATGCCGCGCTGAGCGTCAGCGCTCCGAATGCCCGGTCTGGTCGTAGCCGCGTGGCGCGAGCAGATTGGGCTGGATGAGATCGACGAACGCGCGCGCCTGCGGCGACAGGAACTTGCCGCGCCGCTTGACCACGCCGTAGCTGCGCGAGGGGAAGAACTTCGCCAGTGATCGCGTCGCAAGCCGCGCGCGGTCGGCCTCGGTGATGCAGAACGCAGTAACAATACTGATGCCTTGCCCCATCGCCACGTACTGCTTGATGACCTCCCAGCCGCCGACTTCCAGCGCGACCGTGTAGGGCACCCGCGCACGCTGGAACACCAGGTCGATCAGGCGATAGGTGGTCAGGCGTTGCGGCGGCAGGATCAACCCGTGTGGCGAGAGGTCGGTCAGCTCAATGGCCTTCTTCGCCGCCAGCGGATGATCCGGCGGCATGATCAGCATCGGCTCGAACTCGTGGATCGGCGCGTAGTCCAGGTCCGCCGGCACATCCAGCATCGAGCCGAATGCTAGGTCCACCTTGTCCGAGCGCAGCAATTCCAGCCCACTGGCGCCGGTCACGTTATGCAGGGTCAGGCGCACATCCGGATGCGCGGCGCGGAAGGCGCCGACGATCTGCGGCAGCAGATAGAGGATGGTCGACGAGCCGGCGGCGACGTGCAGCTCGCCTGCATCCAGCCCGGTCAGCTTGTCGCGGAAGGCGGCCTCCAGACCATCCAGCCCTTCCACCAGGGGCCGGGTCATCTCGTACAACAGCTCGCCTTCGCGGGTCAGGGTGAGGCGGCGGCCGCTGCGGTCGAACAGGCGACTGCCGAACTCCCGCTCCAGCGCCTGGATCTGCAGGCTCACTGCGGGCTGACTAAGGAATAAGGCCTCTGCCGCACGCGAAATCGAGCCCAACCGGGCCACCTGGCAGAACGCGCGCAGCGGTTTAAGGCGGCTGCCCTTGTAGGAAAAGCGCGGGAATTCAGTGGCTTGGGCCATACGCCAATCGCGTCATTTCAAAGTATTTGTTCAATTAATACTAATCATTGACAACTCTGGTTTGTCAAATAGATATCCGGCACCGGATGTTGTGCATCACAGCAAATCTGGAGCACGCATCGGATGTCCGCGGTACTGAAACCCCATGACACTCTCGAAATTACCGCTTACGTCGACGGGCAGGACGCCGTTCTAACGCCGGAAGCGCAGGCCTTCCTGCGGGGTCTGCATCGCCGCTTCGAGGGGCAGCGCCAGATGCGTTTGAAGGCCCGCGTCGCTCGCCAGGCCGAGATCGATGCCGGCGCGTTGCCCGATTTCCGCGCCGACACCGCCGATATCCGCGCCGGCGACTGGCATGTGGCGCCGATCCCGGCCGCGTTGCAGGACCGCCGCGTCGAGATCACCGGCCCGGTCGATCCGAAGATGGTCATCAATGCGCTGAACTCCGGCGCGCGGTGCTACATGGCCGACTTCGAGGACAGCACCAGTCCGACCTGGGCCAACCTCATCGAAGGCCAGCGGGCGATGCAGGGCGCCGTCGCCGGCACGTTGGAATTCACGGCGGTCAACGGCAAGCAATACATGTTGAAGCCGGAGGCCGAACGGGCCGTCCTGATCGTGCGTCCGCGTGGCTGGCATCTGGACGAGAAGCATGTGCTGGTCGATGGCGAGCGCATGTCGGCATCAATCTTCGACCTTGGCCTGTTCGCCTTCCACAACGCACACGCCTTGGCTGCGAAGGACCGCGGCCCCTACTTCTACCTGCCGAAATTGCAGTCGATGGAAGAAGCCGCGTTGTGGAACGCGGTAATGGAACACATCGAAACCGAACTCGGGTTGCCAAACGGACAGATGAAGGCGACGGTGCTGATCGAGACGCTGCCTGCGGCGTTCGAGATGGACGAGATCCTGCACGCGCTGAAGAGCCGCATCGTCGGCCTCAACTGCGGGCGTTGGGACTACATCTTCAGCTACATCAAGACGCTGCGCGCGCATCGTGATCGCGTCCTGCCCGAGCGCGGACAAGTGACGATGACGCAGCCCTTCTTGAAAGCCTATTCGGAGTTGCTGATCAAGACGTGCCATCGTCGCGGGGCGCATGCGATGGGCGGCATGGCCGCACAGATCCCGATCTCCATCGATGCTGGGGCCAACGAACAGGCACTCGCCCGCGTGCGCGCCGACAAGTTGCGCGAAGTGACCGCCGGCCATGACGGCACCTGGGTCGCGCATCCGGCGCTCATCCCGTTGGCACGCGAAATCTTCGACGCGCATATGCCGCAGGCCAATCAGCAGAACGTGCCGCGTGCGGATGTCGAAGTCACCGCCAACGACCTGCTGAAACCCAGCCTCGGCACCATCACCGAGAAAGGTTTCGAGGGCAATGTCGAAGTCTGCGTGCGTTATCTCGCCGCATGGCTGGATGGCAACGGCTGCGTGCCGATCCATTGGCTGATGGAAGACGCCGCCACCGCCGAGATCGCGCGTGCACAGCTGTGGCAGTGGTTGCATTTCGATGCCGATCCGCAGCGCGAAGGCCGCCAGCCGCTGCATCTGGATGACGGC
Organism: Lysobacteraceae bacterium; assembly: GCA_014879375.1. Classification (GTDB taxonomy): domain Bacteria; phylum Pseudomonadota; class Gammaproteobacteria; order Xanthomonadales; family Xanthomonadaceae; genus Solilutibacter. The sequence goes on from JACSSF010000068.1 coordinate 26,865, forward strand.
ACGCCGATGGATTTCGCCTTGCTCGATCGTGCGCTCATCGGCCTGCCTTCACGCCTCGCTGCCGAGGGTGAATTCCCTGGCCAATCGAAAGTCCCCGAAGCCATCGAACTGCTCGTCGAACTCACTCGCAGCGACAGGCTTACCGAGTTCCTCACCTTGCCTGCCTACGAACGCATCGACTGATCGCTACATCCACGCATCGCATCACCCATCCGCATCGTCTTTTCAAACACAAACCGCCAAGGACACCGCCATGAACAAGCTGCCGACCGCCGAACAACTGAAGCTCGACTGGGACAACAACCCGCGCTGGGCCGGGGTCACCCGCGCCTACACGGCGGAAGACGTGGTACGCCTGCGCGGCACAGTGCATGTGGAGCATTCCATCGCGCGCCTCGGCGCCGAAAAATTGTGGAAGTCGTTGCATCAGGAAGACTTCGTCAATGCACTCGGCGCGCTGACCGGAAACCAGGCCATGCAACAGGTCAAGGCGGGCTTGAAAGCGATTTATCTCTCCGGCTGGCAGGTCGCGGCGGATGCCAACCTCGCCGGCGAGATGTATCCCGACCAGTCGCTGTACCCGGCCAACTCCGTGCCTCAGGTGGTCAAGCGCATCAACAACACGCTGCTGCGCGCAGACCAGTTGCACCACGCGGAAGGCAATGACGACATCGACTTCCTGCAACCGATCGTGGCCGATGCCGAGGCCGGTTTCGGCGGCGTGCTCAACGCGCATGAACTGATGAAGGCGATGATCGAAGCCGGCGCCGCCGGCGTGCATTTCGAGGACCAGCTGGCCTCGGTCAAGAAGTGCGGCCACATGGGCGGCAAGGTGCTGGTGCCGACGCGCGAAGCCATCGAGAAGCTCACCGCCGCGCGCCTCGCCGCCGACGTAATGGGCGTGCCGACGATCATCGTTGCGCGCACCGATGCCGAAGCTGCCGACCTTCTGACCTCTGATGTCGACGACAACGACAAGCCGTTCACCACCGGCGAGCGCACCGTCGAAGGCTTCTACAAGACGAAGAATGGCCTCGACCAGGCGATCAGCCGCGGCCTCGCGTATGCGCCGTATGCGGACCTCGTTTGGTGCGAAACCGGCAAGCCGGACCTGGAGTTCGCGCGCAAGTTTGCCGAGGCGATCCACGCTAAATACCCGGGCAAGCTGCTCGCCTATAACTGCTCGCCATCGTTCAACTGGAAGAAGAACCTCGACGACGCCACCATCGCCAAGTTCCAGAAAGAACTTGGCGCGATGGGCTACAAGTTCCAGTTCATCACCTTGGCCGGCTTCCACGCGCTCAACTACGGCATGTTCAATCTGGCCCATGGCTATGCACGTCGCCAGATGAGCGCCTTCGTCGAGCTGCAGGAAGCTGAATTCGCCGCCGCCGACAAGGGTTTCACCGCGGTGAAACACCAGCGCGAAGTGGGCACCGGCTATTTCGATGCGGTCACCCAGACCATCCAGGGCGGCAACAGCTCCACCGTGGCGCTCAAGGGCAGCACCGAGGAAGAACAGTTCCACGGCGAACGCGCGGCGGCCTGAGCCTGAATGATTCATGCCCCGTCGACCAGAATAAATTATCGTGACGGCGTTCACGATAATTAATGGCCATCGTGTATTGACAAGCCGATGATATATTCCGGGGTCTAGAGGCTGAGCCAGGAACATGGACAGCGGGGAAGAAGGGGTCAAGGTGTCGCAGAGCAGCCAGCAATCCATGCGCAGCAGCGTGCGGGATGGCTACCTCGTGTCCGATCACGAACGCGCCTTCTTCGCCGCCCAAGGCTGCCGCGTACGCCTGGCAGCCGGCGAGCAACTGTTCGCCGAAGGCGACACCGGCCGCACCATGTACGTGGTCGAATCCGGGCAGGTCGAGCTGGTGTTCGGCGACGACATGTTCTGCAAGCAGCTGGGCGTCAACGGCTTCTTTGGCGAGCTGGGCCTGTTGATCGGCGATCACTTGCGCAGCGCGAGCGCCCATGCGGTCACCGACTGCGTGTTGCTGGAGATCGACCACACCGGTTTTGAGGACATGCTCAAGCGTGACCCGGCTTGTGTCGCCGGCTTCTTGCATCGCGCCATCATGCGCGTGGTGGACAACGAGCAATCGCTGATGCACAGCCTGCGTCGGCGCAACCGCGACCTGCAGACGGCGCTCGATTCCCTGCGCGAGGCAACCGATCGCCTGACCCGCACGCAGGAACTCACCCGCACAGACGATCTGACCGGTCTCAGCAATCGTCGCGGCTTCGTCGCGATGATCGAGCAACGCCGCAAGCTGGGTGCGCTCGACAATTGCGGTCTCCTGATCATCGATTGCGACGCGTTCAAGGGCGTCAACGACCGCCACGGCCACATCGCCGGCGATCGCGTGCTGCAAAGCGTCGCGCACGTGCTGCGCACTGTGTCGGGCTCGGTCGAGGTCACCGCGCGGCTCGGCGGCGACGAATTCTGCGTGCTGGCTTGCCTGGAAGATACCGGCGATCTGGAGCGCATGGCCGATTACCTGGTCGGCACCGCACGCGCCCTATGGGAGATGCATGGCGAGCCGCCGTTGATCTGCCGCCTCAGCATCGGTGGCTGCCTGATCGAAGCCGAGCGTGACTGGCAATCGTGGTACGCCACGGCCGACGCCGCGCTTTATCGGGTCAAGGCACGCGGCGGCGACGGATTCGAGATCGCCACATCGGATAAGTCGGTGCCATCGCATAGTCCACAAGCCGAGGCGACGACATGAGCGCGCAATCGCAGCGTCGTGAGACAGAGCTGCCGGGCCTAGCCCAAGACACGCCCTTGTTGCGCACGCTGCTGTTGACCGATTTGTGCGATTCCACCGAGATCATCGAGAAAATCGGTGATGCCGCATCGGCGCAACTCTTTCGCCAGCATGACAAGCTGGTGCTGGAATTGCAGCAGCGTTGGCGCGGGCGCCTGATCGACCGTTCCGACGGCCTGCTGTTGCTGTTCGAGCGCCCCATCGACGGTCTGGGCTTCGCGCTCGACTACATGAAGGCGCTCAAGCCCCTGGGCGATGCGAACAAGATCGCGTTGCGCGCGCGTGCCGGCCTGCATGTGGGCGAGGTGCTGACCTGGCGCAATAGCGTCGAGGCCGTGCAGCAAGGCGCGAAGTCGATGGAGGTCGAGGGCCTTGCCAAGCCGATGGCGGCGCGCCTGATGAGCTTGGCCCGGCCCGGTCAGATCCTGCTGTCGCCGGTAGCCGAGCCGCTGGTCCATCGCGCCTCGCGCGAATTGGGCGAACGCGGCGACAACCTGTTGTGGAAATCGCACGGACGTTGGAAGTTCAAGGGCGTGCCCGGCGCGCAGGAAATCCACGAGGTCGGCGAAGCGGGCGTGGCGCCGCTGCGCATGCCCAAAAACGGCGCAAAGGCATGGCGAGACTTGCCGCTGTGGCGACGCCCGGCCGCATTGGTCGCCGAGGCTGCGGTGCTGGCCGTCATTGCTTTTGGCGTCTGGTTCTTCTTCAAGCCAGAGCCAGCGATCGCCTTTGCCGAGCGTGACTGGGTGGTGGTCGGCGACATGCGCAACCTGACCGGCGATCCGCGCCTGGAC
>JACSSF010000074.1 GCA_014879375.1 Lysobacteraceae bacterium
CTCGCGGCACATGTACTCGATGGCGTCCTGGTCGCCCAGCCAGTCACTGCCCTTGATGGTGTCGTAGAAATGCCAGCGCCAATCATCGTCGCCCATGTTGGCGAGTGCGGCCGAGATGCCGCCCTGCGCCGCCACGGTGTGCGAGCGGGTCGGAAACACCTTAGTGATGCAAGCGGTCTTCAGCCCCTTTTGGGCAAGACCGAAGGTCGCGCGCAGGCCCGCGCCACCGGCACCGACGACCACCATGTCGTACTTGTGCTCGATGATCGGGTAGCCGTCGTAGTGTTTGATTTCTGTCATGTCAGTCTCAGGCCGTCATGGCGATGCGGGCGATGGCGTAGATCGCGCTGAGCACGCCCACCAGACTGCCCAGGATGAGGAGGATGCGCAGCGCCAGGTGCATGGCGCGGTCGTGGACGTAGTCCTCGATCACTACTTGCAGGCCCAGCTTGGCGTGCCAGAACAGCGCGATGGCGAACACCGTGAAGATGATCGCGTTCCACGGCTTGGCGATGGTCTCGCGCAAGCTGTCGGCGTCGCTGCCGCCGATGTGCGCCAGCAGGAACACGATGTACGGCACCAGCAGGGCCAGGATCACCGCGGTGACGCGCTGCCACCAGAAATGATCGGTACCCGACTTGGCCGAGCCCCAGCCCTTGGCCTGGTGCAGCGGCGAACGGAATTTCGCGCTCATGCGGCACCTCCCGACATCGCCACGCACCAGATGATGATGGTCGAGACCATCGTCAGCGCCAGCACCGTGTAGCCGGAGGCGTACACCTGCGGGATCTTGAAGCCGAAGCCGGCATCCCACGCCAGATGGCGGATGCCGTTGAACAGGTGATACATGAGTGAGAGCGAGACCACGAACAGCGCGATCTTGCCCAGCAGCGAGCTGGTCACCGCGGTCGCGCACTCGGCGTAGCTGCCGCCCAGCGCGATGGACATGATCCACCAGGAGAAGCCGAACGCGGCGAAAGCCAGCAGGACACCGGAGGCACGATGCAGCAGCGACATCGTCGAGGTGATCTGGAGCCGATAGGTCTGCCCCAGCATGAACGGGGATATCGGTCGTTTGTCGTGGTTTGCCATGGGATTGGCAGTCTCCGGGGCTGGGCGGCGCATGCCGCGTGGCGGGATGGCGCGCTCAGAAATCGATGCAGCGGCCGTTCTTTTCCCAATCGCCGTAGCGGGTGGGTTCCGGCCCGTCGCGACCACCGATCTCCACCGGCAGCGGTGCGGCGGGCTGGGCGGGCGTCGTCGGGCGGCCTGCATCCTCGTCGGACGCGGGCTCGGGAACGGATTGACCTATCATCGTTTTCTTCACAACCCATTTAGTTTACGGCGCTGCAGCAATGCCCGACAACCCGACCTCCGTCGAATCCCCCGTCCTGCCACTGCCGGATCACCGCCTGCTGGCCCTGACCGGCAAGGACGCCCTCGCCTTCGCGCAGGCGCAATTCATGAACGACGTCACGACTTTGGCCGATGGGCAATGGCAATGGAACGGCTGGCTGACCCCGAAAGGCCGCGTGGTGGCGCTGTTCGCGCTGCTGCGGCGGGATGCCGAGACCCTGTGGCTGTTGCTGCCGGATCATTCGCCTGACGTGCTGGCCGAGGGGCTGAAGAAGTACGTTTTCCGCAGCAAGGTGGCGATGACGCCACGCCCCGACCTGCATGCCTCGGGGGTTTGGGATGGGGCTTCCGGGGCCGATGTGCGCGAATTCCGGCGCGAAGGCGATGACGCCATCTCGATCGATTGGCCGGGTGCACGCCGCCTCGACATCACGCCAGCCCGCAATGCCGACACCCCCACGGACGATGCCGCCACGATGCGCTGGCGCGACACCGACCTGCGCCGCGGCATCCCGCGCCTGGCCGAATCCCAATCCGCGCAATGGACGCCGCAACAACTCTCGCTGGATCGCCTGCGCGCCTACAGCGTCAAGAAAGGCTGCTATCCCGGGCAGGAAATCGTCGCCCGCACCCACTTCCTCGGCCAGGCCAAGCGCGGGCTGGTGCTGCTGGAAACCGCGACGGGGGCGAACCCGGGTGACGAGATCGACAGCGGTGGCCGCGTCATCGGCCAGGTGATCGCCAGTGCAGGCCGGGTTGTCCAGGCCGTGTTGCCGCTGGACGCCGAAGGCGCGCTACAAATCAACAACGCGCCCGCCACGCGACAGGAATTCACCCCGACCTGAACCAGCGCCACGGTCATTCCCGCCTCGGCTTACTTCAACGCATCCGCCGCCGCGGCGATGTCCTCGTCCTTCGGGATCACCAGGAACGCGGCGCCCGCCAGCGGCGTGTAGGTATCCGCGCCGACCACGCGCTGGATCGGCTTGCCGCCGAAGCCCGCCTCGGTGATCGCGGTGATGACGCCTTCGCCGATGCCGGCGCTGAAGCGTCCCTCGTCCACCACCAGGATGCGTTCGCACTCGCCCGCGTGTCTGGCGATGGCGGCGTGATTGAGCGGCACCAGCCAGCGCAGGTCGACCACTCGGACCTGCCAGCCATGCCGCGCCTCGATCTCGCGCGCGGCGCGCAGGCTCATCGGCATGCCGTTGCCGTAGCTGAAGATCACGCAGTCGGTCGCTTCCGAGCGGTAGACGCGCTCCTCGCCCAGCACCAAGGCTTGGTCCGGCGGTGGATAGTTCGTCAGCCATTGGCCGTCGCCCGGCTCGTACAGGTCCTTGGTCATGTACAGGGCGATGGGTTCCAGGAACACCGTCACCCGGCCATCCACCTTGGCCAGCGCGGTGAGCGTGCGCAGCATCATCGCCGCATCGTCGCCCCGGCTCGCGCAACCGACCACGATGCCCGGGATGTCGCGCAGCGCGGTCACCGAGTTGTCGTTGTGGAAGTGGCCACCGAAGCCGCGCTGGTAGCCGAGCCCGGCGATGCGCACGACCATCGCGTTGCGGAACTGGTCGTTGCTGAAGAACTGCAGGCTGGCCGCCTCGCCGCGGATCTGGTCGATCGCGTTGTGCAGGTAGGCCAGGTACTGGATCTCCGGGATCGGCAGCATCCCCATGTTGGCGAAGCCCTGCGCCATGCCCAGGATCATCGTCTCGTCCAGCAACGTGTTGAACACGCGCTTGTTGCCGAACGCCTTGTGCAGGCCCTTGGTCACCGTGTACACGCCGCCCTTCTGCGCGACGTCTTCGCCAAACAGCAGCGAGCCCGGGTACTTGGCCATCACGTCGTGCAGCGCGTTGTTGATCTGGATCGCCAGATGACGCGGCGGCAGGTTCTCGGGCAGTTTTTCCTCGCCGCCGAACACCTGCTCGCGGGTCGCACCGTAATCGTTGCGCGTGGCCTCGGCCATCACCTTGCCCGGTGTGTACGGTGCAAGCGGGCGCATGACCTCTTCCAGCGTCTCGATGCGCGGACGCCGATCAGCCTCTTCCGCTGCGGCGAAGCATTTTTGCCGAGTCTCTTCGTACAGCGCCAGAACCTCCAGCTTCGACATCAGGCCAGATTCCAGCGCGATGGCTGCACTGCGCAGCAGCGGATCGGTCGCCTCGACCGCGCACAGTTCTTCAAGGCTGCGCCACTCGATCTCGAAATCGGTGCCGGCGTGGCCCATGATGCGCGTCGTGCGCAGGTGCAGGAAGGTCGGACGGCGGGTGCGACGACAATGCTCGACCGCGCGCAACACGTCGCCGTAACCGGCGGCGAGATCCAGGCCATCGGCATAGAAATAGTCGAGGTCCGGGCGATTTCGGAACGATTCGCCGATCCAGCCGCCCGGCGTCTTCACCGAGATGCCGATGCCGTTGTCCTCGCACACGTACAGCACCGGCGCCGGCAGCTTCTGATAGGCGGTCCAGCTGGCCGCGTTGAACGCGGTCTGCGCGGTGGCGTGGTTGGCCGAGGCATCACCGAACGAACAAATCGCGATGCTGTCATCGGGGATCGGCAGCTGGTGGCCGATGCGGCGACCGGCCTCGATCGCGATCGCGGTGCCGAGCGCCTTGGGCAAGTGCGAGGCGATGGTCGAGGTCTGCGGCAATACCCACAACGGCTTGCTGCCCCACACCTTGTGACGCCCGCCACTGGCCGGATCTTCGGCGCTGGCCGCGAAGCTGAGCGCCGAATCCATGATCGGATCGAGTTTTTTGCCATCGATGCCCGGCAGCTTGCGGAAACGCTCGGCCATGAAACCGCCGCTGCGGTAATGCAGGAAGGCGGGGTCGGTATAACGCGTCGCGCGCGCCACCATCGCGTTGCCTTCGTGGCCGCTCGACCCGATGGTGTAGAAGACCTTGTTCTGCACGCGCAGCACGCGCGCCATCAAGTCGAGATGCCGCGAGATGAGCTGTGACTCGAACAGCTCGCGAAAACCCTGCGCGTCCAGCGCGCTGCCTTCGAGGATCGGCTCGTTCGGCGTGGGTCGCTCATCGCGCCGGCTATCCCATTGTTTGACGAACTCGACGAAGTTGACGTCGCAGATTTCGGCGCGATTGACGCCTCTCATGCGGGCGGGAATGGGATTAGGCACAACTGCGAAAGTCATGATGGCGTCGCTATCAAAGTGATGGGTCAATGGAGGCGGCAGCACGAACGTCGAGCTGTGCAATCGGGATGGAACCTGGTGTGGCTACAAAAGATCCAAAGTAAATGATGTTCATGCCCTGACGCTCTTGTGCGCAAGCCATTCATCGCGCGTCTGGCCCCAGACATCGATCTGGAGCTTGTCATGCGGCGGCTGGAAAACACCCTGCCCGCGATTCCTCGCGCCGAGACGCTCAGCGACCTTCTGCGAAGCGACGTTGCTGACCTCGATCGACTGGATCACTTCCTGCCAACCCAGCGCATCGAAAGCCCAGTCGATGGCGGCCGTGCAGGCCTCCACCGCGTAGCCCTTGCCGCGGCCGTCGGCATGCAGCGCGTAGCCAACCTCGGTGCCGGGCCAGCCGTCGGGTTGCCACGGGCCGGCCTGGCCCATGAACAAGCCGGAGGATTTCTCGATCACCGAGAACATCCCGAACCCTTGCGTGAACCATGCGCCCGGCATCTGCAGGAAGCGGCGCCATGCATCGGCGCGAACGAGCGGCCCACCGATGTGACGGGTGGCCGGGTCGGCGAACATCTCGGCGTAGCGGTTGAAATCAGCGATCTCCGGCACACGCAGCTCCAGGCGCGGCGTGTCCAGCACGGGCGCGCCTTCGCGCAATCGCGCGAACCATGCGGCATGGGCGCTGGCGCAGTCCATCGCGGATTCGATCAGAATGCGTTGATGCCGGTCAGCTCGCGGCCCACCACCAGCTGGTGCACGGTCTCGGTGCCTTCGTAGGTGATGACCGATTCCAGGTTCAAGGCGTGGCGGATCGGCGAATGCTCGGTGGTGATGCCGGCGCCACCCAGCAAGTCGCGCGCCTCGCGGGCGATGTCGATGGCCATGCGGCAGTTGTTCCATTTGGCCAGGCTCACCTGCGTCGGTTGCATGGTGCCGGCATCCTTCAAGCGCCCCAGCTGCAGCGAGAGCAGCTGCGCCGAGGTGATCCGACGGGCCCAGTCGGCCATCTTGAGCTGCGCGCTCTGCGTCGCCGCCACCGGGCGATCGAACAGGATGCGTTCCTTGCTGTAGTTCAGCGCCTCGTCGAGGCAGGCAATGGCGGCGCCGATCGGGCCCCAGGTGATGCCGTAACGGGCCTGGGTCAGGCAGCCCAGCGGGCCCTTCAGGCCCTTCACGTTGGGCAGGCGGCTGCTGTCAGGCACGCGCACGTTGTCGAAGAACAGCGCACTGGTCACCGAGGCGCGCAAGCTCATCTTGTGCTTGATCAGCTGCGCGGCGAAGCCCGGCATGTCCTTCTCGATGATGAAGCCCTGGATGCCCTCGTCGGTCTGCGCCCACACGATGGCGATATCGGCCAGGTTGCCGTTGGTGATCCACATCTTGCTGCCGTTGATCACCCAGTCGTCGCCGTCACGCCTGGCATTCGTCTTCATGTTGGCGGGGTCGGAGCCGCCCTGTGGCTCGGTCAGGCCGAAGCAACCGATCACCTTGCCAGCGGCCATGTCGGGCAGCCAGCGGCGACGCTGTTCCTCGGTGCCGTAGGCGTAGATCGGGTACATGCACAGCGAGCTCTGCACGCTGGCGAAGCTGCGGATGCCGCTGTCGCCGCGTTCCAGCTCCTGACAGATCAGGCCATAGCTGACCGCATTGAGGCCGGCGCAGCCGTATTCCTCCGGCAGGGTGCTGCCGAGCAGCCCCAGTTCGGCCATCTCCGGGATCAGTTCCCTGGGGAATTCGCCGCGGTCGAAGCAGTCACCGATGATCGGCAGCACGCGCTCGTCGGTGAACCGGGCCACGGTGTCCTGGACCGCGCGCTCCTCTTCGCTGAGCAGGGAGCGGACGTCGTACAAATCGTAGGGATGCAGGGCCATGGGGGATCGGTTCCGGGAAAAGTGAGAACGAGTCTCGCATTTTACCCGTCCGCCAAGACGAAACGGGAGCCATCAAGGCTCCCGCTCCATTCGATGCCCGATGTTGGCCGGGATCAGCCCTTGGTGATGACCTGCCCATCCACCACGCGGAAGCGATCCACGCCGGGACGCTCGTCCATCCGCACCACGCGCTCCTCGCCATCCAGCGTGTAGGTCACGTCGTAGGCGGTGGTCGTGGTCGCGCTGCCCAGGCTGATGCGCGAACCCGGCTTGCTGGTCATCCGCTTCATCCCGGTGCTGCCATCGGGGTTGCGGAAGGTCACGTCGTAGCCGATGACCTGGCTGCTGTTGATCGTGTCGGTGACGGTGTGGCACTGGCGCTCGGTGGTCTGCACCACCCGACCGCCCACGTGGCGACGATCGACGCGGTTGCCGATGTAGCCGCCTGCGGCGGCGCCGGCGGCCGTGGCGACCTTGCGGCCATCGCCGCCACCGACCTGGTTGCCGACCAGGCCGCCGATGATCGCGCCGGCCACCGTGCCGCCGACGTTGCCGTCACGCTCGGGCAGGCGCTGCGTCACCGGTACGTCGCGGCATTCCTGACGCGGCTTCTGCTGCGCCACGGTCTTGCTGACCGGATCCACGTCCAGCACGGTCGCGTAACGCGCCTCCTTGCTGGTCACCGGCTTGACCGACACGATCGGCGCGAACGTGGTCGCCGCGCCCGCCACCAGATTGAGCGGGGTGACTTCGCGAGCGACTTCACCATCGCCATTCGGCTGGCCCGGCTGGACGGCTGTCGCAGCGCTCACGGTCGACGCCGGATCGGATTGCAGGCTGTTGTAGGCAGCGACGGCGCCGCCACCCACCAGCAACGAACCCAAGGCAACCGCCAGAATCTTGTTGTCGATATACATGTTGCTCTCCTTCGACGGATCTCCGCCTGCCTTCGACACTGCCATTCAAGCCCATGCCGGCTGAACCCCGGCAGGCTGCGGACCCTTGCAGATGACGCACGCCTGAACCGGCAACCCGGGCATGACGATCAACCCGCGATGAATGACGCGGGACCAGTGCTGGCACTACACGCGCATCGTGCTAGCGTTTCGCCATCGGCAGCGCGTTGCTGCCTGGGATGCACCGCATGAGCCGCCTCTTCCTCGCACCCTTCTTCAACTGGGCTCGCAAGCTGAAGCACCCCACCTTGTTCAAGCTGGTGGGCATCCTCTTCGTGATCGATCTGTTCGTGCCCGACATGATCCCGCTGGCCGACGAGATCCTGCTCGGCCTCGGCACCCTGCTGCTGGCCAACTGGAAGGATCGCAACAAGCCAACCGGCGATGCGGCCGGTGACGGGGGCAAGCCGCCGATCGATGGCTCCGCCACCCGCGGCTGAGGCCGGTCAATGCGGCTGGTTGATAGCCACAGTCATTTCGATGTCGATGCCTTCGATGTCGATCGCGCCGAAACACTGGCGCGCGCCCGCGATGCCGGCGTCGTCGCCCAGGTCGTGCCCGCCATCGATGCCGCAGGCTGGCCACGCCTGAAAAGCGTGTGTGCATCCGCGCCCGGGCTGCACGCGGCCTACGGCCTGCACCCGATGTACCTGCCGGCGCATCGCCCCGAACACCTCATCGCGCTGCGCGAGCACCTGCAACTTGATGCCTGCGTGGCGGTCGGCGAGATCGGCCTCGACTATTTCGCCGAAGGCCTGGATCACGATCAGCAGCAACATTATTTCGAGGCCCAGCTCGCACTGGCCCGCGAATTCGAATTGCCCGTCATCGTGCATGCCCGGCGCGCAGTCGATGCGGTGATCGCCACCCTGCGGCGCTTCGCGCCCGTGCGCGGCGTGGTGCACAGTTTCGCCGGCAGCGAGGAACAGGCGCAGCAGCTGTACAAGCTGGGCTACCTGCTCGGCATCGGCGGGCCGATCACCTATGCGCGGGCGCAGCGCCTGCACCGGCTGGTGGCGAACATGCCGCTGGAGCACCTGTTGCTGGAAACCGATGCCCCCGACCAACCCGATGCACAGTGGCGCGGCCAGCGCAACGAACCCGCGCGGCTGCCTGTCGTGCTCGATGCCATCGCCGGGTTGCGCGGCGAAAACCGCGAAGTGATCGCCGCCGCGACCACCGAAAACGCCGAACGGCTGTTCAAATTCACGGCGTGACCTGCGGCGCGATGCAGCGCGCCATGCCGCCCGCGACGACTCAGGCCTTCTTTGGCTTGAGCAACATTTCCAGCGCCTTGCCGACTGCAGCGAAGGCGAAGGTGCCAGTCACGTGCGTGGCTGCGCCGAGGCCCGCACCGCAATCGAGCTTGAGTGCCTCGTCCGGCCCCATCTTCGGGCGGACGCCGCACACGCTGCCATCGGCCTGCGGGTAGCGCACGTTCTCCAGCGAATACACCGCCGGCACGCCGAAATAGCGGTCGTGGTTCTTGGGGAAGTTGAACTCGCCGCGCAGCTTCTTGCGGATCAGCGAGAGCATCGCGTCATGCTCGGTGCGGGAGAGGTCGCGCACGCGGATCTGGGTGACATCGGTGCGCCCGCCGGCCGCGCCCACGGTGATGATCGGCTGCTTGCGACGGCGACAGTAGGCAATCATCTCCACCTTGGTGCGAAAGCTGTCGCAGGCATCCAGCACCAGGTCGAAGCCGCCGCCCAGCAGCGCGTCCATGTTGGAAGGCGTCAGGAACGAGGCGACCGCATCGACCTCGATCTCCGGGTTGATGGCGCGACAGCGCGCGGCCATCGCATCGACCTTGTTGCGGCCGTACTCGCCATCGAGCGCCGGCAGCTGCCGATTGGTGTTGGACACGCAGATATCGTCGGCATCGACCAGGGTCAGCTTGCCGATGCCGCTGCGGGCCAGCGCCTCGACCGCCCACGAGCCGACACCTCCGATGCCGACCACGCAGACATGCGCTTGAGCCAGTCGATCCAGCGTGCCCTGCCCGTACAGACGTTCGATGCCGCTGAAACGCGCCATGGTTTGCGTATTCATGGGGAGATTTTACCGATTTGGCCCGCGTGATAAGGTGCGGCCATTCCCGCCAACTCGTGAGCATCCTCATGTCGACGCCGTCTGACGCCACTCCGCGCAAATCCTCCAACGCAGGCCGCTATTTCTTCATGCTGCTGTTTGGCCTGGTGATCGGCGCCATTGGCACGGTGATGGTGATCCGCAGCTGGCAGGCCAGGCAGGACCATTTCCCCGACAGCGTGATGACGGTGCAGGCCTGGCACATGGGCCAGCTGAAGAAGAACATCGAGCAGAACCGCTGTGCGGCGACCGACATCATCCCGAACCTGAAAACCCTGCGCCAGATGGCCGATGACATCGAGCCCGCTTTCGGCGAGGACGCCAAGGACGAGCGTTTCGTCAAGCATGCGGCGAACTATCGCGCCGCGGTGGACAAGGCACTGTCCAGCCCGCCGCTGAGCTGCGAGAGCCTGAAGGCCACGACGGGCGACATCGGCGCGCAGTGCAAGGCCTGTCACGACGACTTCAAGAAATCCTGATCCGCCGGCACATCGCCGGATGACCAAACGCCCGGGATTCCCGGGCGTTTTCGTTGGCGCGTCCATCACCCATCGTGCGCGGCGATGAACACGCGCTGACACGGCGCCGCCAGATTCCACGGATTCGCGGTGGATTCATCCCGGGCCACCTAGGTTCGGGGTCACGCATCCCACGCAGGAGACAGGCATGAACATCCGCACCCTTGCAATGACCACGCTGGCCGCTTCCACCCTGGCGCTCGCTAGCTGCGCGACCACATCGCCCGGTTACGGCTATGGCAACGGCTACGGGGCTTCGCCCAGCAATGCCAACTGCTACGACTGCGGCACCGTGACCCGGATCGAGTCGATCGGCGGCACCAGCAGCGTGCCGAACGCGACCGGCGCGGTGGTGGGCGCGGTCGTCGGCGCAGTCGCCGCACGCGAGATCGCCAAGAACCAGACCGACAGCAAGGGGCGCCAGAATACCGCGACCGCGGCAGGCGCGGCGGCGGGCGCACTGGCCGGCAACGCGATCCAGAACCGCACCGGCGCCGGTGGCAACTACAACGTCTACGTGCGCATGCAGGACGGCCGCGAGACCGTGGTGACGCAGAGCGACATCAGCGGCATTCGCCAAGGCTCGTACGTGCGCGTGTACAACGGGCGCGCCTGGACGCGCTGAAAGCATGCCATCGATGCCCGGACAACACGAATCGGCCCACAGCGATGCGGGCCGATGTCGTTGCGGGCGGGCAACGGGCAAGAAAAAGCCCCGACATGCGGGGCTTCAACTGAATCCAAATGGGATTTGATCGATCAGAGCGGCTCGACGGCGTCGGCCTGAAGGCCCTTCTGGCCCTCCACCACGGTGAAGGTCACCTTTTGTCCCTCTTTCAGGGTCTTGAAGCCTTGGGTCTGGATCGCGCGGAAGTGGACGAAGACGTCCTCGCCGCTCTCGCGGCTGATGAAGCCAAATCCCTTGGCATCGTTGAACCACTTCACGGTTCCTGTTTCACGGTTCGACATCGAACTGACTCCTTGGACATTGCAGGACAACCGATCGCGCGGCAGGGTGCGCGACGGGCGATGCTGGTCTCAAAGGATGTTGAATCGCGAAATACGGTGGGCATCAGGTGAAGCCACCACGCGCAGGCCACGGTCCACAGTGACCCTTGGAACTCAGCGGCCTCAACTTATCCCCGCCCCTGTGAAAATGCAATCCACGGGCTGGGCGAGAATCCCCCCTTTCCCGACCGAGCGAATGCCGCATGCAAAACACCGCCCTCTTCTACGTGCTCGCAGTCCTGATGGTGGTCGTCGGCATCATCGGCACCGTGCTGCCCGCCCTGCCCGGCGTGCCGCTGGTGTTCGCGGGCCTGTTCCTGGCGGCCTGGGCCGATGGTTTCGACAAGGTGGGCTGGGCGCCGTTGCTGGTGCTGGGCCTGCTCACCGCGCTATCGCTGGTGGTGGACTTCTGGGCCACGGCCAAAGGCGCCAAGCGCGTGGGTGCCAGCCGGATGGCGGTGATCGGCGCGATGCTCGGCATGTTCGCGGGCCTGCTGATGGGGCCATTCGGCATCTTCATCGGCGCGTTCGCGGGCGCGGTCGCCGGTGAGTTGCTGCATCGCCGCAGCCTGGGCCAGGACGACATCGGCGCGGCCGCGAAGATCGGCCTGGGCACCTGGCTTGGCATCGTGCTCGGCATGGCGCTGAAACTCGCATTGGTGTTCACCATGGTCGGCATCTTCGCGCTGGCCTGGTTCTTCTGATGTTGCTGGCCAGGATCATTGCCATGCACTGGCGGGATGGCGCGAAGCCATGCAGCATGGTGCCAACCGGCCCACATCCCACATCCCTTGTTCGTCTTCATGCCACGCCCATGAATTTACCCGTTATCCACCGTGCCCCGTGGAATCACCGCGCCCTGCTCGTCCTGCTCTGTGCGATGTGCAGCTGGCCCGTCCTTGCTCAAGAAAACACGGAAGACAAAGCAAAGGTCGCGGTCGAGGCCATGACGACGCCGGCCACGCCCGCGGACCAGCAGGCCGAGCAGAAGCTGTCCGCCAACCTGGACAAGGAGCCCGCGCTGCAAAAGGTCGAGGCCGAGGTGAGCAGCGGGGTCGCCACGCTGTCGGGCGAAGTGCCGGCCCAGCCTGATCGCCAGGAGGCCGGCAACATCGCCGCAGCCACGCCCGGCGTCAAGAACGTGCAGAACCAAATCGCGCTGGACCCGGACCTGTCGCTGCGCTTCTCCATCGCGATGAGCGAGGCCAAGGGCAAGCTGGTCAGGCTGGTCGCCAACCTGCCGCTGTTGCTGGTGGCAGTGCTGGTCGTGATGCTGTCGGTCTGGCTGGGCGGCGTGCTGGGCCGCCACCTGCCCATCGTCAGCCGCATCAGCAAGCGCAACCCGTACATGGAGAACCTGCTCCGCAGCATCGTGCGCGGCGTGGTCATCCTGGCCGGCGTGTTGATGGCGCTGGACCTCCTGGGCGCGACTGCATTGGTCGGCGCGGTGCTCGGTTCCGCCGGGGTGGTCGGGCTGGTGCTCGGTTTCGCCTTCAAGGACATCGCCGAGAACTACGTCGCCGGCATCCTGCTGTCGATTCGCCGCCCGTTCAACCCGGGCGACATGGTGCGGATCGATTCCTACGAGGGCCGCGTGGTCGCGCTGACCTCGCGCGCGACCCAGCTGATGACCGCCGACGGCAACCACCTGCTGTTGCCCAATGGCCTGGTGTTCAAGTCGGTGATGCTCAATTACTCGCATAACCCCAAGCGCCGTTTCGACTTCACCACCAACGTCGCCACCGGCAGGTCATGGAACAAGGCGATGGACATCGGCATCCAGACCATGCGCGGCATCGATGGCGTGCTGGACGATCCGGCGCCGACCGCGCTGATCCAGGACCTGGCCAACGATGCCGCGACCCTGCGTTTCGCCGGCTGGATCGACCAGCATCACAACGACCTTGCGAAGACGCGCAGCGAATCGATGCGCCTGGTGCGCCGCGCCCTGCGCGAAGCCGGGCTGACGCCGCCCGACGGCGTGCAGCACATCCAGCTCAAGCGTGATCCGGCCGAAGCCGTCGACGACGGCATGAGCCGCGAAAGTGGCGTGCATCGCGACATGTCGGTGGATCGCACGCTGGAAAAACAACTGGCGCACCTGGAAGAAAGCCACGACCTGCTGCAACAGCCCGACGCCACGACGCCGGCCAAGCCCTGACCGGTCGAGCCGGGGTCGGCACGCCGCCCCCGGTCCTCACCTGTCCGTCACCGCCCTGCGCAAAACATCCGGTACGCTTCTTCCAGAAACCTTGGCGCGTGACGACATGGGCGTGCCAGCCATCCAGCCCCGACATCGTCATGACGCCTATCCCATGAAGCATCTTCGCCACGCCCATGTCTCCGCGCTTGCTGCCTTGCTCGCGCCACTGCCCGCCCTGGCGCAGGACGCGCTGCCACCGCCACAGGACGCCTCGGCCTGCGCATCCATCGCGGCAGACCAGCCCCGCCTGGCCTGCTATGACGCCGCGTTCCGCGCACGGCAATCGCTACCGGCGGTGCAACAGGCCGATGCCGCGGCTGCCGAGGCACGCGAGCAGTTGCAGGCGCAGAAGGAGCTGGCGAAAAGCCAGGAAAAAAAAGACGACGACGACAAGGCCGCCGGCAAGCGCGAGCTGTACGCCAACGACCCGGCCCGACGCGCGCTGGCCAATGCCGGCAAGGGCTCGTTGCTGGACAGCCGCTGGGAACTGGCGAAGGATTCCAAGCTCGGCGTCTTCAACCTGCGCGCCTACAAGCCGCTCTACCTGCTGCCCGCGTACTGGAGCAGCAGGCCCAACAAGATGCCGTCATCGCCCAACCCGGCCAATACGGTCACCATGCCGCAGGATCTCAAGAGCGTGGAGGCGAAATACCAGATCAGCCTGAAGACCAAGGTGGTCCAGAACCTGTTCGGCGACAACGGTGACATCTGGGCGGCGTACACCCAGACCTCGCACTGGCAGGTCTACAGCCCGGAGATTTCACGCCCTTTCCGTGAAACCAATTACGAGCCGGAAGTGATGCTGGTGTTCCGCAACTCCTACAAGTTGGGTGGCTGGAACGGGCGAATGGCATCGATCGGCGTCAATCACCAATCCAACGGCCGCGCCGATCCGTTGTCGCGCAGCTGGAACCGCGTCGTCGCCAGCATTGGGCTGGATCGCGAGAACTGGGCACTGACGGTACGTCCGTGGTATCGCATCCCCGAATCGTGGAGCGACGACAACAACCCGGACATCTCCGACTACATGGGCCGCGCCGACCTGCTGCTGGTGCATACGCGCGGCCAGCAGGAGTTTTCGCTGCTGGCACGTCACTCGCTGCGTAGCGGCGATCGCTCGCATGGCGCGGTGCAGTTCGATTGGGGGTTCCCGCTCACGCACCAGCTGCGCGGACACGTGCAGGTGTTCGACGGTTACGGCGAAAGCATGATCGATTACAACCACCGCGCGACCTACATCGGCCTTGGCGTGTCGTTGCTGGAGTGGTTCTGAGCCGTCCTGCTCCGATAAGTTGAACCCGGCGCCTGGCAATGCCGGCGCCGGATCCTGTACCGGCTCAGCGCTCGCCGAGGATTTCGGCGATGGGCTCGGCCAGTTCGTCGAAGCCCTGGCGCGGATAGAACGCCTGCCCGTTGATGAACAGCCCCGGCGTGCCGTTGACGCCGCTGCGCAGGCCGCCGTCGATATCGGCCTGGATGCGTTCGTTGAACTCGCCGCTATCGAACGCCTTCTGCAGGCCGGCGACATCCAGCCCCAGCGACTTCATCAGCTCGACATAGAACGCTTCGCCCAACTGCTGCTGGTTCTCGTACAGGGCGTCGTGCGCTTCCCAGAACTTGCCCTGGCTGCCGGCGTACTCGGCGACGATCGCGGCGGCAGCGGCCTGCGGATGCGCCTCGACCAACGGGAAGTTGCGGAATACGAAACGCAGCTTGTTGCCGAAGCGCTTCTGCAACTGCTTGATCACGGGATAGGCTTCGCCGCAGTACGGGCATTGGTAATCGCCGTACTCGACGAGCGTCACCGGCGCGTCGGCCGGGCCTTGCGAATGGTCACTACTGGTGACCGGGATGCGTAGCGTCGACATGGCTTACTCCTCGGGGTTTGGGTGGCTCAGGCGGATGTCAATTTGTCGAGTGCATCAAGCACCCCGTCCACGCCGGGGTTGATCGCGGTCGGCGACAGGTAGCTCCAGGCGATCTTGCCGTCCTTGTCGATCACGTACAGCGAACGCTTGCAGTAGCCGTGGTCCGCATCGTAGGAGCCGTACATGCGCGCGACTTCGCCCTTGGGATGGAAATCAGCCAAAAGGTCGAACTTGAGGTTGCGGGCCGAGATGAACGCCTGGTGGCACCAGACGCTGTCGACCGAAATGCCCAGCACCGTGGCGCCGGACTTGGCGATCATCGGCAAGGCCTGGTTGAACAGCGCCAGCTCGTCGCCGCACACCGCGCTCCAGTCGGCCGGATAGAACACCAGCACGACCGGCTTGCCGCGCAACTCATGCAGGGCCAGCTGCTGGTCGGGAGTGGCGTTGAGGGAGAAATCCGGCGCCAGGGTGCCGGGAGCGAGAATGGTGTCGGGGTCGGCGGACATGATGGGTCTCGTGGGGGAATCAAGACCCCCAGAATACCCAGCACATGTCAGTGCGGCGTGACGCGCGCGGCTGGCCCCGCCCGGCTTATTCGACCACCACCGGGATGCCCGCGATCTTCGCCGCCCACTGCTTCGGCCCGGTCTGGTGGACCGAAGTGCCGCGCGAATCCACAGCCACCGTCACCGGCATGTCCTCGACCTCAAATTCGTAGATCGCTTCCATGCCGAGGTCCTCGAAGGCCAGCACTTTCGCGGCCTTGATCGCCTTCGACACCAGATAGGCACTGCCACCGACGGCCATCAGATACGCCGCGCCGTTGTCGCGGATCGCCTCGATCGCCGCCGGACCGCGCTCGGCCTTGCCGACCATGCCGAGCAAGCCGGTTTCTTCCAGCATCTGGCGGGTGAACTTGTCCATGCGCGTGGCGGTGGTCGGGCCAGCCGGGCCGACGACTTCATCGCGCACCGGATCGACCGGGCCGACGTAGTAGATGAAGCGGCCTTTCAGGTCGACGGGGAGCGCTTCGCCCTTGTTCAACATGTCGGTCATGCGCTTGTGCGCGGCGTCGCGCCCGGTGAGCAGCTTGCCGTTCAAGAGCAGCACGTCGCCCGGCTGCCAGCTGGCCACTTCTTCCTTGGTGATGGCATCCAGGTTCACCCGCTTGCCCTTCGAGGCGTCGTAGGTGAGTTCCGGCCAATCCGCGAGCGACGGCGGATCCAGCATCACCGGGCCACTGCCGTCCAGGGTGAAATGCGCGTGGCGGGTCGCGGCGCAGTTGGGGATCATGGCGACCGGCAGGTTGGCGGCGTGGGTCGGGGCATCCTTCACCTTGATGTCGAGCACGGTGGTCAGGCCGCCCAAACCTTGGGCACCGATGCCGAGCGCGTTGACCTTCTCGAACAATTCCAGGCGCAGTTCCTCGGCGCGGTTTTGCGCGCCGCGAATTTTAAGGTCGGTGATGTCGATCGGCTCCATCAGCGATTCCTTGGCCAGCAGCATCGCCTTTTCCGCGGTGCCGCCAATGCCGATGCCGAGCATGCCCGGCGGGCACCAGCCGGCGCCCATGGTCGGCACGGTCTTCAGCACCCAATCGACGATGGAATCGGAGGGATTCAACATCGCGAATTTGCTCTTCGCCTCCGAGCCGCCACCCTTGGCCGCGACGATCACGTCCACCGTGTTGCCCGGCACCACCTTCATGTTCACCACCGCCGGCGTGTTGTCGCCGGTATTGCGGCGCTTGCCCGCGGGATCGGCCAGTACCGAGGCGCGCAGCTTGTTGTCCGGATGGTTGTAGGCGCGGCGCACGCCCTCGTTGACCATGTCCTCGATGCCCATGGTGGCGCTGCCTCCATCGGCACCGGTCCAGCGCACGTCCATGCCGATCTCGAGGAACACGGTGACGATGCCGGTGTCCTGGCAGATCGGGCGATGGCCCTCGGCGCACATGCGCGAGTTGATCAGGATCTGCGCGATGGCGTCCTTGGCCGCGGGCGATTCCTCGCGCTCGTAGGCGGCGGCGAGGTTCTTGATGTAGTCGACCGGGTGGTAGTAGCTGATGTACTGCAGCGCGTCGGCGACGGACTGGATGAAATCTTCCTGCTTGATCGATGTCACGGCGGGCTCGGGGCTGGCGAAACCACCATTTTAGTGAATCCGGCCAGTCCCGGCAGCACGCATGGCGCCCATCGGGCACCCGGCATCGCGCCACCACAGAATCTTCATCTTCCGATTGATATCGATTGCCGACCCAATGTGCGGGATCGTGCCTGGCAACGAACAGGCAGGCCCGTCATTGGCGACATCCAGTTGGCAGGGGAAGCCAGCGATTGGTGGACAACTTGTTGATTCCATTCACCAATTCCACTTCGAAAAAATTTGCTCAACACCCATCCACCTCTCGGGAGAATTCCATGTCAGTGCGCTTCCCAGCCGTCGTCGTGCTCGTTTTGCTGGCCTCGTGGCCGGCACTCCAGGCCCGTGCCACGGAATTGCAGGACCAAGACAAGAACAAACGCGACGACACCTTCAGCATCAGAGTCAGCGGCTACCTCAGCGAGTTTGACCTCACCATGGAGGCCGATGGCAGCACCCAGGCGGGTACCCCCGTTAACCTCAAGCATGACCTTGGCCTGGACGACAACAAGGTGGTTGCCAACGTCGAGTTCAACTGGCGCCCCCTCGAAAAGCACGAATTCGGCCTGGGCTACCACACCCGGGACGCGGACAAGACCAGCGTCATCCCTGCGGCCTTCGATTTCAACGGCACCCATTACGACACCCTCAGTACCGTCCATGCCGCCATGGACCTGGACAGTTACGAGGCCTACTACATCTGGTGGGCGGCCTCGCACGAGAATTGGTCGCTGGGGCCGCG
Organism: Lysobacteraceae bacterium; assembly: GCA_014879375.1. GTDB lineage: Bacteria > Pseudomonadota > Gammaproteobacteria > Xanthomonadales > Xanthomonadaceae > Solilutibacter. The sequence goes on from JACSSF010000074.1 coordinate 17,925, forward strand.
CGTGGGCCTGCAATGGCAGAACGTCAAGCTTCGCCTGGTCGGACAGGTGGATGCCGACGGCAACCCGATACACGGGATCGACGACGCAGTGTCGATCGACGTGCCGACGGTGACGTTCGGCGGCAGTTGGCGCTGGACATTCGCGAAGGACTGGAAGGTCACGGCCGACGCGGGGTATTTCCTGCTCGACATCGACAATGTCGATGGTGACGTGTACTTCGGTCGCGCCGGCATCGACTTGCGCTCCTCCTGCGCATATTGCGAAGTGCGGTCGGCGCAGATAATCGCGCCCTGCAACCGCCCGGCCACCCGCATCGGAAAGGCGATGCCACCGGTGCCGAGCGGGCTGCGCGGGGATTCCAGCCCGGCCCACGGCTTGCCCGCGCGCAGGCTGACGAAGACCGGATCATCCACGTCCACGTGTTTCGGCCATGCGCCCTCGCCCGTTTGTCCGCGCCGACGGTAACCGCCATCGTCGCCGTGCCAGTACAGCGCCACTCGCGGCGCGTGCAGCGCACTGGTCACGTCCTGCAGGGTCCGCGCGATCAGCGGGCCCGGTTGTTCGATGTAGGCGCTTTCCTGCACCAGGCGATCCAGCCGGGCCTCGGCATCGTATTGCCGGCGGAAGAACAGGCGCTCGACCCAGTGCTCGACCTTGCCATGGATCCGATGCACCAGGATGCCCAGCACCAGCGGCACGCCCAGGTGCACGGCCAGCCCTGCGTTCTTGCCCATCGCCATCGCCGCAACCGCATGCTCCACCACGGCGAACACGCCGACGATCAGCCCCGCGACGATGGCAAAAACCACCGTGCGACTGACCGCGAAGGTCGCAGGCACCAGCTTGTGGCGCAGGGTCGCGTAGGCCAGCGCCAGCAGCGACAAGAAGTACGGCACCATCCACGCATACGAGTCCGAGAACCAGATCACCGCCAGGATCGATATCGCGAAAAGCGCGATACCCAGCAATACCCAGCGGGCACGCAGGCGCGATGCCGCATCGGTGCTGCGCGCTACAAAAACGGCGAACACGATGAACTGCGCGATGAACGCCAGCGTCACCCACAGGCCGGGCTCCATGTAGACGCCGGGCCCGGGTTTGCCGTGCAGGAGCCACGGCAGGTCCTTCACCAGCCGGTCCAGGTAATAGACGGCGAACAACACGCCGTACACCCCTCTGATCCAACGCGACAGGCGCGGCTTGGCATCGCCCAGCAGACCCAGCAGGACCACCATCGAACCGAATGCCAGCGCGGGGCGCAGCAGGTATTCGACGAATGCCCGCTGCCCGAGGTGCCACGGCAGCGGCATCGACAACGAGAACGCCGTGCCCAGGCTGCCCGCGGCCAGCACCACGGCCGCCACGCCCCAGGCGACCCGGCCACGGCCACGCCATAGCAGCAGCAGGCCCAGCAGCAGGAACGGCCAGTCCTGCCACAAGTAGGGGATCATCGGCTCCCCATACGGGACGGCGCGTACGGCCACCCGCTGGTGCACGATGTTGCCGTCGGCACCGGCACGCAGGATCGGCAGGTCGAGCAACGTGCCCGGCGCGACGACCGGCGTCTGCATCGACAGCCGGTCGCGCAGCGGCATCCGCGCGGTGTCGATCCGGTCCCCGGCCGCAAGTCCCGGCGGCAGCGGTGCATCGGGCAGCGCCGCGATCACCGCCTGCCCCTGGTGCAACGCGCGACCATCCAGCTTGAAGGTCCACGCGCCGCTGGTCGGTGCCAGCCACGGCAGCAGCATCAAAAGCACGACGAATGCCGTGACGACAACGCGGATGGCGAGCCCGGCCCTGCCCATGTCGACAAATTACTCGGATTGGCTGCAAGATGCCGCGTCCTGCATGCTGTATTGCAGCATCGTGATCCGTCTGCCGCACCTAATCCATCATCGGCCGTCCGAAGGGGAGCCCGCCATGCTGAAGAAAATCCTGATCGTCGTGTCGATCATCATCGCCGCGCTGCTTACCTACATCGCGACCCGGCCCGACACCTACCAGGTCAGCCGCAGCATCCAGACCACGGTGGAACCGGCACGCGTCTACCTGGTGGTCAACGACTTCCGCAACTTCCCCCTCTGGTCGCCGTGGCAAAGGCTCGATCCCGCGATGCGCGTCACCTATGGCGGGCCGCCGGCCGGCGTCGGCGCGACCTACGCATGGGCGGGCAACAAGGATGCCGGCAAGGGCCGGATGACGATCGTCGAGTCGATACCGGACCGCAAGGTCGGCATGGACCTGGTGTTCATCGATCCCTTCGCCGCGCAGGCGCGCACCGACATCGACATCGAGCCCACCGGCGTCGGCTCCAAGATCACCTGGACGATGCGCGGCCAGCACACCTTCATGTCGAAGGCGATGTCGGTCTTCGCGCCGATGGACGCCATGGTCGGCAACGATTTCGAGGAAGGCCTGGACAACCTCAAGCGTCTCGTCCAACCGATCGATTGAGTCGCGCAGCGATGACGACGGCATGCGCGTGCCGGGCGGCCCGGGTAACCTGACCCGATGCCGCCACGCACCCTGCCTTCCACCCCACGCTCGCCCCTGCACGCATCGCCGTGCTGGTGCACCCTGCTCCTGTTGCTGCCGACGGCCGCCTTCGCGCAATCCGCGCCCGAGACGCTCGACCGCGTGCAGGTCAGCGGCCATCGCATCCCGCTGACGCAGTTCCCCGGCGCCGCGACGGTGATCGATGGCGAAACCCTGCGCGACGGTCAGCGCCAGCTGAGCCTGGCCGAAGCGTTGCAGGCGGTGCCGGGCGTGATCGCGATGGAGCGCTACAACTACGCGCAGGACCTGCAGTTGCAGAGCCGCGGCTTCGGCGCGCGCAGCACCTTCGGCGTGCGCGGGCTGAGCCTGGTGACCGATGGCATCCCCGCCAGTGCGCTGGATGGCCAAGGACAGGCATCGGGTTTCGCCCTGTCGATGCTGGATCGCATCGAGGTCCTGCGCGGCCCGTTGGCGTTGCAATACGGCAACGCGGCCGGTGGCGCGATCCTCGGTGAAAGCGTGCTGGGCGATGACAACCGCCTGCGCGCGCAAGGCTGGCTGGGCAGTGACGCCAGCCATCGCCTCCTGCTGCGCGGTGATGGCGCCCGCGGTGACTGGCGCGCCCGCGGCGGGATCAGCCGCTTCGACACCGATGGCCATCGCCCGCACAGCGCGGCCCGCCGCGACGAGGCGCATGGCATCGTGCAGTGGACGCCCGGCACGCGGCATCGCCTGCAACTGGTGGTCGATGCGCTGGACCAGCCCGATACCGACGACCCGCTGGGCCTCACCCCCGCGCAATGGCGACTGACGCCCGAGGGCACCGACCCGGTCGCGATCAGCTTCGATACCCGCAAGCGGATCGAGCAGCGACAGGCCGGCCTGCGCTGGGGCTGGGATTACGCGCAGGGCCGCGAGCTGCAGCTGGCGCTGTGGCACACCCGGCGCGAGGTCGAGCAGTTCCTCGCCATTCCGGTCGCGGTACAGCGCCCGCCTTCGCACGCGGGCGGCGTGATTGATCTTGGTCGGCGCAGCACCGGACTGTCGCTCTCGCATCGCAGCAGCGGCGCGCATGGCGCATGGGCGGCCGGCATCGACCTCGGCACCCTGCACGAGGACCGACGCGGCTTCGAGAACTTCATCGGCAGCCAACTGGGCGTGCGCGGACGCCTGCGCCGCGACGAGAGCAACCGGGTCCGCACCAGCGAGGCGTGGCTGAGTGGTGAAACCCATTGGGGCGATCATTGGTCGGGACTTGCCGCCGTCCGCCGCGGGCGCCTGCGCTTCACTTCAAGCGACCATTACATCGCGCCGGGCAATGGCGATGACAGCGGCCGGCTGGAGTATGGCGAGACCGCGCTCTCCGCCGGCGTCGCGCGGCGCTTCGGCAAGGGCGAGGTGTTCGCCAGCCTCGGACGCGGCTACGAAACCCCGACCGTGACCGAACTCGCCTACCGTCCCGATGGTGCAGGCGGCCTCAATACCGCGCTTGGTCCCGCGCACTTCAACAGCGGCGAGATCGGTGCGCGCTGGCGCGGCGCAGGCTATCAGGCCAGCGTGGCGCTGTATCGGATCGATGGCCGCGACGAGATCACCCAGGTGATGTCGAGTGGTGGGCGCAGCAGTTACGCGAACGCCGCGCGCACCCGTCGCGACGGGCTGGAGGCCAGCCTGTCCGGCGAGCCGCATCCGAACCTCGGTTACGCCTTCAGCGCGAACCTCATCGATGCGCGCTTCCGCCAGGGCTGGCAGACCACCGTCGTGCGCAACGGCATCGCCACCGTGCGGCAGGTGGCGGCCGGCAACCGCATCCCCGGCATCCCGCGCGTGCAGGGCTTCGCGCGGCTGGATCTGCATCGCGCCGATCGTTCGCTGGCCTTGTCGCTGGAAACGACCGGCAACGCCGCGATCCCGGTGGACGATGACAACAGCGCCGCCGCGCCCGGCAACGTCCGTCATGCACTGGCGCTGCGCTGGCAACATCCGGATGCATCGGGCTGGCATGCATTCGCGCGGATCGACAACCTGCTGGACAAGCGATACGTCGGCTCGGTGATCGTCAACGAATCGAATGGCCGCAGTTTCGAGCCGGCGCCGGGGCGCAGTTTCACCATCGGCCTGGGCTGGCAGGGCGGCGAATGAGCCTGCCATCCATGCGCGATGCAACTGCATCGACATCCCGCCTTGTCGCGCGCACGTCACGCCGCCGCGCTTAACCTGTCGCGATGCCGCCCCCCCTGCCCCCGCAACAACTCGACTTTCGCCAGCGCTTCTCGGCGATGCGCAACATCCCGCCGTTCCTGCGCGAGATCTGGCACACCAGCAAGCCGCTGACGCTGGCGACGATCGCGCTGCGCGTGGTGCGCGCCTTCCTGCCGATCAGCATGCTCTACATCGGCAAGCTGATCATCGACGAAGCGGTGCGGCTGATCGGCGCAGGCGTACCGCATGACCTCGGCGCGGCATGGCAGTCCGGCGAGCTCAATCACCTTGCCTGGCTGCTCTGCATCGAGTTCGCGATGGCGATCCTGTCCGACCTGCTCGGCCGGCTGGTCGGTTACGTGGACACGCTGCTGTCGGAGCGTTTCACCAACGCCACCAGCATCCGCCTGATGGAGCACGCGGCGACCCTGGACCTGGAGGATTTCGAGGACGCCGACCTGCAGGACAAGCTGGATCGCGCGCGGCGCCAGACCATGGGCCGGATGAGCCTGATGGGGCAGTTGTTCGGGCAGGCGCAGGATGTCATCACCATCATCAGCTTTGCCGCCGGCCTGATGGCCTATGCGCCGTGGCTGATGGTGCTGCTGGCGGTGGCGCTGATCCCGGCCTTCGTCGGCGAGTCGCACTTCAACGCGCTCAATTACTCGCTCAACTTCCAGTGGACGCCCGAGCGGCGCCAGCTGGAATACATCCGCCAGATGGGCGCGAGCGTGGAATCGGCCAAGGAAGTGAAGATCTTCGGCCTCAACCGGTTCTTCATCGAGCGCTTCCGCACGTTGTCGAACCAGTTCTACCAGGCCAACCGCAAGCTGGCCGGGCATCGCGCCTTCTGGGGCACGTTGCTGGCCGCGCTGGGCACGCTGGGCTATTACATCGCCTATGCCTACATCGCCTGGCGCACAGTGCGCGGTGATTTCTCCATCGGCGACCTCACCTTCCTCGCCGGCAGTTTCCGCCGCCTGCGCCAATTGCTGGAGAGCCTGCTGGCCGGGTTCTCGCAGGTCGCCAGCCAGGCCCTGTACCTGGACGATCTGTACTCGTTCTTCGAAATCCAGCCGGAGATCGTGTCGCGGCCCGACGCCCTGCCGGTGCCGCGCCCCATCCGCACCGGCTTCGTGTTCGAGGATGTCGGCTTCCGCTATGAAGGCAACGAGCGCTGGGCGCTGCGTCATCTCTCCTTCGAGCTGCATGCCGGCGAGGTGCTGGCGCTGGTCGGCGAGAACGGCGCCGGCAAGACCACACTGGTCAAGCTGCTGGCACGTCTGTACGACCCGGATGAAGGCCGCATCCTGCTGGATGGCCGCGACCTGCGCGATTACGACATCGACGACCTGCGGGCCAACATCGGGGTGATCTTCCAGGACTTCATGCGCTACCACCTGACCGCCGCGGAGAACATCGGCGTCGGCGACATCGACGACATGAACAACCGCCGCCGCATCGAGCTGGCTGCGCGCAAGGGCATGGCGGACGAGGTCATCGGCGGCCTGCCCAAGGGCTATGACCAGGTCATCGGCCGGCGCTTCAAGGAAGGCGTGGACCTGTCCGGCGGCCAGTGGCAGAAGATCGCGATCGCCCGCGCCTACATGCGCGACGCACAGGTGATGATCCTGGACGAGCCGACTGCCGCGCTCGACGCCCGCGCCGAGTACGAGGTGTTCGAGCGCTTCAAGGAGCTGTCCGAGGACCGCACCGCGGTGCTGATCTCGCACCGCTTCTCCAGTGTGCGCATGGCCGACCGCATCCTGGTGCTGGCTGATGGCCAGGTCGAGGCCAGCGGCACCCATGTGGAGTTGATGATGCAAGGCGGCCGCTACGCCGAGTTGTTCGAGCTGCAGGCCGCCGGCTATCGCTGAGCCGCGCGTCATCCTGCGCGGGTATGCTGGATCCAATGCACGACGAGAGACTCCGATGCCCGAAGCCAATGACCGCGTTTCCCGCCTCGCCATCCTGATCGATGCCGACAACAGCAACCCGGCGCGCCTGCCCGCGTTGCTGGCGGAGATCGCCAAGTACGGCAATGCCAGCGTGCGCCGCGCCTACGGCAACTGGACCTCGGGACACCTGGGCGGCTGGAAAGGCGGCCTGCTGGAACACTCGATCCAGCCGATGCAGCAGTTCAACTACACCACCGGCAAGAACGCGACCGACAGCTTCCTGATCATCGACGCGATGGACCTGCTCTATGCGGGCAAGCTGGATGGTTTCTGCATCATCTCCAGCGACAGCGATTTCACTCGCCTGGCCGCGCGCATCCGCGAACAGGGCCTGACCGTGTACGGCTTCGGCGAGCGCAAGACGCCGCAGGCCTTCGTCGCTGCCTGCGACAAGTTCATCTACACCGAGAACCTGGGCGATGAAGCCCCGGTCAAGGCCGGCGCCAAGCCCGCGACCAAGCTCAAGCGCGACCGCACGCTGGACAATCTGCTGGCCGAAGCGGTCGAGGCCGCCTCCGACGACGAAGGCTGGGCGCACTTGGGCGCGGTCGGCAGCAACCTGCAGCGCCTGCGCTCGGACTTCGACACCCGCAGCTACGGCTTCGCCAAGCTCAAGGACCTGATGGTGGCGCATCCGGGCTACGTGCTGGAATCGCGCAAGGGCCCGGACGGCAAGGCGACCATGGTGTACGTGCGCAAGAAGGACTGACAGCTAGCCGACTCTGGCGGCCTGTTCAAAACAGGTCGGACTGCGGCGCGGGGTACTGCAACACGCCACTAACCATTTGCGCCTCCACGTTCAGCACGTGATGTTCGCTACGTCCGGGCGCCATCAGGTGGATGACGTCCCAGCCGCGCGCGACGAAGTCATCTGAAATCAGCCGGCGATGGCAACGCCACCACACGGCCTCCGCGCACATCACGCAAGTACGGCGACGCTCGGCAACCTGCATCAGCTCGCCGCGCGCCGCGATGTATTCAGGGCTGGCGAGGTGATCGGCGTAGGCGCGGAAGGCCTCCACCCGCCACGCGGTGTTGGGCGAATCGGGCGCGGGCTTACGGCGGCCGCCCATCGCCGGCATCGGCAGGTATTCGATGCCGGCCTCAGCCAGCGCCATCGGCATCACGTCGCGCGAGAATTGCGGGTTGCGCCGTGACCCGGCAAAGCGCCGCACATCCACCAGCACCTCGATCCCGGCGGCCTGCAACATCGCCACGAATTCCTTCCACGGACGGGTGGAATGGCCGATGGTCCAGAGCGTGTGCGGCGGCTGCATGCGCCCATCATGCATGCCGCGCGTTTGCGGTGGATCAAACCGTCGGCCGCAGGCCCGGTAAAATGGCCGGATTGCCCCCAGCGACGCCCCCATGTCCGAATCGCCATATTTCACCGAAACCGTGCTCGAGGTCCATCACTGGACCGACGCGTATTTCAGCTTCACCACCACCCGCGACCCGGGCCTGCGCTTCGAGAACGGCCAGTTCGTGATGATCGGCCTGCAGGTGCAAGCCGCTGATGGCCGGGTCAAGCCGCTGGTGCGCGCGTATTCGGTGGCGAGTGCCAACTGGGAGGAGACCCTGCATTTCTTCAGCATCAAGGTGCAGGACGGGCCGCTGACCTCGCGCCTGCAGCACCTCAAGGTGGGCGATCCGGTGCTGGTCAGCCGCAAGCCGACCGGCACGCTGCTGATCTCCGACCTGCACCCGGGCCGCAACCTGTATCTCCTGGGCACCGGCACGGGCCTCGCGCCGTGGCTCTCCATCGTGCAGGACCCGGAGACCTATGAGCGCTTCGAGCGGGTCATCGTCTGCCACGGCGTGCGCAGCGCGGAGGACCTCGCCTATCGCGAATTCTTTGAAAAGACCCTGCCCGAGCACGAGCTGCTGGGCGAGATCGTGCAAGGCAAGCTGCACTACTTCCCCGCCGTCTCGCGCGAGGATTTCGAGTATCTCGGGCATGACCATCGCGGTCGCATCACCGACATGCTGGCCGATGGCCGCATCCCCGAGTTCCTTGGCCTCGAGCCGCTGGACGCGGCGCACGATCGCGCGATGGTCTGCGGCAGCCCGGCGATGCTGGCCGATTTCCGCGCACTGCTCGATGGTCGCGGCTTCAACGCTGCGCCACGCATCGGCACGCCCGGCGAATACGTGTTCGAACGCGCCTTCGTCGAGAAGTAATCGGCTGCGCGGCGCTCAACCCATCCGCCTTACTTCTTCGTTTCGACCGGCTTGATCGGCTCGGCGAACGGCCGGATGCCCAATTCGCGATAGACCTCGCTCGGGTAGTAGATCGTGTCGCCCTTGATCACCGTCGCCACCTTGCGGATATCGGCGATGTCGCGGGTCGGGTCGCCATCGATCAGGATCAGGTCCGCGCGCTTGCCCACCGCGATGCTGCCGCGGTCACCCACCACCCGCGCGTACTTGGCCGGGTTCCAGGTAGCGGTCTGCAGCGCCTGCGCCGGGGTCATTCCGGCATCCACGTAGAGCTGCAGTTCGCGCTGCAGGGTGAAGCCAGGCAAGCCATCGGTCCCCGCGACGATCGGCACGCCCGCGCGATACATGCGGCCGACGAAATCGACCGACTTCAGATAGGACTTGTCAAAGCGCGCGGCGGTGGCGTCATCCGGGATGTCGAACTCGGCGACGCGGAAACCGCGCTGCACGTCCGGCGGCATATGGTCGGCCACGGCGGCGAAGGCCTGCGACATCTGGCCCGGGCGCTGGCGCAGGAAATCGAAGGTAGCAAGGGTCGGATCGATCACGATCTGCTTCCTCGCCAGCAGGGCGATGAAGTCCTGCACCGGCTTGGCATCGAAATCCATGTCCGCGACCTTGTTGGCCGGCAGGTAGAAGCGCTCCAGCGTGCGCGTGTCGGTCTTGTCATCGACCAGGAAGTTCAGCAGCACCTGATTGATGTGCTGGATCTCGTCGTACCCGGCATCCACCGCATCCTGCGCGCGCAGGAACACCGGGATGTGGCCGCTGACGCGCAGGCCCTTGCCGTGCGCATAGGCGATGGTGTCCTTCAGGATTTCCTTGGGGAAGGAGTTGTAGATCTTGATCTGCGGGTAGTCGTGCTCCGCATACCAGTCGATGGCCTTTCTCGCGCCGTCGAGGTCCTTGACCACGAAGCCGTTGCGCGCCGACATCTTGCTTTCACCCTCCAGGAAACCCGCCGGCACCACCCGCGCGCCCAGCAGCTTGCCCTCGCGTTCCTCGGCCATGACCTGTTGCAAGGTGGCGTTGTCGTTGCCCATGTCGCGGATGCTGGTGACGCCGGCCGCTACGTCCAGGCCGCCGCTCCAGCGCGAGGTATGCGCGTGCGCGTCGAACAAGCCCGGCATCAGCACGCGGCCACCGCCGTCGAGCGTGCGGGCGATGGTGAGGGTATCTATCACATCGCCAACGTGATCGCCGGTCGCCCAATTGCCCTCGCCCACCCGTTGGATGCGGCCATCGCGGATCAACACCGACGACACCGGGCCCAAGACGCCCTTCTCGCTGTCGAACAGCCGCACGTTGCGGATCAGGGTCGTGCCGGGAATGGCATGCGACAGGCGCTGGTTGAGATCGACCAGCGCCTTGGCCTCGGCGGCCTTCTGCCGGGTTTCAAGTTCGGCAGCCTGCTTCTCCCAGCCCGCCTCCACCATCTGCATCCAGCCCGGCTGGATGAAGGCGAAGATGCGCGGGTTCGCGTCGGTCGTCGTCCACAGGAAGATGGGCGTGAAGCCGACCCCGGTCAGCGCCAGCAGGTCCACCTTGCGGGCCTGCCCATCGCGCTGGAGGGTGACCTCGTCGATGACACGCGAGCGCAACGTACCCGAAGGAATCAGGGGGACGCCGGCATCACCGCGCTTGGCGAGCGCCGCCAATATCGGCGCATATGATTGCGGCGTGCCGGCCAGCGACCAGTACATCGCGCCATCGCGCTGCGGCGCTTCGCCCGCATCGGACGTGGTCTTCCAGCGACCCATACCATTCTCCACCCGCCAGGTTTCATCCACCGGCGCACCAAAGGTGGAGGTCCCTTTGACCTCGTAATCGGCAAAGCTGCCGTCCGTGGCCAGCTTGTAGCGTTCCTTCAGCTCAGGCCCACGACCGTTGTCCTTGAAGATGAACTCGGTGCGGACGACGCCGTCATCGCCGACCTGCGTGGTCTGGTGGCCGGCCTGCTTGCCGCCATCGACCAGAATCACGTAACGCAGGGTCTCGGCGGCCTGCGCGGGCAGCGCTGCGGCGACCATCGCCAACAAGAGGAAACACAAGGCGCGCCGATCGGCGCGTAACGGGAACTGCCGCATGGCCACTCTCCCCTCGCCGAAATGCCGGCGGATGCGTTCGACTATAGACCGGCCATATGCGCGTGGACAACACGCTCTTGATCGCGAAAAACAAGCAAAAAAGGCGCCATCACGGCGATGGCGCCTTCGGGGGAATGCGGGCGGAGTCAGGCCTTGCCAGGCGCCGAAACTTCCCTGACCACCTGCGCGGTGGCCTCGCTCTTGCCGGCCAGGGCAAGGTCGGCAAGCGCGGCGACGCCGGCCAGGCGCCCTTCGCCATCGACCACGATCACCCGGCGGATCTTCTCCGCCTCCATCACGCAGGTCGCGTCGTACAGACTGGTAGCCAGGGTGACGGTCGCGACTGGCGAGGTCATCGCGTCCCCGGCATTGCTGAGCCCGGCATCGATCCCGGCGGCCACGATCCGGGTGGCGATGTCGCGGTCGGTCACCGCGCCGATCGGCTTGAGGGCGTCATCGACCACCGGGATCATCCCGCAGTCGCTGTCGACCATCATCTGGGCGACGTCGGCGAGCGGCGTGTCCACGCGGCAGCTGGACGGGTTGGCGGTCATCACGCTGGTGATATCGGACATGGGAGCTCCAAGGATTCGGGACGGGGTTCGCAGATTGGCGCGCTGGCGGTCGGCGACGCGTGAACGCTGGTGGCGCCGTTCAGGCTCGGGCTGACTGATGGCAGGGGATCGGCTTGGCGGGATGGGATACCCTGATCGTTTCCGGATTCAGAGGTTCACACGCCCGATGTCCCATCACCGACTGCTTGCCAGCGCCCTGACGCTGGCCATCGCCGCCGCCCTGGCCGGCTGCGCCACCACGCCCGCCGGCGACGCCAAAACCGCACAGAGTGAATCGATGCCCGAGACCGCTGCCAATCCCCTCTTCGCGCCCAGCCCGCTGCAGTGGCAGTACCCGCAGTTCGACAAGATCAAGATCGAGCACTTCGCCCCGGCGTTCGACCGCGGCATGGAGGAAGAGCGCGTCGAGTTCGAGGCCATCGCGGGCAACCCCGAAGCGCCCACCTTCGAGAACACCATCGTCGCGATGGAGCGCACCGGGCAGACGCTGGGCCGCACGTTGGCAGTGTTCAGCGGCCTGAACGCCACCAACACCAATGACGCGCTGCAGAAGCTGCAGGCCGAATACGCGCCGAAGTTCTCCGCACACCGGGATGCGATCTCGCTCAACCCGGCCCTGTTCGCCCGCGTCAAGACCGTGTACGACAACCGCAACCAGCTGGGCCTGGACGCCGAGAGCCTGCGCCTGGTCGAGGAGTACTACGACGATTTCGTCCGTGCCGGTGCCAACCTGACCCCGGAGCAGAAAGAACGCGTCAAGGCAATGAACAGCGAAATGGCCACCCTCTCCACCAAGTTCAACCAGAACGTGCTGGCCGAGGTGAACGATTCGGCGATCGTCGTCGATGACCGTGGCGAGCTGGTTGGGCTGTCCGACGAGCAGATCCAGGTGCTGGCCGATGCCGCCAAGGCCAAGGGCCAGGAAGGCAAGTACCGC
>JACSSF010000135.1 GCA_014879375.1 Lysobacteraceae bacterium
AGGTTGAAGAACAGCTTGCGCTGCGCCTTGGTGGTCGCGACCTTGACGATGCGCCAGTTCTTGATGATGTATTCGTGCATCTCGGCACGGATCCAGTGCACCGCGAAGCTGACCAGGCGCACGCCCATGTCGGGATCGAAGCGCTTGACCGCCTTCATCAGGCCGATGTTGCCTTCCTGGACCAGGTCGCCCAGTTGCAGGCCGTAGCCGTTGTAGCCACGCGCCACGTGCACCACGAAGCGCAGGTGGGCGAGGATCAGGTTCTGCGCCGCGGTCAGGTCGTTGTCGTCGCGCAGGCGGCGGGCCAGGTCCTGCTCTTCCTCGACGGTGAGCACCGGGATCTGGTGCACCGCGCCGATGTAGGACTCCAGCGAGCCCAAGGCATTGGGAACCGGCAGGTTGTTGGGGATCAGCGGGTAAGTTGCAGCTTGTGCATTCATGCGCGTGATTTTAGCAGTCGTCATGGGTGAGTGCTAACTCCCGGGAACCGGCCTTTCCGTTCCATTCATGGAGCCTTGGCTGCCCCGTCCAACCACGCCAATTCGTGGCCGTCCGCTTGATCTGGGGCCCCGAATGGGGTTCTCAAGGGGCGGTGATCGCGATGTCGGCCTGCACCGGCAACGACCAGTCGATCGGGGTTTTTCCCTGCTGCAACAGGTACTTGTTGGCTGCGGTGAAGTGCCCGCAGCCCAAAAACCCCCGGTGCGCCGACAGCGGCGAGGGATGCGGCGCCCGCAGCACCCGGTGCCGGCGGGTATCGATCATCTTGCCCTTGGCCTGCGCGTAACTGCCCCAGAGCAGGAACACCAGGCCTTCGCGTTCGCGGTTGAGCACGTCGACCACATGGTCGGTAAAACCTTCCCAGCCCTGGTTTTGGTGGCTGCCGGCGCGTCCTTCCTCCACGGTCAAGACGCTGTTGAGCAGCAGCACGCCCTGCCGGGCCCAGGGCATCAGGTAGCCGTGGTCGGGGCGAACGAAGCCGGTATCGCGCGCCAGTTCCTTGTAGATGTTCTGCAGCGAGGGTGGCACTGGCACGCCTGGCAGCACCGAGAAGCACAGCCCGTGCGCCTGACCGGGGCCGTGGTACGGGTCCTGGCCGAGGATGACGACCTTGACATCATCGAACGGGGTGGCATCGAATGCGGCAAAGAGGTTCGCCGGCGCGGGATGGATCCGCGTGCCAGCGGTGCGGCGCTCGCGCAGGAAGGCGGAAAGCGCCTGCATGTCGTCGCGGGCGAACCAGTCACCGATGCGCGCCTTCCACGCAGGCTCCAGCCGCAGTTCGCGTGGCTCGCTCATGCCGTCGCGGCGCGTGTCTCCGGCAGCGCGGCCACGCGCAGCTGGAACAGGGTCTTGGTGATGAGCAAGCGCTCCTCGATGGGCTTGAGCACCAGGTCGTTCGCACCCAGCTGGATCAGCTCGGTCTGGTTCTTGGTGTTCTCGTCGCCCGTCATCACCAGCACGGGCAGGCGCCGCTTGCCGTGCCCCAAATGGTTGCGCACGTGGCGAAGCACGTCCTTGCCGGTCAGCTGGCCGGTGAGATAAAGATCGGTCAGGACCAGGTCGCAGCCCGGCGCGTCATCGTCGCTTGCACGTGCATCGAGCCACTTGATGGCATCCTCGGCACTGGAGACGTGACTCACCCGCAACGCCTGCGACTCCAGCATGCGCTTGGTGGCCAATGCGACCACGCGGCTGTCCTCGACATACAGCACATGGGCGCCGGGCACGGTTTGCGGTTGCACGTAGCCGCGGATGAACGCGGCCAACGCGCCCATCCCCAGCGACTTGTCGAAGTAGTCGGTGACATCGCCACCCAAGGTGCGCGCCTCCAGCCGCGCCTGCGCCTCACCCGATACCACGATCACGGGGATGTAGGCCTGGCCGGCGGAGTTGCGTACTGCATCGGCGACTGCCAGGCCATCGCCATCGGGCAACGCAAGTGACGTGGTAACCAGGTCGATCACCACCTGGGTCAGCCTTTTGCGTGCGTCGGCCACGCTGTCGCACGTCACCACGGTGACGTTCGGCAGCTCCCGCTCCAGCATGTCACGGATCAGCTTGCGCACCAGGCGTGAACCATCCACCACCATCACGCAAGGCGCTTCCGATACTAGGTGTCGCAGGACGTGTCGTTGCAGGGCCATCAGCTGGCCGGGCGCGTCTGGCGCAGGTAATGACCGGTCACGATGCCGCCGCCAAGCCAACCCAGCAGCCCCGCGCCCAGCACCACCAGCAAGGCCTGCATCGGGTTGAAACCCTGCAGGGCGAAGCGGCTGCCATAACTGGCCGCGAGCTCCGCCAGCGGCGGCGCCAGGTAATGGTGGGCCAGCATCAGCAGGCCGATGGCCAGTGCGCCGGCAGCCAGGCCATACCACGCGCCCAGGTACAGGAACGGACGGCGGATGAAGCCGTCGGTCGCGCCGAGCAGTTGCAGCACGCCGATCTCCTCCTTGCGCGACTGGATGTCGAGGCGCACGGTGTTGCCCACCACCAGCAGCGCGCCGACGCCAAGCAGCAAGGCCAGCACCCATGCCAGCCGTGTGCCGAAACGCAGCCACTGGTTCAGGCGCTCGCGCCAGACCGCGTCGTGCTGCACGACCTCGGCCTCGGGCAGCGCGCGCAAGGCCTCGGCGACCGCCATCTCGTCGGACCGGGGCGTGACGATGTACAGATGCGGCAGCGGATTGCCGTCGAGCTGGTCGATCGCATCGCCCAGCGCACTGTTTTGGCGGAAGTCGGCAAGGCCTTCCTCCGGCGTCACCCATTGCAGGTTGGCGATGTCGCTGCGTTCGCGCAACGTGTCGGCCAGTGCCTGCGCGCGCGCCAGCGACGTGTCCTGCTTCAGGAAGACGCTGATCTCGCGCGACTGCTGCACGCTGCCGGCAAAGCGCTCGACGTTGGCAAGGATCAAGCCCAGCCCCAGCGGCAACGACAGCGCGATCGCCATGACGCCGATGGTGAGCAAGGTCGCGCCCGGCTTGCGAATCGCGCGGCCCAGGCTCGCCATCAGGCTGTAGAGATGGTGGTCGAACCACGTACCGAGGCCGGACCGGGTGACGCCAACGTTGGGCTTATTCATCGGCCAGGTCCTCCGGCGCGATGTCGTCGGCCAGGCGCCCGTGGTCCAGCACCAGCACGCGCTTCTTCATCCGCTTCACCAGGCCCAGGTCGTGGCTGGCGATCAGCACGCTGGTACCGCGCTCGGGCAGGGAGGCGAAGAGATCCATGATCTCGGCTGACAGCGTCGGGTCCAGATTGCCGGTCGGCTCATCGGCCACCAGCAAGCGCGGCTCGCCGATCAGCGCCCGCGCGATGCCCACGCGCTGCTGCTCGCCCGCGGAAAGCTGGGTAGGTAGCGCCTTCTCGCGCCCCCCCAAGCCCATGCGCTCGACGGTGCTGCGCACGCGCTTGCCGATCTCGCTTCGCCGCATCCCGCGCAGGATCAGCGGCAGGGCGATGTTTTCAAACACGCTGCGATCAGTCAGCAGCTGGTGGTCCTGGTAGACCACGCCGACATTGCGCCGATGCATCGCCACCTTGCGCCCACGCACCTTGAGCAGGTTCTTCTCGTCGAACAGCACCGCGCCGCGGCTGGGCCGCTCGGCCAACTGGATGAGCTTCAGGAGCGTGCTCTTGCCTGCGCCCGAATGCCCCGTGATGAACAGCATCTCACCCGGCTCGACGGTGAAACTGACTTCCGCCAGCGCATCCTGCCCGCCGGCGTAGCGCTTGCTCACGTTGTCGAAGCGAAGGATTCCCATGCGTCGATTATGCCTGCGCCAGGAGGGTTATCGACGGCGCAGCGCGTGCCGGCCGTCGTGATCTGCCTTTAGTGCTGGCGCGACGGGCCGCGCGTGACCAGTGACTTCAGGCCGCGGCCAATCCTCGTCAGCAGCGAACCTTTCTCGCCCGCCGGCACCGCCACCTTCGCCGCCGGTGCATCGGCTGTCCGCTTGCCGTTCGCGCCACCCTGCACATTGCCGTTCGTCGTCGTTGCGGCTGCACCTTCGACTGGCTTGCCGCGACGCCGACGACGGCGCTTGCGCGGCGCCTTGTCGGCATCGCCGGTCTGGGCGGCGTGCGCGGGCGCCGCATCGGGTGTGTCGGCTTCTACACGTTCCGAACGCGGGCCACGACGACGACGTTCGCCGCCGCTGCCTTCGCCCTCCTTGCGCGGACCGCGTGCGCCGCGACCGCCAGAACGCTCGGTGCGTCCGCCACGGCCGCCGCCGCGCTTGGCATCTTCGGCGGCGCGCGCCTCGCGCACTTCCTTGAAGATTTCACCGATGCTCTCGCCGTCCTCGGCCACCGCTTCCACGTGCGGCTTCGGCGCGCGCGGCAGCGCGGTCAGGAGCTCCTGCGTGACCGGCTCGGACGGGAGCTTCTGCTCGATGTAGGCCTCGATGTCGGGCAGCGACATCGCATAACGCTCGCAGGCGAAGCTGATCGCATCACCCTCGGCGCCGAGGCGCGCGGTGCGACCGATGCGATGCACGTAGTCCTCGGCATCGAACGGCAGGTCGTAGTTGAACACGTGCGACACGCCATCGATGTGCAGGCCGCGCGCGGCGACATCGGTGGCGACCAAGAGCTCCAGCTGGCCGGCCTGGAACTTCTTCAAGAGCGATTCGCGCTTCTTCTGCGGCACGTCACCACTCAGCACGCCGACGCGATAGCCGGCTTTCTCCAGTGCACGCGCCACGCGCTCGACGAAGGCCTTGGTGTTGACGAACACCATCGTCCTCGCGCCTTCGCTGCGAGAGAGCAGGCCCAACAGCAGCGGCAGCTTTTCCTCGTCCGCCGGGTAGTACAGCGTCTGGCGCACGCGCGCGGCGGTGATGGTCTCGGTCTCGACGACGATCTTTTCCGGATCGTTCATGTGCTCGTAGGCGAGCTCCAGCACGCGATGGCTGAGCGTCGCGCTGAACAGCAGCGTCTGGCGCTCGGTGCGCGCCGGCATGCGCCGCAGCAGGAAACGGATGTCCTTGATGAAGCCAAGGTCGAACATCCGATCGGCCTCGTCCAGGATGCAGACCTCGCAGGCGTGCAGGCTGACGACCTTGTGCTGCTTGACGTAGTCGATCAGGCGGCCCGGCGTCGCGATGATGATGTCGGCGCCTGCCTGCAGCAGCGCGCGCTGCTTGTCGTAATCGACGCCGCCATAGACCAGCGCGATCTTGAGGCCGAGATCGGAGGCGAACTTCATCGCGTCCTTGTGGATCTGGATCGCCAGCTCACGGGTCGGCGCCAGGATCAGGCAGCGCGGGTCCTCGGGTTTACGCTCGGCCAGCGCCGGGCGCGTCAGCAGCCGGTTGATCGCCGCGATCAGGAACGCCAGCGTCTTGCCGGTGCCGGTCTGGGCCTGGCCCGCGACATCGCGCCCGGCCAGGGCGAACGGCAGGGTCATCGCCTGGATCGGCGTGCAGCGGGAGAAGCCGGCGGCCTCCAGCCCGGCCAGCAGGCTCGGGTGCAGGTCGAATGAGGAGAAGGGAACGTCGGTCAGGGGTTTGTCGGACATGTATTCAATAAGCCGGCGCAACGGGCGCTTGCAAGTCGGGAAGGCGCGCCGCAGACTTCAGGCAGTGCTGCGCGGGCATGCGGCGGGGTTGAAACCGCCCGGAAACGCCCCAGTTTAGCAAGGCATGCCCCCTTCCACCTATCTGGAGCCGCCATGAGCGACAACGTCATCCACGCCACCGATTCCAACTTCAATCAACAAGTGCTGGAATCCGATGTCCCGGTGTTGGTGGATTTTTGGGCGCCCTGGTGCGGCCCGTGCCGGATGATCGCCCCCGCGCTGGACCAGCTGGCCACCGAATATGCCGGCAAGGCCAAGGTGGTGAAGGTCGACATCGACCAGAATCAGGCGACCGCCCTGAAGTACCACGTGCGCTCCATCCCGATGCTCTTGATGTTCAAGAACGGCCAGGTCCAGGCGACCCAGGTCGGCGCGGTCGGCAAGCCGCAGCTGGCCCAGTTGATCGACCAGGTGCTCTGATCCCCAACCTGTACGGTGGCCGTGCAAGGCGGCCACCGACGACACAAACACTTGCTCCGCCGCCCCGGCGGTGCTAATTTCTAGACGTCCGGTGCCACCTGCCCAGCAGGTCAATCGCGCCGCACCCATCTGATTCACTCCCCAAGACGCCCCGCCTACCGAATGCCGGGCGCTCGCCATCGCGAGGATTTCCCGCTTGTCCGACGACACCCAAACCCCCGAGGCCCCCGCGCCCAAGCGCCGCGGCCGTCCGCCCAAAGCCCGTCCCGAAGCCGAAGCCAGCGCTGCGTTGGCCACCCCGGCCGAATCGCCAGCGCCCAGCGCTCCGGTGAACGACACCCCCGCCACCCCGCCGCCCGCCGCCGAATCATCGGCGCAGGCCAGCGATGGCGGCAGCCCGTCCGATGGCGCGAACGCGCAGCAGGACGGTGGCGGTTACCAACAGCGCGACAACAACGGTCAGCGCAATAACAACAATCGCCGCGATCGGTTCAAGAACCGCCGCGACCGTGACCGCAATCGCGGGCGCGACCACGGCTTCCCGGACGACAACGGCCAGCAGGAAACCTTCGAGCCGCGCCCGCATCCGCAGGTGCCCGAAGGCTTCCCGACCTACTCGCTGGGCGACTTGAAGCGCATGCCGGCGCCGAAATTGCTCGACATCGCCGAGCAGCTGCAGATCAGCGAAGGCGTGGCCCGCGCACGCAAGCAGGACATCATCTTCGGCATCCTGAAGGTGCTGACCCGCCACGGCGAAGGCGTCGCCGCCGACGGCGTGCTGGAAATCCTGCCGGACGGCTTCGGCTTCCTGCGCGCGGCCGAGGCCTCGTACCTGGCCGGCCCGGACGATACCTACATCTCGCCCAGCCAGATCCGTCGCTTCAACCTGCGCACCGGTGACCACATCTCCGGTCGCATCCGTTGGCCGAAGGATGGCGAGCGCTACTTCGCGCTCAACATCGTCGACACCATCAACGGCGAGCCGATCGAAGCCTCGAAGAACAAGGCGCTGTTCGAGAACCTGACGCCACTGTTCCCGCGCAAGCGCTTCAAGCTGGAGCGCGGTGATGGTTCGAGCGAAGACATCAGCGGCCGCATCCTCGACTTGATGGCACCGCAGGGCAAGGGCCAGCGATCGCTGATCGTGTCGCCGCCCAAGGCCGGCAAGACGATGATGATGCAGCAGATCGCCACCGCGATCACGACCAATCACCCGGAAGTGCACCTGATCGTGCTGCTGATCGACGAGCGTCCGGAAGAAGTCACCGAAATGCAGCGCACCGTGCGCGGCGAGGTGATTTCATCCACCTTCGACGAGCCGGCCGCGCGCCACGTGCAGGTTGCCGAGATGGTGATCGAGCGCGCCAAGCGCCTGGTCGAGCACAAGAAGGACGTGGTGATCCTGCTCGACTC